>NZ_JAMPOL010000039.1:0-2616 GCF_028480325.1 Providencia sp. PROV182 | reverse complement strand
TGACTGCGTACCTTTTGTATAATGGGTCAGCGACTTATATTCTGTAGCAAGGTTAACCGAATAGGGGAGCCGTAGGGAAACCGAGTCTTAACTGGGCGAATAAGTTGCAGGGTATAGACCCGAAACCCGGTGATCTAGCCATGGGCAGGTTGAAGGTTGGGTAACACTAACTGGAGGACCGAACCGACTAATGTTGAAAAATTAGCGGATGACTTGTGGCTGGGGGTGAAAGGCCAATCAAACCGGGAGATAGCTGGTTCTCCCCGAAAGCTATTTAGGTAGCGCCTCGTGAACTCATCTTCGGGGGTAGAGCACTGTTTCGACTAGGGGGTCATCCCGACTTACCAACTCGATGCAAACTACGAATACCGAAGAATGTTATCACGGGAGACACACGGCGGGTGCTAACGTTCGTCGTGAAGAGGGAAACAACCCAGACCGCCAGCTAAGGTCCCAAAGTCATAGTTAAGTGGGAAACGAAGTGGGAAGGCTCAGACAGCCAGGATGTTGGCTTAGAAGCAGCCATCATTTAAAGAAAGCGTAATAGCTCACTGGTCGAGTCGGCCTGCGCGGAAGATGTAACGGGGCTAAACTATGCACCGAAGCTGCGGCAGCGATATGTAAATATTGTTGGGTAGGGGAGCGTTCTGTAAGCCTGTGAAGGTGTGCTGTGAGGCATGCTGGAGGTATCAGAAGTGCGAATGCTGACATAAGTAACGATAATGCGGGTGAAAAACCCGCACGCCGGAAGACCAAGGGTTCCTGTCCAACGTTAATCGGGGCAGGGTGAGTCGACCCCTAAGGCGAGGCAGAAATGCGTAGTCGATGGGAAACGGGTTAATATTCCCGTACTGGTGATAATTGCGATGGGGGGACGGAGAAGGCTAGGCTATCCGGGCGACGGTTGTCCCGGTTTAAGGATGTAGGCAGGTGAATTAGGCAAATCCGGTTCACTATATGCTGAGGTCCGATGACGAGTCACTACGGTGATGAAGTAGCTCATGCCCCGCTTCCAGGAAAAGCCTCTAAGCTCTAGATTATCATTAATCGTACCCCAAACCGACACAGGTGGTCAGGTAGAGAATACTCAGGCGCTTGAGAGAACTCGGGTGAAGGAACTAGGCAAAATGGTGCCGTAACTTCGGGAGAAGGCACGCTGGCATTAGGTGAAGTGATTTACTCATGGAGCTGAAGCCAGTCGCAGATACCAGCTGGCTGCAACTGTTTATTAAAAACACAGCACTGTGCAAACACGAAAGTGGACGTATACGGTGTGACGCCTGCCCGGTGCTGGAAGGTTAATTGATGGGGTTATCCGTAAGGAGAAGCTCTTGATCGAAGCCCCAGTAAACGGCGGCCGTAACTATAACGGTCCTAAGGTAGCGAAATTCCTTGTCGGGTAAGTTCCGACCTGCACGAATGGCGTAATGATGGCCAGGCTGTCTCCACCCGAGACTCAGTGAAATTGAACTCGCTGTGAAGATGCAGTGTACCCGCGGCAAGACGGAAAGACCCCGTGAACCTTTACTATAGCTTGACACTGAACATTGAGCCTTGATGTGTAGGATAGGTGGGAGGCTTTGAAGCGTGGACGCCAGTCTGCGTGGAGCCAACCTTGAAATACCACCCTTTAATGTTTGATGTTCTAACGTTGCCCCATTATCTGGGGTGCGGACAGTGTCTGGTGGGTAGTTTGACTGGGGCGGTCTCCTCCCAAAGAGTAACGGAGGAGCACGAAGGTTGGCTAAGCATGGTCGGACATCATGCGGTTAGTGCAAAGGCATAAGCCAGCTTGACTGCGAGAGTGACGGCTCGAGCAGGTACGAAAGTAGGTCTTAGTGATCCGGTGGTTCTGAATGGAAGGGCCATCGCTCAACGGATAAAAGGTACTCCGGGGATAACAGGCTGATACCGCCCAAGAGTTCATATCGACGGCGGTGTTTGGCACCTCGATGTCGGCTCATCACATCCTGGGGCTGAAGTAGGTCCCAAGGGTACGGCTGTTCGCCGTTTAAAGTGGTACGCGAGCTGGGTTTAGAACGTCGTGAGACAGTTCGGTCCCTATCTGCCGTGGGCGTTGGAAGATTGAAAGGGGCTGCTCCTAGTACGAGAGGACCGGAGTGGACGCACCACTGGTGTTCGGGTTGTCATGCCAATGGCATTGCCCGGTAGCTAAGTGCGGAAGAGATAACCGCTGAAAGCATCTAAGCGGGAAACTTGCCTTGAGATGAGTCTTCCCTGACTCTTTAAGAGTCCTAAAGGAACGTTTAAGACTAAGACGTTGATAGGTTGGGTGTGTAAGCGTAGCGATACGTTGAGCTAACCAATACTAATGAACCGTGAGGCTTAACCTGACAACACCGAAGGTGTTTTAGAGAGATTGAGTTGTTTTCGAGAGAGTGAGAAGCCGAAAGGTGAAGGACACGCAGCTTGTTTGAGATTGAGGTTCTGGTTTAGTGAAGAAAAAAACTAAACGGGAACGAAACAGAATTTGTCTGGCGGCAATAGCGCGGTGGTCCCACCTGACCCCATGCCGAACTCAGCAGTGAAACGCCGTAGCGCCGATGGTAGTGTGGGGTCTCCCCATGTGAGAGTAGGGAACTGCCAGACATTAAA
>NZ_JAMPOL010000038.1:0-3931 GCF_028480325.1 Providencia sp. PROV182 | reverse complement strand
AAATACTCTTGTAATGCGTTTATTTGTTTTTATGGGTTATGTTGGCGTTTAATGCTTATGGTGAGTTGTTTTTTGGCTTAAAGATCTGCATTCAACGCCTTAACGCGATGCTAGTGATAATGTTAATAAATATTTCGTTTTTTATTTTCTTTTAATTTCAATGCGTTAATTTAATATATTTCGTTACATTCTACCGGCGAAATACATACTTTAGCGATATCTGATTACTCATTTTATGGATATTATTTGTTTCGTTCTTCACAACAGATAAAAATTTTTAATTAAATGACTTAATATAAGGTAGATAACATGAATAAGACTTTAATTGCATTATGCTTAGCGTTAACGACAACTTCTATTTCTGCAATGGCTGCGGATGCCGGTTCTGGTAAAATTACGTTTAAAGGCACAATTAATAGCGGTGCATGTACAATTGCACCGACTGATGTGAATAAAGAAGTTCAATTAGGTAATATTGCCGCGGTTAATTTAGATGCTGCAGGTAAAAAAGGCCCACTCAATTCATTTGAATTAAAATTACAAGATTGCCAATTAGACCCAAGTGCTTCAGGTACTCCTTATTCTAAAGTAAAAATTACGTTTAATGGCCAACCTGATGCCACAAACGCATCTTTATGGTCAAGCACGGGTAGCGCAAATAACGTTGCAGTTTCATTCTTAGACAATGCAGGTAAAGCCATTAAACCCGGTGAGACTTTAGAGCAAACACTGAAAGCGTCTGACACCACAATTATTTTGTCTGCTCAAGCAGAAGCAACCGGTGCCGCCACTTCAGGTAGCATCAACTCTATCGCAAACTACGTATTAAGCTACGAATAAGATAGCCATCATGCCTAAGCAAAAGCTTTACGCTAATTAGCGTAAAGCTTTGTATTCCCACTATCGATTATCATAAGAGTGCCAACATGTATTTTAAGAAAAAAAATATAGGTTATATTATCTCACTCATTATGTGTGGTGGGTATACAAATGCAGAAACTTTTAATATCAATGCCCTTAATTTGTCTGCAGACGACAATATTGACCTAAGCTATTTTGAAAAAAATAGTTTAAGTGAAGGTTTATATGAATCGGATATTATTTTAAATGATAAAAAAATTATCCGCGGCGAAAAAATTAAGTTTATTAATCATGACGGAACGATTGAGCCGTGTATTACGGCACAATTAATAAAACGTTTTCCCTTAAATGAAGAAGCGAAAGAAATATTACTTTCGTCTCAAGAAAACGCATGTATTAATTTATTCTCTCTCGATAAAAATGTGGCTATCGATTTTAATGATAGCGAACAAGTCCTGAGTATTTCGATACCTCAGAAATATATGGCATCGACTTATTCTTCGTGGGTGAGCCCTGAAATGCGCGATTATGGGATTGCGGGGTTAATTTTAGATTATACGATTAGCGATAATCATTTAATCCGTAAAAACGAAGAAACACGTAACCAACTCTATGCCTTCGGGAATGTGGGCGCTAACTTCGCGCAATGGCGTTTACGGGCAAATTACCAATATGAGAATAAATTGGCGGGCGAAGATGGACGGGGTAGCAAGAAACGCAACTTAGATTGGGACCAAGTCTACGCTTTTAGGGACATTGCCAGCTTATCGGCGAAGTTGTTTGCCGGGGAAATTTTCATTAAATCAGACTTGTTTGATAGCGTGCGTTTCAAAGGCGTGAGCATGTTTACCGATGAAAGCATGATGCCACCGAACCTCAGAGGGTATGCCCCTCAAATTACCGGGGTTGCCGCCTCAAACGCAACGGTCACCTTATCACAAAATGGCCGTATCATCAGCCAAGTGAAAGTGCCGGCGGGCCCTTTTGTGATTAAGGATTTAAGTCAATCCATCATGGGTACCATTGATGTGACCGTGGCAGAGGATAACGGTAAAGAAACGAAATTCCAGTTTACGACAACCAATATTCCGTTTTTAACCCGTAAGGGGCAAGCGCGCTACACCTTGAATTTAGGTCAGCTATCCCCGAAGAATGGCACCCATGCTAACGACAATTTTATGACTGTCGAAAGCTCTGTTGGGGTGTTTAACCATACCTCTGTTTTTGGCGGAATCGTGGCGACATCAGGGAATAAATATAAAGCCATTAACCTCGGCATTGGCCAAAATATCGGCTTTTTAGGGGCTTTTTCGGTGGATATCACCCAATCTTACGCCGACACCTTATTGGGGCGTGAGAAAGGCAAAAGCTACCGTATTAACTATGCCAAAGATTTACCGAGTATTGATGGGCAGTTGACATTAACCGGGTACCGTTTTGCCGACAGAACCTTTAACTCTTTATCCAATTTTGTTGAGCAAAACTTTGTCGACAGACAAGATATCGATACCAATAAAGACAAACATGTTTTTTCATTGTCTTACGCTCAGCAATTACGTGGAATGAATGCGAGTGCGAATATCACCGCATCACGTAAAACCTATTGGAATGGTAAGCAAAATAACTATTTCAGTGTGGGGCTCAATAAATTCTTCGATGAAGGCGTCATGAAAGGTGGGAATATCTCCCTGTCTTTAAACCAAGTCCGTGGGGCGAATAATAAAACGGATAACCAAGTGTATTTATCCGTCAGCAAACCATTAAGTACTGAAAACCAAAATGCATCAATATCGTATTTCGCCTCTTACAGTGACAGCAACAAGCGCTATGCAAATAACGTGAATTACAGTCGTCATGTTGATAGCAACACGAACTATAATTTAACCGCATCGACCCAAGATGGGTTATCGGAAGGCATGGTGAGCACCTATGTGTCACACAGTGCGGATGCCGGCCAAGTCCAAGTGACGGGGTCATTATCGGATTCCATGACGTCGCTAAGTATGACGATGAGTGGCTCGGTCACCGCGACACAGCACGGTATTTCTGCGCACCGTTTAACGTATCGTGACCAATCTCGTTTAGTGGTTGATGTGCCAAATGCGCAAGGCGTGATGATTGAAAATGGCCATGCGACGACGAATAGCCGAGGGTTAGCCACTATCAGTAACGTTCCGACCTACTATAATATGGAATACAAGGTGGATGTGAACAACCTGCCAGACACGGTAAACATTGATGATAATGTTTTAGCGTCTACACTCACTGATGGGGCAATCGGTTATGCTAAAATGGATGCAGATATTGGTAAGTCACTGATAACACGAATTAAGCTGGCTAATGGTCAATACCCACCATTAGGCTCAGTGGTGAAAAATAACGTAACGGGTAAAGTTTCAGGCATTATTGCTGAATCCGGTATCGTCTACTTAACCGGGTTGAACATGGGCGACCAACTTAGCGTTAACTGGGGAGATGCTCAAGCGTGTACGTTCTTAGCGGACAGTCTCCTGGCTAAAAGTAGCGATTCAATTGCTTGTCGTCACTAATGTGATTTCAATGGGTGAAAAAATGACATTATTTAAAAAAGTACTTTCCGTTGTTTTACTCTCAAGCGTCATGAGCCAAGCGTATGCCGTTCTTGGGTTAGATAGAACCCGTGTTATTTTTAATGAAGCCGATGGCGGAACCAGTATCGTTGTTGAAAACCAAGATACCGCCTCTTCGTTTTTAGCGCAGACATGGATAGAAAACCAAAAAGGTGAAAAGCTGACTAACTCACTAGTGGCATTACCTTTTTTACAAAAAATTGGCCCTAAACAGAAAAAACAAATCAAAATTGCGTATATGGATGGGCAAAATACCTTACCCACGGACAGGGAGAGTCTGTTGTATTTCAATGTATTAGGTATTCCACCGCAAGGTAAAGAAGCGAATGCGGTTCAGTTTACTATCCAATCACGCTTAAAACTGTTTTATCGCCCAAAAGGTATTGACTACAAAGTCTCTGCCGAGAAAGATTTTCAGCGCGATTTAAAAGTCACAAAACAAGGTGGACAGATTACGTTGT
>NZ_JAMPOL010000037.1:0-4360 GCF_028480325.1 Providencia sp. PROV182 | reverse complement strand
TTTTAAGGTTGTGTCAGTACTGACTGACCGCACCATATTGCTGATATGGCTCAGTTGGTAGAGCACACCCTTGGTAAGGGTGAGGTCCCCAGTTCGAATCTGGGTATCAGCACCATATAATCGGCATTTAAAAAGAATTTACCTAGCGGCAATAGCGCGGTGGTCCCACCTGACCCCATGCCGAACTCAGTAGTGAAACGCCGTAGCGCCGATGGTAGTATGGGGTCTCCCCATGTGAGAGTAGGGAACTGCTAGGTTTTAAATATAAAGAAGCCACCCATTGGGTGGCTTTTTGCATTCTACTAATAGAATAATTTTCACTAATTATCTTATTTTCTTAATCCTGCTATTCACTCTTAATCCAGCCTGATAGACTTATCTTATCTTTGTTTTATTTGTACTGAAGGCTGTAATGAACCTAACGTCTGAACTTAAATCATTTAATAGCTTTGGCATTCAAGCAAAAGCACTATCAATTGTTTTTGTGGATAACCAAGAATCTCTACTCCAGCAATGGAGCGAGGCTAAAAATCAGCAACTCCCAGTATTATTATTAGGAGGGGGAAGCAATGTTCTATTTGTTGAAGACTTCGCAGGTGTAGTAATTATCAATCAGCTAAAGGGTATACAAATAACAGAAGATAGCAGCTATTGGTATGTTCATGCCCAAGCAGGTGAAAATTGGCATCAATTACTTGAAACTTTATTGAGTGAAGGTGTTTGTGGTGCAGAAAATTTAGCATTGATTCCAGGTTGTGTAGGCTCTGCGCCCATTCAAAATATTGGTGCTTATGGTTTAGAGCTAAAAGATATATGTGAGTATGTTGATGTACTTTCTTTAGAGACGGCTAAAGTAACACGGCTAACAACTGCAGAGTGCCAGTTTGGCTACCGTGATAGTATTTTTAAGCATGAATATCAATATGACTATGTCATTGTCAGTGTTGGGTTAAAACTTGCTAAAGAATGGACGCCTAAGCTTATGTATGGTGACCTTGCTCAACTTGACCCCAATACAGTAACGCCAGAACAAGTATTTAACTCTGTATGCCAAACGCGTAGAAGTAAATTACCTGATCCGGCAATAACAGGTAATGCAGGGAGTTTCTTTAAAAATCCTATTATTTCAGCAGAAAAAGCACAAGCCATAAAAATAGCTTATCCTAATTGTCCTCAATATAACCAAGAAGATGGAAGCGTAAAGCTAGCAGCAGGGTGGCTTATCGACCAATGTGGTCTGAAAGGTCATGAAATCGGTGGTGCTGCGGTACATAAACAGCAAGCATTGGTTTTAATCAATAAAAACCGAGCAACAGGGCAAGATATTGTCAATCTAGCAAAATATGTGAGCCAAAAGGTTTTAGAGCGTTTTGGTATACATTTAGAGCCAGAGGTCAGGTTTATTGGTAAAAATGGCGAAATCAACGCAATGGAATGTATTCAATGAAAGAAAGAAACACCCCACTAGATCTCATAAATATCTTGGCCGATGCACAAGTGCATTCAGGAGAACAGCTAGGAGATAAACTAGGAATGACCCGCGCAGCGATCAATAAGCATATAAAAACGCTACGTTCGTGGGGAGTGAATGTACAAACGGTAACTGGTAAAGGGTATAAGTTACCTTATCCTATTAATCTACTCAACGAAGATACAATAAAACAGCGAGTTGATGACGTAAATATTATAGTTGAACCTGTTATTGATTCTACTAATCAGTACATGTTGGAGAGAATTACTGAATTACAGTCAGGGGATACGTGTCTTGCTGAGTATCAAAGTGCTGGACGAGGCAGAAGAGGAAGGCAATGGATATCACCATTTGGATGTAACCTTTACTTATCCATGTACTGGAAATTAGACCAAGGCCCTGCGGCGGCAATAGGGTTAAGCTTAGTTGTTGGTATTGTTGTCGCTGAAACGTTAAATAAATTAATTGGTAATAAAGTCAAAGTCAAATGGCCTAATGACCTATATATGAATGATAAAAAGCTTGCAGGAATTTTGGTTGAATTAACGGGTAAAACAGGGGATGCAGCTCATATTATTATCGGTATTGGTATTAATATTGGCATGAATAAAGAAAATTCTGACAGTAGCGAAAACATAACTCAAGCCTGGTCCTCTCTATCTGACGAATTTGAAAATATAGAGAGAAATGAATTATCAGCAAATATAATCCAAGCTTTGAGGAGTTCATTGGTTTTATTTGAAAAAGAAGGGCTAAAACCATTTTTAGAAAGATGGATTGAGTTAGATAATTTTTTAAATAGAAATGTTAAGTTATTGATTGGCAGCGAAATAATAACGGGAATTGAACGTGGGATTAATGAGCAAGGTGCATTATTGCTACAGAAGGATAATGGCGAAATAATTTCCTATATTGGTGGTGAAATATCCTTAAGGCCAAATGAATAATATATTACTGGCCGGGGAGAAACCGGCCAATATAAATAATCACTTTCTTAATCTAACACTCTGAATAGAATGATTCTGACCTTTAGTCATAATTAAACTGGCTCTTTCCTTTGTTGGTAATATATTTTCTTCAAGGTTTAGCCCATTAATTTCATCCCAAATAGAGCTAGCAATATTAATTGCCTCTTCTTCCCTAAGTTTAGAATAACTATGGAAGTAAGAGTCAGGATCTGAGAATGCACCTTGCCTAAATTTAAGGAACCGACCGATATACCATTGCTTTAATAATTCAGGTGCAGCATCAACATAAATGGAGAAATCAACAAAGTCAGATACAAATACATGATGGGGGTCTTGTGGATAATCCATATCACTTTGTAAGACATTCAGCCCTTCGAGTATTAAAATATCAGGTTGATCAATTACCTGTTCTTCATCAGGGACAATATCATACGTTAAATGCGAATAAACCGGAGCCTTAACATTACGTGCACCTGATTTTATTTGCGACACGAAGTTGACTAGTTTTCGCATATCATAAGATTGCGGAAAACCTTTTTTCTTCATGATATTCCTATCTTTTAATACTTGATTAGGATGTAAAAAACCATCAGTTGTGATCAAGTCGACTTTACGGTGTTCAGGCCAACGAGTGAGTAGCGCTTGCAGCAAACGTGCTGTTGTACTTTTACCAACGGCTACACTACCTGCTATACCAATAATATAAGGCACTTTTGCGCCATTAGTTCCAAGGAATTGCTCTAGAACAGCCTGACGACGTAAGTTTGAACTAATATAAAAATTCAGTAAACGCGATAAAGGTAGATAAATTTCTATAACATCTTCCATAGAGAGTTCTTCGTTAATCCCTTTTAACTCTAGAAGTTCACTCGATGTTAATGTAAGCGGTACTGAATCACGTAAAGTTGCCCAGTGTTCTCTATCAAACTCTAAGTATGGCGTAGTAATAAAATTTTCTTTCTTTTTCATAAACCAACATCTGCCTATTTTATGCAGGTTGGACAGGTTGCCTAAACACCCGTATCCATAAAATTTGCTAGCATCATAGCGAGGGAAAGTGGGGAGGCGTAGGTTTTTTTCTATTTTTTATCAGTTTTTTTTGATGCAGGCAGAAAAAATGATACTGAGTGATGAAAAAAACACCTAAGAATAAGAGGGTAAAACTGTGATATCGAATAAAAAATAATAATTTTAAAAATTTTAAGCCTTTTTCTCCCTTTACTGACCAAATGATAATGGACTATAGTTAACAGCTGTTGTTGATGTTTTAAGCTTAAAGCAGTTAAAAAATCAACAAAAATGCGAAAAGCGAACAAAATGTGAGCGAACAAACAAAAAAGTTAATTTTTTTGTTGCAACCTGCGCCGACTCTACCTAGAATGCGCAGCACTTGATGCCGGCATAGCTCAGTTGGTAGAGCAACTGACTTGTAATCAGTAGGTCCCGAGTTCGACTCTTGGTGCCGGCACCATTAAAAATTTGGATAGGTGGGATACCCAAGCGGCCAAAGGGAGCAGACTGTAAATCTGCCGTCACAGACTTCGAAGGTTCGAATCCTTCTCCCACCACCATCTCCAAGAAATTTTCTTAAGAGAAAATTTTGAGGAACAGTTTAACAGCTGATAACTCAGGTAGCCGAGTTCATTGCGGGCATCGTATAATGGCTATTACCTCAGCCTTCCAAGCTGATGATGCGGGTTCGATTCCCGCTGCCCGCTCCAAGATGTGCTGATATGGCTCAGTTGGTAGAGCACACCCTTGGTAAGGGTGAGGTCGGCAGTTCGAATCTGCCTATCAGCACCACTTCCTTTATGTTCTCACTTATCTCCCTGATTTGTCTCCTGAAAAAAACAAGCGAAATAATTCTTGCTTGGTTGATGTGGTTTAACCACCGATTCCGTGTCTTAGAGGGACAATCTAA
>NZ_JAMPOL010000036.1:0-7135 GCF_028480325.1 Providencia sp. PROV182 | reverse complement strand
CAGTAACAACTCACTTGTTGAAAGGGCGGTGGCTGTTGGTGAAGGTGGGATAACAGGGGCTAGGAGAAGTAATGGAGGGGAGCGGTTGTATTGGTGCGCTGAATAGATATTGTGAATACAAAGTAGTGAGTAACAGCTCACAGATTGTTTAGGGTAGCAGAATTTTAAGAATATCAGGAGAGTACTGTGGATTGGATGTTTGCCCATCACGGTGATGAATGACATCGCTTGAATCAAAGAAGTCAGTAACAACTCACCTCTCTTTTGACCGGGACGAGGTGGGTAGGAGGAAAAACTCACTTGTTGAAAGGGTGGTGGCTGTTGGCGATGGTGGGATAACAGGGGTTAGGAGAAGCAATGGAGGGGGAGCGGTTGTATTGGTGTGCTGAATGGATATTTTAAATGCAAAGTAGTAAGTAACAACTCACCTCTCTTTTTAGCCGTATAGGGAATGGGCGAGGAGGGTAGGAGGAAAACTCAATTCCTTGTATTTAAGTGATAAATGTGATTAAGAAACATAAAGTAGCAAGTAAAAGCTCATAAATTGTGATGACAAAGAATATATATTTAGTGATGACTATATTTCAGGTTTCGTAATTATTGTATTGGGAGATTGAGATGGTAAATGTAATTGAAGGGGGCAAAATAGTAAATAACAGCTTTACAGCAAAGGTAGTAGAGGTAGTAGAGGTAGGTTAGATAAGTTTATATCTCCGAGTGCAATTGCTGTGTGATTTGACTCCCTGGTTGATAGATAATCTATGATCTATTAAAAATAGTAATGACTTAATGAAACTATCTGACAGGATTACTCTTAACTTGTCCTATAATGTTTATAGTTTTAATGGTTTTTATGGTGTTAATTAAGTAACCCAAGTAAGTCATTATTTGAACAATAAATTCATTAATATCAATAGATAAAAATAAAATAACCAATTTTACTCATAAATAAATTAACTATTTTATTTGTATATTTTTAATGAATAAGCGCACTATTGTTTATTTTTTTATATAAAAATTGTTAAATTGATGTTTCAATTTCTTACATTTATACTGTGTTAGGTAGTTAATGGTATATCCAGCTATCACGTTACCGATGAAGTTTGCTTATAAGTGAAATTTTCAAAGGAAAGAAACTTACATCCAGATATGAAAGATAGGCCAGCTAAGCAAGTTATACCTTTTAATGAATGGTATTTCGTGTAAACAATATTTGTATAGCAAAGGTGGGTCAGATGAATAAATCAAAAAGCGCTAATCATCGAATTTTCGACCAAATTATTTCTGTAAATAAACAGAAAGAAAATGAATTTAATAATGGGCAAGACGGTGCAACGATTCTTTCTTTATTAGTGATGTTTTTTGTTCCTTTTTTACTGTTAAATACAGTGAGAAATACCCTTGGCATTGACTATAGCTTTGTCACTGTCATTGGAATGCTCGCTATCAGTGGGTTGATTACAGTAGTGCTGTATAAAAAATTAAAACTAGGTTCCCAATTCGCAGATAAAAATATTGTATTAGACCAGTTACTTTCTCGTTATACTCCGAAAAACAAGCAAGAATTTAAAAAATTACAAGAAGAAAGAAAAACAAGTTCAGCAGAGTTTTATTCATTAGTAGAAAATTGGGCTGATGTAGAAAGACAACACTATGCAAGATAGTATCGAATAACGAAAACAAAAATAAGTTTTTCAATATTATCAATATCCTTCTTTTCTCTACGTAGAAAGAAGGATTTTTTTTACATAAAACTTCTGATAAAAGAGTTAAATATACTATCAACTCCTTTATGTGATTTCATATATCGTATTGATTTATAAGATAATATAAAGAGAAATAATGATGAGACTAAAAGAGGTTTAAATAAACTATTAATAAAAAACGGCTCGATACACTGAGCCGTTTGGTGTGGCAATAAAGTTAGGTTTAGTGTGATTTACCCTGCTCAATACCGAGTCCAATTTGTGAACGAACAAATTGCTCTTTAAAGCGCTCTCTTTCCATTTTTCCTTGTTCTGAATTATCTGTTACAGAGAATAGCCATGAAGCAACAAATGCAACAATCATGGAGAAGAAGGCTGGGTACTCATATGGATAGATTGGTTTTTCATGGTGAAGAATACTGACCCAGATGGTTGGTCCTAAAATCATTAAAACAACAGCAGTAATTAGCCCTAACCAACCGCCAGCCAATGCACCGCGAGTTGTCAGCTTACGCCAGTACATCGACAGTAAAATGATTGGGAAGTTACAACTAGCCGCAATAGAGAATGCTAAGCCGACCATGAAGGCAATGTTTTGTTTTTCAAACAAAATACCGAGGCCAATTGCAACAAAACCTAAGATAACAACGGTAATTTTAGAGACACGTAATTCATCTTTTTCATCCGCTTTACCATTTTTCATTGCCATCGCATATAGGTCATGAGAAACCGCGGAGGCGCCTGCTAAGGTTAAACCAGCAACAACAGCAAGGATAGTGGCGAATGCAACTGCAGAAATAAAGCCTAAGAAGAAATTGCCACCGACGGCATCTGCAAGGTGAACAGCAGCCATGTTTGTTCCACCGATAAGTGCTCCAGTAGCATCTTTAAATGCAGGATTGGAACTGACTAGAACGATGGCACCAAAACCAATAATAAAGGTTAAGATGTAAAAGTAACCGATAAATCCAGTGGCATAGAACACACTTTTACGAGCTTCTTTAGCGTCACTAACGGTGAAGAATCGCATAATAATGTGAGGGAGGCCAGCGGTACCAAACATCAATGCAAGACCAAGGGATAAGGCGGATATTGGGTCGGAAACCAGTCCTCCTGGGCTCATAATAGCAATACCATTTTTATGAACTTCAACGGCTTCTTTAAATAAGGTATTAAAGTTAAAGCCAACATGCTTCATAACCATAACGGCCATGAATGTTGCACCCGCTAATAACAAGATGGCTTTAATAATTTGCACCCAAGTTGTGGCTAACATTCCACCAAATAAGACATATAGCACCATCAATATACCCACAATGACAACAGCGACGTGGTAATTGAGACCAAATAACAATTCAATTAATTTACCCGCACCAACCATTTGAGCAATAAGATACAGTGCAACAACAACCAGAGAGCCAACCGCAGATAGAATACGAATTGGTCTTTGTTTTAATCGATAAGAAGCAACATCAGCGAAGGTATAGCGACCTAAATTACGTAAGCGCTCGGCAATTAAGAATAGAATGATCGGCCAGCCAATTAAGAAGCCAATCGAGTAGATTAAGCCATCATAGCCAGAGGTATAAACCAGAGCAGAGATCCCTAAGAAGGAGGCAGCAGACATAAAGTCACCCGCGATAGCCATCCCGTTTTGGAAACCGGTAATTTTCCCGCCCGCAGTGTAGTAATCAGAGCGAGAACGCGTTCTTTTTGACGCCCAGTAGGTAATATACAAAGTGAAGCCGACAAACAGTAAGAACATCACAATCGCCTGAATATTTACAGGCTGGCGTTCAACATCCCCTGTCAATGCATCAGAAAACGCCATTGATGAGGTAAAAAAGAGAATGAGTGAGAGCAATATTTTCATTTTTCTACCTCTTTTAAAATTTCTGCCGTTAAGCGGTCATATTCACCGTTGGCTCGGATGACGTAAAGCCCAGTGAGTACAAACGAAATGACGATTAGCCCTACACCAACAGGGATCCCTCTTGTTATGTATGAACCTTCGGATATTGGTGTTCCAAGCCAGCTTGGGTCAAAAGCGATAAGAAAAATAAAACCCACATACAGCACGAGCGTTATTGCAGATAACAACCATGAAAAGCGACTACGTTTCCTAACCAGTTCTTGAAAGCGAGGGTTATCCTCTACCTTTTCGTAAGCAGTAGCATTCATCAGAGTTCTCCTCTGTTATACTCGTCATACTTCAAGTTGCAGCTTTGTTGACTGCACTCACTCACACGAGTCACATACTTATGTATGCTCCTCGTGTTTCGTTCGCTTGTCGCCTAGCTGCACCTCGAATTATTTAGAGTAAACCATCTTGTTGGGATGTATGTAAGGCCGCCTCTATGAGTTGGCCTTTTGGCGTTATGACATACTCATAGACTGTTTTTCTTCGAGTAGTTTTTCGACAACACCTGGATCAGCCAGAGTGGAGGTATCTCCGAAATTACTGGTGTCTCCTGATGCAATTTTTCGTAGGATGCGACGCATGATTTTACCGGAACGGGTTTTGGGCAGTGAATCCGTCCAGTGGAGTACATCCGGGGTGGCAATAGGGCCGATTTCCTTACGAACCCAGTTGCGAACTTCGGTGTATAGCTCTGGTGATGGCTCAACCCCAGATATTAATGTGACATAAGCATAGATTGCTTGGCCTTTAATATTATGAGGAATACCGACCACGGCAGCTTCTGCCACTTTCGGATGTGCAACGAGCGCTGATTCTATTTCTGCGGTACCTAAACGGTGGCCCGAAATATTCAGTACATCGTCAACACGGCCAGTGATCCAGTAATAACCATCTTCATCACGACGAGCACCATCACCACTAAAGTACATGCCTTTAAAGGTTGAGAAATAGGTTTGCTCGAAGCGTTCGTGATCGCCGAATAAGGTACGGGCTTGGCCCGGCCATGAATCAACAATCACTAAGTTACCTTCTGTGGCGCCTTCGATAGGTTCACCAAGGTTATCGACTAATGCAGGGCGAACACCAAAGAATGGCAATGTTGCAGACCCTGGCTTTAACATGGTTGCCCCCGGAAGTGGTGTGATCATGAAACCACCTGTTTCGGTTTGCCACCATGTATCGACAACAGGGCAGCGGCTGTTACCAATTTTTTTATAGAACCATTCCCAAGCTTCAGGGTTAATGGGTTCCCCCACGGAGCCGAGAATTCGTAATGAGCTGCGATCTGTACCTTCAATGGCTTTATCACCTTCGGCCATTAATGCGCGGATAGCCGTTGGGGCAGTATAAAGGATATTGACTTGGTGTTTATCAACCACTTGGCTCATTCGGTTAACTGCTGGGTAATTAGGTACCCCTTCGAACATTAATGTTTTAGCGCCATTGGATAATGGCCCATATAACAAATAGCTATGGCCTGTTACCCAGCCTACATCTGCAGTACACCAATAGACTTCACCTGGATGGTAGTCGAAGGTGTATTTAAATGTCAGTGTGGCATAGACTAAATAACCGCCAGTGGTATGCAGAACGCCTTTCGGTTTACCTGTAGAGCCTGAGGTATATAGGATGAACAGCGGGTCTTCTGCGTTGATTTCTTCTGGAGGGCAATCTGCACTGACGCCTTTGATGACGTCGTGCCACCAGAGATCACGGCCTTCTATCCAGCTCGGCGCGTTGCCTGTGCGTTGGTAAACAATCACATTAGAAACCGTTGTGACTTGTGGGTTGGCGAGTGCGTCATCTACATTTTTCTTTAATGGAATTGCACGGCCAGCACGTAAGCCTTCATCTGCAGTGATGATAAGCTTCGCTTTACAGTCGATAACGCGACCAGAGACCGCCTCAGGGGAGAAACCAGCAAAAATGACCGTATGTATAGCACCAATACGAGCACAAGCTAGCATCGCGACAGCAGCTTCGACAACCATCGGCATGTAAATGGCGACGACATCACCTTTACGGATCCCTTGTTGTTTTAGGACATTCGCAAACTGACAAACATCATGGTGCAGTTCGCGGTAAGTGACATTTTTTGACGATGAAGGGTCATCGCCTTCCCAAATAATCGCAGTTTGGTCGCCTTTTTCAGCCAGATGGCGATCCAAACAGTTAGCACTTAAATTTAATGTACCGTCTTCAAACCAGCGGATATCGATGTGCCCGGGGTCAAAAGAGGTGTTTTTAACACGAGTGTACGGTTTAATCCAATCAACGATTTTTCCTTTTTCGCCCCAAAATCCTTCAGGGTCTTGAATCGAGCGTTGGTACTCATCGTTATACTGTTGTTCGTTTATCAGGGCATTTTTTGCAATTTCAGCAGGAACGGGATGTTTAGTTATTTGAGTCATATTATTATCTCCTTGCAGATGTTAATACTATGTCAAAAAATGGTTAACTAAAGCACGATTTTTAAATTTGTTTTTCTTTTGCGCGGAAGATCACGTATTAATTGTAATGAGATTTGCAGGATTATCATTTGATGCTAAATGTCAAATTGACATATAAATCTAAAAATATAATAAAAGGTGGATTTAAAGAAAAATAAATGGCGGGGTTGTTGGTATTAGTTACTGAATAAACAAGTTCTCATAGCGAATATAAATATCCATACATTTCTCATGGGTTTGATAATGATTTTCATTAACAGTAAAATAACTATAATAGATAGTTATTCACAAGGTGCGAAGTTACGCAAGTGTTTACCCTATGAGCCTTGTGGTAAAAATGAGAAACATAGCGGTATTTACGTCACTGGAGACAATAATATGAGTTATACATTACCTGCTTTACCTTATGCTTATGATGCGTTGGAACCACATTTTGACAAGCAAACCATGGAAATCCACCATACTAAGCATCATCAAACCTATGTGACTAACACCAATACAGCGTTAGAAAAACTACCTGAATTAGCAGGTTTAGATATCGATGTTCTGATTCAAAAATTAGACCAAATTCCTGCTGATCAACGTACGTTTGTTCGTAACAACGCAGGTGGCCACTCAAACCATAGTCTGTTCTGGAAAGGTTTGAAATTAGGTACTGAATTAAAAGGCGAATTAAAAGCTGCGATTGAGCGTGATTTCGGTAGCGTTGATGCATTCAAAGAACTGTTTGAAAAAGCAGCTGCAACCCGTTTCGGTTCTGGTTGGGCGTGGCTGGTTCTGAAAGATGACGGTAAATTAGCTGTAGTTTCAACAGCAAACCAAGACAACCCATTAATGGGTGAGGCTATTTCAGGCGCATCTGGTTACCCAATCATCGGTTTAGACGTATGGGAACACGCTTATTATCTGAAATTCCAAAACCGCCGTCCTGATTATATTAAAGCATTCTGGTCAGTTGTGAACTGGGATGAAGCAGCGGCACGTTTTGCAGCGAAAGCTAAATAATCTTATAAGATAACGTAATTTGCTATAAGCGCAGCGTTAATGCTGCGCTTTTT
>NZ_JAMPOL010000035.1:0-6142 GCF_028480325.1 Providencia sp. PROV182 | reverse complement strand
CCGATCTCCAAACTGACCCCCAATAGTGTAGGCTTAAATTCCATTGCTTTTTTCTTAGTTGGATGAATCCTAATCTTTAGTTTTTCACCTATGTTTAACTTTCCTTCAACTTTACGGATAAAGGGATTCCAACTCTCATACGATTTAAAGTCAGTCAGTACCTGCCAAACTTATTCCGGTGTCGCATTAATATCAATATGTGTAGTTATCTTTAAAGAAAGCATAATTTACCTCTGGTATCTAGAATGGCGATTCTCTGCTTATAAGCTTAATTTAGTAGGGTTATTTTTTGCTGACAGTAATCCTCTTTATGGCAGACACATTTTCAAATATCTCATCAGGTGACAGTTTCTTTAAAAGTTTTTCTGAACTGTAACCCCATAAAACTGCACCGAAAGCAATTCCTACCGTTCTAGCTGCTTCATAATCGGTAATCTGATCACCAATATAGATAGTTTCTGATGGTTTAAAGTCTGCTTTTTTTAAAAGCTGCTTTAACCTAGATGCTTTTCCAAAAAAAGATGCACCGCATTCAAAGTAACTAAAGTATCGGCAGCTTGAACCAAGAACACTGGTCACATTTTCGTATCCATTTGAAGAAACTAATCCTACTGTAATTCCATGTTCATTAAGGTGTGCAAGCATTTCATCTGTATGATCAAATAGAGGAATCTTTGAAGAATTTACCTTCATAAGTTTTATAAAACTCTGAGTAATCGCAGGTAGTTTCCATACTGGTATCCCAAGATTTTTCATTATCTCTCGGGAAGATATTTCCCTAAAAGATTCAACCTCATCTAAATAAATCTTCTTGAAAGAATGCATGTCAGCTAGATGATTTATAGTTGAAACAAAGAAAGGAAAGGAATCTGCTAAGGTTCCATCAAAATCGAAAATAACCAACTTATATACTCTAGTTGGATAAGTTTGTGAGAATACCATTTACTCTACTTACTCCATATAAAATATTTTAAAATCATAAATTTAATGACCACCCCAAATTATGGGGTAGCCATACTACTTTGATTATTTGAATAGAGGTAAGCATGTACTAAGCACAACGCATTAAAGCTGATACTGCTTTTTCTAAAAATTGCAAAGTGGTAGGTTTGAGCCAGGTTCCCTCGGCAAGACTTGGTTCATTTTGCATGGCATTGCGAATCTTCGCATGTGTCGCCGGATTTTTGCCTGCGTAACCTTGCAACATGGAGAGCCATTGCTGTGCTAAACATTTTGCTTGTTCACTGTCAGGTTCAATCCCAGCATGAATGGCCTTCTCCAATCCGATCAATAACTGGGGCCAATTTTTCATCTCACGTGCATAATTTTGCTTCATAAAAGCAAATTCCTGCTCGGATAAATAACGTGCAAAAACGTTCAGCTTACTCTCGGCAAATGCTTCAAGTAGAAACTCAACCACTTCCGGATGCACACCCAATTTTTCCTGAAATGCCGATTCAGCTGAATGCATGCTATTCAATTTAACCAACCATTCAGGATTAGCAGCCGTATTCTGTTCGAGAGTCAGCATCCAGCGTGAAGCCAGGTTTTGGGCAGTTTCACTACTAGAAGATTCTCCGGCCTTAAAGAGTGCATTCGCTTCGACGACAAGCGCTTCCCATTCTTTTTGTTGTTTACTGTCTGCCTGTAAAAAAGTCAGATCTGCAAGTTCCTCTTTTGTAAAATATTGTTCGTACATAGACATAAGCTCCAGTGTTTTTAGCCAATTGTCCAGTTCCAGCTCTTCACCATTCATCAGTTGATTTTTGAGACTGCTCAAACGATAGCGCAGTTGAGTCTGCTTAATGATCATCTGATCGATTGCCTGAATCTGCCGATCAATTAATGGGGCGAGTGCCAAGTTTGGACTATTAAGAACCGCGCCAATTTCTGCCAATGTCATTCCAAGCCCTCGCAATGCCTGAATTTGGTATAAGCGAGTAATATCTTGACGGCTGTAAAGCCGGTAACCGGCGTCGGAGCGGGCCGAAGGCTGAAGTAAACCGATATCATCATAGTGATGAAGGGTGCGAATAGTTAACCCTGTCCGCTTAGCCAGTTCACCGACTTGTAATAACATCTTTTGACTCCTTTATTCCTTAGGCGTGTCTTATGCTAGAGGCTAACGTTACGTTAGGGTCAAGTATCTAAGCTATAAAAAATATTTATGGCAAATAATTTACATTTCTAATGTTTTATTTATTTAGGTAGTAGAATTTTTTATATTCCAAAAATTTCGACTCCATTTAACATAATGATGCTTAAGCGTAACGCCATTTAGGCACTCAACCTAAAATTCCCCTCAAATGCTCAAAACTCCCTATCTTCTCCCCGTAAAAAGCCCCATTTTTGTGTTAGTTATTTGTTATCAAAAGGACAGTTTGGGTTTCGCGGTGAAAATGGTATCAAACGGCTATTTTTTCCAGAATTGCCATGATTTTTTGGCGGGCACAGGTCTAGCTTGTTCGGGTGTTGTCGGCAGCTTGGATTCGATTAATAGCATAGCTTGACGTATATCATCTAAATTTTTTGAAAGTAACTCTTTTTCAGCTTTTAAGTGTGCATTTTCTTGTTCAAGAAGTTGAAGTTTAATCTGTAGTGACTGTGTAGTGTTGGGTGTTTCTTGCTGTAGTTTTGATACATTAGTGACACCGTCACAGTCTGTAGTTGGAGAATTGCTTATTTTACCAAATACTCTAATTAACTCAGATGTTTCAATGCTTTTATTTCCTGTATTTTGATCTGTAGTCGTAGACAGTTTCCCTTGTTTTATGTACTTGTGTAGTGTGCTTCTTGCTTTTCCTGTCAGCCTTGCCGCTTCACTGATTGATACCAAAGCCATAATCAATCCTCTAACATCATTTTTATTTGTTGATCTTCTTTGAAGTGAAAGTGTAGCGCAAAAACACTCCTGCCTTTTTTTACTGTATCAACTGTTACAGATAGATTGCTTTTTTGGTTTAACTCTTTTATTGCTGGTTTTATTACCCATTGATTCAGTGATTTGAAGGTGGCGTATTTTTTTTCGTCCAAACCTAGCATCGAGCGAAAATCATTAATGCTGATCAATCGATCGCCAATCACTTTAAATTGCATTAATAACTCATATAAACGAATGCTATAGACACTTTTTAGTGTTGATACATTTTTGATCACAATTTTAGTAAATTGACCTTGAAGCTGAGTTAAGTAGGGCATTATGGAATCAGCAAAAACAATTTCTATTTTTCCCTCACCCTCAAAATATTCTGCTTCTTCTTGGATCCAGCGAATACGTCGTCTTTCATTATTGTTTTGTATATATATCCAACGTTCAGCGAGCTTATCTATAGCTTCTTTTAAATGTCGTTCTGCATTACTTTTTCCCATATCAGGAAATGCTAGATAGAAATCGCCAGATGTAATTTTGAATGTTTTTTGAGGAGTTTTATCCAGAGGGTTTAACTTTCCAATACACATCAATAGCAAGCGCTGTTCCTGTAAAGTTAGTTTGTAACTAGCTTCAATCAAAGCATTGGATTTATATGCTATTAGCTCAGACATGTCGCTTCCTACTTAATGGGATAGGCAAAAAAGTAGTCTATCCCTAAATTAAAGGCAAGTCTTTTATTTTTTCTATGCCTAATTTGTGAGTATTACCGTAAATTTCTATGCCTATTACCGTAAATTTCTATACCTATTACCGTAAATTTCTATGCCTATTACCGTAAATTTCTATGCCTATATGTGTTTTAATTCTTATTAATCAAAGAAATAAATAACCGTAAAACAAGAATTAAAAACAAAAAACAATTAAAAAAGAAAACCACTGTGGATAACTCAGAAAAATCTGTCAGATACATCACGTTTTTCGGTAATTAAAAGGATGTCGCAAACAACGTTTGCTCCTTTTTTTAAAAAAAAACCTAAAGCACCTCTATAGCTCCATCGCCTTGTTCGAGCAACACACCACACCTTTCTTTTGTCTCCGACCATCCAGCTACTGAGTCGCTGTTTTTTCCGTGTAATTTAATTCGCTACGCTCACAGCTCATCCAGTTCGTGATGGTTTAAACGCTCTGTAGTGGGTTTTAAGCAAAAGTAATCACAAAACTAAATTACCCTTAGCCACGATGTTTAAATTAAACAGAGAGCATTACAGAAACATTTACGGGGGAGGGGGGGGAGTGAACTACTTGATAACAATTACGCATATTGTCGCGTATGTAATTAAAATTTCTTTTGTGACCATCTAAAAACTAGTTATCAGACTCTAAAAGTATTTAGTACTCGCCAATTTTTGTTTCTTGCAAACACACACCATACGCAAAATGGAATTTTGATAGTATTTATTTGATAAATATTAAGTTTATTTTTAATTGTTATGGCTATGTAAACATAGAACTGATGCATTTCTGCATCATTCTGATGACGAATTGATGCAGGATATAAAATGTTGAAACTTTATATATCCTATGGGTAAGTATGAAATAAATGGTTGCACATCATATGTGATATAGAGCGTTAAACTGTAACTACTGTTCTCACGCATCAAACTGATGCGCTGCTGATGCATCAATGCATCAACTTTTTCGTGTAAACCTATGTCAATTGATGTTCAAAATTAATAACTGTGCTTATTTTAAGTTTAAATTTTGGCTGAATATGACCAGATATTAAAATACAAAAAATAGAATTTGATGGGTTAAATATCTTCAAAAAAATTCGTTTTCAATAGAGGAGCGTTTATAATAATTTTTTTGAATATTTAACCAAAATGATGAACTGCTACCGAGAGTCATTGATAGACGTTTCGCAATTGGTAATGTAATGATTAGATTACCATTAACGAGCTGTTCAGTTTCAAATACATTCATTTCTAACTTTTCAGCTAAAATATCAATGCTTAGGTTCAGTTCATTCAAAGTTTCAGTGATTAATTCACCTACGTGAGGTGGTTTGTACATTCTCATCTATTGTAACCTTCTATCGATTTTTAAAGAGATATAGCCTCTATTTATCACGAAAATCAAATGTGTGTATCGTTAACTCTTCTGCTTATTTTAAATAGTACTACCGTCCTCGTTTTACTCGGTTGGTAAAATCGTTGAACACCACAAAACAAGTTTGTGCTTTTCAACGATTTCAGGTCAGTTTTTCAGCCAACTCTGACGATGTTAAAAATACACTTAACGGCAACAAAAACCGTTATAAACTTTCAGGATAGATTTGGATGTTATGGGGTGTGTTTGGTGCTTAAAATCAGGTTGAGGCGTTTTGATGGTGTTAAAAAGGCTGCTTTGAGGTGTAAACTCGCCCGTTTAACATAATGGGCCAGTCACGCATCAAAGCTTCAAGAGCTAGTAAAAACGCGCATCTAAGGCGTACTCACTTCTTACTCAAAATTAGCCTGTACAACATTCAACATGAGCAATAAATCGAACAGGCTATTTACCGCACTCTTATTACTATTCGCTGAGCGTACACAATCCCACATCATCGAATCATCGGTGCAAAAATCACCACAGCAGTCAGCGGAAATATCATCATCAAGCAATCCAAGTGGTAGCCATACAAAGGGCTGATCTCTCAAAGCGTTTGGAACTGTCGAACCACATGAATTACAAAAGTCATTTCGATATCCACTTTCCTTTTTCCACGAGGAAATGAAACTACTCGAAGTTTGCCAATCAAAATCTTCAATTTTCACTATGGTGGCTAAATTATGACCAACTCCAGATTGCCTTCGGCATAGTGAACAGTGACATCTATAAAATTTCTCGGGCTGATTTTTTATCGTAAATTTCACTGAGCCACACAAACATGAACCACTAATCAAAGGAATCACCATAAAAATAAAAAAGTGTATTTACTACTATAATACCATCTGTTACGCAGTTCCTGAAAGGTGTCAATGATGCTGATATAGGGGTCAGTTTGGATATAGAAAATTATTGTACGGTAAGCCTGTTTTTTGAACAGGCTTCACCTATCTCAATGAGGTGTACTTCTGCGCTATACGGCGTTTTCCGTGGATTTTGTCTAATCGGATAACCTAAATGCGATACGGAATACGCGCTAATTTAAAAGCGATAGCCACTAGCACTAAATCAATCCCTTACGGGTTGATTTGGTTAAATAGTGCGCTAAACGTACAAGATTTT
>NZ_JAMPOL010000034.1:0-24826 GCF_028480325.1 Providencia sp. PROV182 | reverse complement strand
CCTTCAGAATTACACAACCTTTTTTTTAAAAAAAAACTCTATTTGCGGATAAAATAGCCACCTTGTGCTTTTTCACCGCATAACGGTTATAAAAGAAACGACTTCATGCCTATAATTCTAACTTTAGCAACCTACTCGCTCATAAATTCATAATGAACTAATGAGTTATTTAACTGCTATCTTTTATTTCTTTTTTACGGTTATCACTATGAACACACTTTTACGTCCTTATTTAGGTATTTACCCTTCTATTAATGCACGCGTTTTCATTGACCCATCTTCTGTTGTAATTGGAGATGTTCGCATAGCTGATGATGTCAGTATTTGGCCTCTTTCTGTTTTGCGTGGTGATGTTAACTATATTTCTATTGGTGCACGTACCAATATTCAAGATGGCTCAGTTCTACATGTCACACATAAATCCGCAAGTAACCCTGAGGGGAACCCGTTAATTATTGGAGAAGATGTCACCATTGGTCATAAAGTTATGTTACATGGTTGCACTATAGGAAATAGAGTGCTGGTTGGAATGGGTTCAATTGTTATTGATGGAGCTATAGTGGAAGATGACGTTATTATTGGGGCTAACAGTTTAGTGACCCAAGGGAAAAGGCTCGAATCCGGTTACTTATATACAGGGAGCCCAGCAAAAGCCATCCGAAAATTGACTGATGCTGAGTTAAGCCATTTACGTTATTCAGCGAATAACTATGTCGAATGGAAAAATAACTATTTAGCTTCTGATAATATGTAAAGCCCATCGTCATCATCGAGGCCTTGTTCAATCAAGGCTTCAAACTCTTCTTCTATATCCCATCGATACTGCTGAAATAAACTCAAAGGTGTTTCTTCTTTACCATAACGTTGAAATAACAATGACTGAGGAATTGCACATTCCGCAAGCATTCCGCTGATCAACACAGGAAAGCGCACTTGCTTGGATAGCGCATCCCACTCTTCTCTATCAGGGAATTGAATTTGCTGATTCACCCTTTCAATTCCTTATATAAGGCAGATAGAACAGGTGTAATTTCAGGAAGAATGCCATGCCATAGTTTAAAAGAAAACGCGGCTTGCCCTACTAGCATACCTAGGCCATCGGCTATTTTAGTCACTTGATGTTGAGTCGCAAACTCAAGGAAGGGCGTTAATGATGATTGATAAAACATGTCATAGCATGCAACTTGATCGCTAAACACATTTGGATTGATTGCAGGAACCTCTCCACTTACACCAGATGAAGTCGCATTGATAATCAGATCAAAATCAGCAGATACGATCTGTGAGATCTCTTTCCCGCACATTTTACCTAGTGCTGAAAATTCATTAACTAATAATTCAACCTTAGAAAAGGTTCTATTTGTCAAAGTGATATCACAGCCATATTCTAAAAGTGGCAATAATGCTCCACGTGTCGCACCACCAGCACCAATCATTAATATTCGGCTATTTGGATGAACAAACTTTAAACGTTGTAAATCTAACAAAAGCCCCATTCCATCGGTGTTGTCGCCCAACAATCGATTATCATCAAGCTTCATCACCGTATTAACAGCGCCACAAACTTGAGCTCTTGCAGTTAATTCAGAAACAGCCTGAAAAGCACGCTCCTTAAATGGCAAAGTAATGTTTGCGCCCTTTCCACCCTGAGAAAAAAAACCTATTAGACTTTGTTCGAATCCCTCGATTGGTGCTAGGACTTTTTCATATTCAAGGCAAACCCCTGTTTGCTCTGCAAACATTTTATGTATAACAGGTGATTTACTGTGTTGAATTGGATTACCAAAAACCGCAAACATTTCCATCAATATTATCCTTTACGATATAGTTGCCCTGTTTTTGCGTCTCTTATTTCAGATGGGTTTTGACGACCACCAACCATTCCATCAAGAACAGGAATACCCCCGTTGAACTGTGCAATAACCTCCTCAGTTGTCCTACAAGGCTCTAACCCACTTAAATTAGCACTTGTAGATACCAAAGGTTTGCCATAATGACGGCATAATTTTTTTACTAATTCATGGTCTGTAACTCTCACTGCGATAGTATCAAACCGACCTGTCAACCATTTTGGAGTCGTTACTTTTGCCGGGATCACCCATGTTACTGGCCCCGGCCATGTTGCAAACATCGCTTGCTTTTGTTCTTCTGTTAGTTGCTCATCATCTATATAGTCTTTTAATTGCTCGTAGCTATCAGCGATAAGGATTAATCCTTTTTCCCAAGGGCGTTGCTTTAACTCTAATAACTTATATACCGCTGTTTCACTATCAGGGTCACAACCTAAACCAAATACGGCTTCTGTTGGATAGGCAATAACCTCCTCATGTTGTAATGAACTAATAATACTTTCAATTGCAGGTGTAGATATATTTGACATAGTTTTAACTCATTATTCTTCTTGTTGTTTACCGCAGCGTTTGCTGGCACAAAATAATCTTACTCCCTGTCCCCCCCTTTTTTCCATAAGTAATGGATACTCACAATACTTACATTTACCATTAATAGGCTTATTATTTAATATAAACTGACAGTTAGGGTAATTGTCGCAAGCATAAAAAGTCTTACCATAACGCGATTTTCTCTGTAATAAATTCCCTTTTTGGCATTGCGGACAAGAAATTTTAGTTTCATCCGGTTTATCAATTAGCTCAATATGTTCACATTCAGGATAATTACTACAACCAATAAACATGCCAAATCGGCCTTGCTTAAGCACTAGGTCGTGACTACATTTAGGACAATGTTGACCTTCTAATACTTTAATTATATGACTTTCCACCGTAGGTCTTAGCGGTCTCATATAATGACATTGTGGATAACTTGAACAACCTAAAAAAGGCCCATGTGAACTATTGCGGATAACAAGCAAAGAATCGCATTCTGGACAATGTTCATTTTTTTCTGTATCGAAGGGCAGTTGTTTAGACATGTTTTTCTCTACTATTGCTTTTAACTAAGTTACTCTGGTATACCCACCAGCCCCCGAGCTAACTACCCCATTAATTTCCATCTCAGTTAATATGGTAATAATTTGAGTAACTGGAATTTGGGTTTGTTCTGCAATGACATCTACTGGTGTCGCTTGGTACCCAACCATACCTAAAATTTTATTTTCTACCACATTAAACTCAAGTGGTGCCTGTTCTATAGGTAATTCGGTTTGTATCCAATTTAACCCATCACCTATATGCTGTAAAACATCCTCAGGTTCAGCTAATAGATAAGCTCCCTGCTGTAATAACCAATGGTTGCCATGAAATGCAGAGTTACCTAATGGAGCAGGCAATGTAAATAAGTCGCGGTTTTGCTCTAATGCATACCTAGCGGTTATCAGTGAGCCACTTTTCATCCCTGCTTCGATTACAATAACTGCTTTACTTAACCCACTAATAATACGGTTTCTCTTGGGAAATTGTTTAGGTAATGGTGGTGCATCAGGCCAATATTCTGAAATCAAAGCACCATAATTTTTGATTTTTTCAGCCAATTCAGTATGTTGACGTGGATAAATATTCGCTAACCCGCTACCTAAAACCGCAATTGTTTCACCTCGATTATCAAGGGCAGCCTTATGGCTTATACCGTCGATACCTAATGCAAGCCCACTGGTGATGGTTATACCATGATGGACAAAGCTCTTCACAAATAGGTTAGTCCATATTCTGCCGTATTCACTTGCTCTACGACTTCCAACTACAGCAATTTGTGGCGTTACCAATAATTCACTTTTTCCCACGACAAATAATAAAAGAGGAGGACGGTAAATTTGCTTTAATAAAAAAGGGTAATGGGAATCACAGAAAGTAATCATTTGATGATGTTTATTTGAAAGCCATGCCTGTACTTTCTCAAGCCGGTGCATAGAGACATTCATAAACTGTAATTGCTGTATTTCATTCAAACCATGATGGTGTAAAGTCTGATAGCTAATTTTATTTAGTTGTTTTAGCTCATTAATTATTCTTACTGCATTCAGAGGTAATAACCTTTTAACCTGTGACATTCTTAACCAAATTTCTTGGATATTCATTATTGTCATCCTGACTCATCAACAAATAGGTTCTTCAGTGAACAAATCATAACCAATACTGTCAATATGAATGAGAAATGTCTAGAATAGTCATTAATTCCCATTCACATTTTGGAAACTGCTCGAAAAATTTATGTCAGTCTTAAACGTATTACATTACCCAGACGAACGCTTACGCACAATTGCTAAGCCAGTAGACAAAGTTGATGCTTCTATACAGCGTATCGTTGATGATATGTTCGATACCATGTATGAAGAAGAAGGTATTGGCCTTGCAGCAACACAAGTTGATATCCACCAGAGAATCATCGTTATTGATGTGTCTGAAACTCGTGATGATCGCTTAGTTCTTATTAACCCTGAATTACTAGATAAATCAGGGGAAACGGGGATCGAAGAAGGTTGCTTGTCTATTCCAGAACAACATGGCTTCGTCCCTCGTGCTGAGCAGGTAAAAGTTCGCGCGCTAAACTATAACGGAGAGTCTTTTGAACTGGAGGCTGATGGCTTATTAGCTATCTGTATCCAACATGAGATGGACCACCTTGTTGGTAAACTATTCGTTGACTATTTATCGCCTTTAAAACGTCAGCGCATCCGCCAGAAAGTTGAAAAGTTAGACAGACTAAGAGCAAAAGAAGCCAAAAATAGCTAATTCGCTACATATAAATAGGGAAATTAACGTGTCAGAGCCATTAAAAATTATTTTTGCGGGTACCCCCGATTTTGCGGCCAAACATTTAGCTGCTCTCTTAGATACTAGACACCAAATCGTTGGCGTCCTCACTCGCCATGATAAACCTGCGGGAAGAGGTAAAAAGTTAACTCCGAGCCCTGTCAAGGTTCTCGCTGAAGAACACCAAATCCCTGTTTTTCAACCCGTATCTCTTAAAGATAGCGAAAACCAGCAGTGGATAAAAAACCAAAATGCAGACTTAATGATAGTTGTTGCCTATGGCCTGATTCTACCGCAAGCCGTTCTCGATATTCCTCGCTTAGGTTGCTTGAATGTTCACGGCTCTTTGTTACCTCGCTGGAGAGGAGCGGCACCAATTCAACGTTCTATTTGGGCTGGTGATACTGAAACGGGTGTGACTATTATGCAAATGGATGCAGGTTTAGATACTGGAGACATGCTTTACAAAGCAATTTGTCCAATTAACCCTAGTGATACAAGCGCCTCGTTATATGACAAGTTAGCAATAATAGGCCCAGAAGCATTAATTCATACTGTTGAAATGCTATCCTCAGGCCAATGCACAGCTGAAAAACAAGATGATTCATTAGCAAATTACGCTGAAAAATTATCAAAAGAAGAAGCTCGCATTAATTGGCAAGATGATGCTGTACATATTGAGCGCTGTATTCGTGCTTTCAATCCTTGGCCAATGAGTTATTTCATGGTTGAAGAACAACTCATTAAAGTTTGGCAAGCTGAAGTACTCGAAGAAGCACATGATAAGCAACCAGGAACAATTATTAGCGCTGACAAAAAAGGTATATGCATTGCCACAGGAAATGGCATACTAAATATTACTCAGCTACAACCGCCTGGCAAAAAAGCAATGAGTGCACAAGATATCCTAAACTCTCGTCGCGAATGGTTTACCCCAGAGCAAGTTCTAGCATAACGAACTTGTAAACTGCCTGATACCTTCAGGCAGTTTTATTTCAGTCACTAATGAATTCATCCTCACCATATGAAAAACACATATAATTTGCGTAGTATCGCGGCAACAGCAATTTTCCAAGTCCTTGATAACGGCCAATCATTAAGCACTGTACTGCCTGACTTACAACGCAATATCAATGATAAAGATAAAGCTTTATTACAAGAAATTTGCTTTGGCGTTTTACGTTATTTACCTAAACTTGAATGGTTTATTAGCCAGCTAATGGAAAAACCATTAACGGGTAAACAAAGAACCCTACATTACTTAATTATGGTAGGCATCTACCAGCTACTTTATACTCGTATACCGCCTCATGCTGCATTAGCAGAAACAGTAGATGGCGCAGTTGCACTGAAAAAGCCCCAATTAAAAGGGCTTATTAATGGCGTATTACGTTCATTTCAGCGCCAACAAGTACAATTAGAAGAAAGGATTGCTAACAACACTAGCCAATATTTACATCCAAGCTGGTTATTAAAACGCCTACAAACTGCCTATCCAGAGGATTGGCAATCTATTATTGAAGCAAATAACCAACGCCCACCTATGTGGTTAAGAGTAAACTCTCAACATCACACTGCTGCACAATATCTCAACTTACTAGAACAATCTGAGATAACCGCACATTTGCACCCCTCACATCCAAATGCTATTCGGTTAGATGAACCCACCGCAGTATCTCGTCTTCCGGGCTTTGAAGATGGCTGGTCAACAGTACAAGATGTCTCAGCTCAAGGCTGCGCTGAATTGCTAGAACCTCAAAATGGGGAAAGTATTTTAGATTTATGTGCAGCACCAGGTGGAAAAACAACCCATATTTTAGAATTAGCCCCTAGAGCGAATGTTATTGCTGTAGATATCGATGAATATCGTCTTAAAAGAGTGAAAGAAAATCTAATTCGTCTTAAGCAACATGCTGTTGTTATACAAGGAGACGGCACACAGCCTGAAAAATGGGCGAAAGATCAGCAATTTGACCGTATTTTACTTGATGCACCTTGCTCCGCTACAGGCGTTATTAGGCGTCATCCTGATATTAAATGGCTACGCCGTGATTCGGATATAAATGAATTGGCGCAACTACAAGCTCAAATTCTCGAAGCTATCTGGCCTTATTTAAAACCGGGCGGTACTCTACTTTATGCCACATGCTCAATTATGCCCGAAGAAAATGGAAAGCAAATACAAAATTTCCTATCTAAACATAATGACGCCAGTCTAAATGATGGAACCGATGCTGGGTTACAAGTATTACCAAGTACTAATGGTGGTGATGGTTTCTTTTATGCACGCTTAGTCAAAAAAGTGTAGTAAATTGTAGCCTGCTCTCTGATATAGGAAGATGTAATGAAGATCATTATTCTAGGTGCTGGGCAAGTTGGCGGAACGCTTGCTGAAAATTTAGTTGATGAGAACAATGATATTACCGTCGTTGATACCGATGCTGATCGGTTACGTCAATTACAGGATCAATTCGATCTTCGAGTGGTAAATGGTCATGGCTCTCACCCTAGAGTGCTTCGGGATGCAGGCGCAGAAGATGCGGATATGTTAGTAGCCGTTACCAATTCAGATGAAACTAACATGATTGCCTGCCAAATTGCATATAGCCTATTTAATACCCCAAATAAAATAGCGCGTATCAGGGCGACTGAATATATCCGTGAAGCCGACAAATTGTTTCTACCTGAACAAATCCCGATTGACTACTTAATATCGCCAGAACAACTAGTTATCGACTATATCTATAAATTAATTCAATACCCTGGCGCCCTTCAGGTTGTAAACTTTGCAGAAGGCAAAGTTAGCATAGTTGCTGTAAAAGCTTATTATGGCGGCTCACTCGTTGGTAATGCACTATCGAGCTTACGCGAACACATGCCACATATTGATACTCGTGTTGTCGCTATTTTCCGTCAAGATAGACCTATTCGCCCTCAAGGCTCAACAATTATTGAAGCGGGTGATGAGGTTTTTTTTGTTGCTTCAACACAACATATCCGAGCCGTAATGAGCGAGCTGCAAAGACTAGAAAAACCATACAAACGTTTGATGATAGTCGGTGGTGGTAACGTCGGAGCCGGTCTAGCAAGGCGACTAGAAAAAGATTACAGCGTGAAACTTATTGAGCGCAACCAGAAGCGCGCAACAGAACTTGCTGAGTTGCTGCATGATACCATTGTATTTTATGGCGATGCATCCGACCAAGAACTACTCACAGAAGAACATATTGAGCAAATGGATGTTTTTATTGCCCTAACAAATGATGATGAAGCTAATATTATGTCTGCTATGTTAGCAAAAAAAATGGGGGCTAAAAAAGCAATGGTTCTTATACAACGCTCTGCATACGTTGAACTCGTTCAAGGTGGGGTGATTGATATTGCGATTTCACCTCAACAGGCAACTATTTCTGCTTTATTAAGCCATGTAAGAAAAGCGGATATAGTCAATGTTTCATCTTTAAGAAGAGGCGTTGCGGAAGCTATTGAGGCAATTGCACACGGTGATGAAAATACGTCAAAAGTTGTTGGCAAAAAAATATCTGAAATTAAACTTCCTCCTGGAACTATTATTGGTGCAATTGTTCGTGAAGAAGAAGTCATTATAGCTAGTGATTACCATATAATTGAACAAGGTGACCATGTCATTATGTTTATTACAGATAAAAAGTATGTACCCGAAGTTGAAAAATTATTTCAACCAAGTCCATTCTTTTTATAAAAATAAAAATAGTAAATATTTGTAGCTTAATAATTTTAGCGACTATAATTTGTTAACCTAATACATGTTTTGTTTCAATTGAGTTATTTATTAAGGGGTCGTCTAATGAGCTTTTTAAAAGATTTCCGCGAATTTGCTATGAAGGGCAATGTAGTGGATATGGCAGTTGGTATTATTATTGGTGCTGCATTTGGTAAAATTGTATCTTCATTAGTTGCTGATGTCATTATGCCTCCGCTAGGTTTACTAATCGGAGGTGTTGATTTCAAATCATTCAGCGTAGTATTAAAAGAAGCACAAGGTGATTTGCCAGCAGTAGTACTAAATTATGGTATGTTTATACAAACCGTTTTTGACTTCGTTATTGTTGCGTTCGCTATCTTTATGGCAATTAAGGTCATGAATAAAGTTCGCCGTGAAAAAGAAGCCGCACCAGCAGAGCCAGCCCCACCATCTAAAGAAGAAGTTCTGTTATCAGAAATTCGTGATCTTTTAAAAGAACAAAATAAAAATTAACTAAAAGGCCAGTGGTAATAAGTAAATAAACCTATTACCGCTGGCCTCCCAGTTAACTGACTTCTTATTTTTTTCTTTTCTTGTATAACTACCTTTTCCTTTTTTGTTTTTTTCAACTCTTTGGCGAAATAGTGGATCATGTAGTAATGCTTCAATCGCATTATCTTTAATCTCACCACGTTTATGTTGATATTTACTCATGATATACCCTCATATAATTAGCAGATTGTATAATTAATAAACTTTAGATGCGCCTTTTTCTAGTATTTCCATAATGGAGCAATAGGTTGTCGCATGTTCTTCTCCACAACATGCTGAACTTAACATCTTCAGCGAATCGCGCATAATAATAAGCTCTTGTATCTTTTTTTCAACTTCAAGTAATCTGAGATCAACAATCTGTTTAGATTCTTGGCAGGTATGATGTTCAGGATCCACTCGTATTGAAAGTAGTTCAGTGATAGCTTCTAAAGTAAAACCTAACTGTTTTGCATAACGAATAAAACGCAGTCGCTGTAGGTCTTGTTCCGTAAATAACCGATACCCACCTTCTGTTCTTTCTTTATGTCCCATCAAACCTTGTTTTTCATAAAAACGAATCGTATCAGGCGTCACATCTGCTAGCCTAGCAAGTTCACCTATCTTATACATGCTCATAATACTTACCTGTAAATATGGGTTAACCACGAAAAAATCAAGGGAATAAATTTATTTGAAGAAGTAAGAATAGCAGGTACAAAAAAACCGGGCAAATATACCCGGTTTTCTTGAAAGCGACAGCAGATTACTCTGCAGCTGCTTCTTGAGACTCAACAGCACGGTCAACAAGCTCGATGTAAGCCATCGGAGCGTTGTCACCTGTGCGGTAGCCACACTTAAGAATACGAGTGTAACCACCTGCACGAGCTGCGAAACGAGGTCCCAGTTCATTAAATAATTTTGCAACGATCTCGTTATCACGAGTACGTGCGAATGCCAGACGACGATTAGCTACGCTGTCGGTCTTGGCAAGAGTAATCAGCGGCTCAACGACGCGACGCAGTTCTTTCGCTTTAGGCAGAGTCGTCTTGATGATTTCATGACGAACTAAAGAACCTGCCATGTTACGGAACATAGCTTGGCGGTGGCTGCTGTTGCGGTTCAATTGACGACCACTCTTACGATGGCGCATGACCTTATCCTTCTCAGTAAAACCTTAACCTGTGATCTTAATCATCAGCAATACTTGCTGGTGGCCAATTTTCTAAGCGCATGCCCAGAGAAAGACCACGAGATGCCAAGACGTCCTTAATTTCAGTAAGAGATTTCTTACCAAGATTCGGAGTTTTAAGCAACTCAACTTCTGTACGCTGTACCAGATCACCGATGTAGTGGATAGCTTCTGCTTTGAGGCAGTTAGCAGAGCGGACAGTCAATTCCAGATCGTCAACTGGGCGCAATAAGATAGGATCGAATTCTGGTTTTTCTTCTTTAACTTCAGGCTGACGTACATCACGTAAGTCAACAAAAGCTTCAAGTTGTTCAGCCAGAATGGTTGCCGCACGGCGAATCGCCTCTTCAGGATCGATTGTACCGTTAGTTTCCATTTCAATAACTAACTTATCCAAGTCTGTACGTTGCTCAACACGAGCTGCTTCAACATTGTAGGCAATACGCTCTACTGGGCTGTAGCAAGCATCGACTAACAAACGACCGATTGGGCGCTCATCTTCTTCCGAATGAACTCGGGCAGAAGCCGGCACATAACCACGACCACGCTGTACTTTAATTCGCATATTAATAGATGCGCTTTCGTCAGTCAGGTGGCAGATGATGTGCTGTGGCTTGACGATTTCGACATCACCATCATGGATGATGTCGGCTGCAGTCACAGGGCCAATGCCAGATTTATTCAAGGTTAAAATAACTTCATCTTTCCCCTGAACTTTTACCGCCAGCCCTTTCAGGTTGAGGAGAATCTCCAGGATATCTTCCTGTACACCTTCTTTGGTGCTGTACTCATGCAGTACACCATCAATCTCAACCTCTGTCACCGCACAACCCGGCATAGACGAAAGCAGAATACGGCGCAGTGCGTTACCAAGAGTATGGCCAAAGCCACGCTCTAAAGGCTCAAGGGTCACCTTAGCGTGCGTCGAACTCACTTGCTCGATATCTACCAGGCGCGGTTTTAGAAACTCTGTCACAGAACCCTGCATTGTGTCCTCTCTTTGGTGCTAAGCTTTACTTGGAGTAAAGCTCGACGATCAGGTGTTCGTTAATGTCCGCAGACAAGTCAGTACGTTCAGGAATACGTTTGAACACACCTTCCATTTTAGCAGCATCAACTTCCAGCCAAGTTGGCTTCTCACGCTGTTCAGCCAGCTCTAAAGCAGCCTTAATACGAGACTGTTTTTTAGCTTTCTCACGAACGCTGATAACGTCATTCGGGGAAACCTGATAAGAAGCGATATTAACTACACGGCCATTTACCATGATAGCTTTATGGCTAACCATTTGACGTGCTTCTGCGCGAGTTGCGCCAAAGCCCATACGGTAAACGACGTTATCAAGACGACCTTCCAGCAAAGTCAGCAGGTTTTCACCTGTGTTGCCTTTCAGACGTGTTGCTTCTTTGTAATAGTTACGGAATTGACGTTCCAGAACACCGTAGATACGACGAACTTTTTGTTTTTCACGTAACTGGACGCCATAGTCAGACAGACGCGGTTTACGCGCACCGTGCTGGCCTGGAGCCTGTTCTAATTTACACTTGGTGTCAATCGCGCGAACACCAGACTTCAGGAAGAGGTCTGTTCCTTCGCGACGGCTCAGCTTGAGCTTAGGACCCAAATATCTAGCCATTTTCTTTCTCCAACAGTCCTAAAAAAAACGAAACGTATTAAACGCGACGTTTTTTCGGTGGGCGACAACCGTTATGAGGGATAGGAGTCACATCAGTAATATTAGTGATGCGGAAACCAGCGGCGTTCAGAGCACGAATTGTTGATTCGCGACCCGGACCCGGTCCCTTAACCATAACTTCCAGGTTCTTGATACCGTATTCTTTCACGGCTTCTGCGCAACGCTCTGCTGCAACCTGAGCTGCAAACGGAGTGGATTTGCGAGAACCACGGAAACCGGAACCACCGGCAGTTGCCCAACCCAATGCGTTACCTTGACGGTCTGTAATAGTAACGATTGTGTTGTTGAAAGAAGCATGGATATGAGCCACACCGTCTGAGACTTGTTTTCTTACACGCTTACGTGCACGAATTGGTGCTTTTGCCATTATTCAATACCCCGACTTATTTCTTGATCGGCTTACGCGGACCCTTACGGGTACGAGCGTTAGTCTTAGTACGCTGTCCGCGCACAGGAAGACCACGACGATGACGTAAACCACGGTAACATCCAAGGTCCATCAGACGCTTGATGCTCAGGGTAATTTCACGACGTAAGTCACCTTCTACAACGTATTTAGCAACTTCGTCACGCAGCTTGTCGATTTGTTCTTCAGACAGCTCACTGATCTTAACATTTTCAGCAATACCAGTTGCTTCACAGATAGCCTGTGAACGAGTTTTGCCGATACCGAAAATCGATGTTAAAGCGATTACAGTATGTTTATGATCAGGAATGTTAATGCCTGCTATACGGGCCACTATGCACTCCTAAGTTAAAATATACATTACTGTGCTGAAAAGCCCGTTTTCAGGATACTCAAACAATAATGTATCTTAGATAAAAAAGATTGGCTGGCTAATTTAGCCAGCTCAACCCAACTTTGCAAGAAAAAAATGCTTTTTCTTAACCTTGACGTTGTTTATGTCTTGGTTCAACACTACAAATTACACGAACGCTACCATTGCGACGAATAATTTTGCAGTTACGGCATAATTTCTTGACGGAAGCACGAACTTTCATTTTTACTCTCCGTAACTTCTAAGCAAACCATAATCACACTAAATGATTACTTACCTTTCAGGTTTGCTTTCTTCAATGCAGACTCATACTGACTTGACATCATCAGAGTTTGCACTTGAGCCATAAAGTCCATGATAACGACAACCACGATTAAGAGGGAAGTACCACCAAAATAGAAAGGTACTTTCATTGCGTCACGCATGAACTCCGGGATTAGGCAGATGAAGGTAATATATAATGCGCCAACTAATGTTAAGCGAGTCATTACCTTATCAATGTACTTGGCCGTTTGCTCTCCCGGACGAATTCCTGGTACAAATGCACCGGACTTCTTCAGGTTATCTGCTGTTTCTCTCGGGTTGAAAACCAACGCCGTATAGAAGAAACAGAAGAAGATGATCGCAGATGCATAAAGTAACACATATAACGGTTGACCAGGCTGTAAATACATAGAAATTGTAGTCAGCCAGTCCCAGCCAGTTCCATCACCAAACCAAGAAGCTATTGTACCCGGGAATAGTATGATACTGGAAGCAAAAATTGCAGGAATTACACCCGCCATATTCACTTTTAACGGTAAATGTGTACTTTGTGCTGCGTAAACACGGCGGCCTTGCTGACGTTTAGCGTAATTAACGACGATACGACGTTGACCACGTTCCATAAACACAACAAAGAATGTAACCGCGAATACTAACACCGCAACCAACAGCAACAGGAGGAAGTGCAGATCGCCTTGCCGAGCTTGCTCGATGGTATGGCCAATAGCCGGCGGTAATCCCGCAACAATACCAGCAAAGATAATGATAGAAATACCGTTACCGATACCTCTTTCAGTTATCTGCTCACCTAACCACATAAGGAACATAGTCCCCGTGACTAAGCTAACAACAGCCGTAAAGTAGAACGGGAGACCCGGATCAATAACTAACCCTTGCATCCCTGGCATATTCGGTAGACCCATTGCAATACCAATAGATTGGAATATTGCTAATACCAGAGTACCCCAACGAGTATATTGGCTTATCTTCCGACGACCTGCTTCTCCTTCCTTCTTAATCTCTGCTAACCGTGGATTAACCACTGATAATAATTGGATGATAATCGATGCCGAAATATACGGCATGATACCCAAAGCAAAGATAGAAGCACGGCTAAGAGCACCACCAGAGAACATGTTAAACATTTCAATGATGGTGCCTTGTTGCTGTTCGAGCAATTTGGCAAGCACAGTGGCATCAATACCAGGGATTGGAATAAAAGAACCAATTCGGAAAACAATTAGCGCACCAATTACAAACAAAAGTCTGCGTTTAAGTTCGCCAGCTCCACCCTTGGCACTTTGAAAATCTAATCCTGGTTGTTTAGCCATCTGTCACTTATTCCTCAATTTTACCGCCGGCAGCTTCGATTGCAGCGCGAGCACCTTTAGTAACACGAAGGCCACGTACAGTAACTGCACGGTTCACTTCGCCAGACAGAATAACTTTCGCATATTCAATCTGGATGCCAACAACGTTCGCGGCTTTCAGTGCGTTCAGATCAATAACATCGCCTTCAACAGCAGCAAAATCAGACAGACGAATCTCTGCAGTGATCATTGCTTTGCGTGAAGTGAAGCCGAATTTCGGCAGACGACGGTATAAAGGCATCTGGCCACCTTCGAAACCACGACGTACGCCACCGCCAGAACGAGATTTCTGACCTTTGTGACCACGGCCGCCGGTTTTACCGAGACCAGAACCGATACCACGACCTACGCGTTTAGGCGCGTGCTTGGCACCTTCAGCCGGAGACAGAGTATTTAAACGCATCTCTTACTCCTCAACTTTAACCATGTAGGAAACCAAGTTGACCATACCACGTACAGCAGGAGTATCCTCGCGCTCTACTGTATGACCAATGCGACGCAGACCTAAACCGACCAGTGTTGCCTTATGCTTAGGCAGACGACCGATTGAACTGCGAACTTGTGTAATTTTAATAGTCTTAGCCATAGCCGATTACCCCAGAATTTCTTCGACGGATTTTCCACGCTTAGCTGCGACCATTTCTGGAGACTTCATGCTGTCTAAAGCATCCAGTGTTGCACGAACCACGTTGATTGGGTTAGTGGAACCATAGGTTTTAGCCAGTACGTTGCGAACTCCAGCTACTTCTAAAACAGCACGCATTGCACCGCCGGCAATGATACCGGTACCTTCGTGAGCAGGTTGCATAAACACACGAGAACCAGTGTGTGTACCTTTCACAGGGTGGAACAATGTGCCGTTGTTTAGAGCAACGGTTTTCATACTGCGACGGGCTTTTTCCATCGCTTTCTGGATTGCTGCCGGAACTTCGCGCGCTTTGCCGTAGCCAAAACCAACGCGACCGTTACCATCACCAACTACAGTCAGTGCGGTAAAGCTGAAAATACGGCCACCTTTAACGGTTTTTGCTACGCGGTTTACCGCGATCAGCTTTTCCTGCAGTTCGCCAGCTTGTTTTTCGATGTGAGCCATCTTACACCTCTACCTTAGAACTGAAGGCCAGCTTCACGGGCAGCATCTGCCAGTGCCTGGACTCTACCATGATATTGGAAACCAGAACGGTCAAAAGCAACAACAGTGATGCCTTTTTCCAGTGCGCGTTCAGCAATTAATTTACCAACTACTGCTGCTGCATCTTTGTTTCCAGTGAATTTCACTTGCTCATTGATAGCTTTTTCTGTAGTAGAAGCTGCAACCAATGTTTCAGAACCGTTCGGTGCGATAACCTGCGCATAAATATGGCGTGGAGTACGATGTACCACCAGGCGAGTCGCACCCAACTCTTGGATCTTACGGCGTGCGCGGGTCGCACGACGGATACGAGCTGCTTTCTTATCCATAGTGTTACCTTACTTCTTCTTAGCCTCTTTGGTACGCACGATTTCATCGGCGTAACGAACACCTTTACCTTTGTAAGGTTCAGGACGACGGTAAGCACGCAGTTCTGCTGCAACTTGACCAATCACTTGCTTATCCGCACCTTTCAGTACGATTTCTGTTTGTGTTGGACATTCAGCAGTAATGCCTGCTGGCAGTGCGTGTTCAACCGGATGCGAGAAACCTAAAGACAAGCTTACTGCATTGCCTTTGATTGCTGCACGGTAACCAACACCGACCAGTTGAAGCTTTTTAGTGAAGCCTTCGGTAACACCAACAACCATTGCATTACACAGTGAACGAGTAGTACCCGCTTGTGCCCATGCATCATCAAAACCTTCGCGTGGTGCGAAAGTCAGTTGATTGTCTTCGCTTTTAACTTCAACTGCATTATGGATAGTACGAGTAAGCTCGCCGTTTTTACCCTTAATCGAAATAACCTGACCGTTGAGTTTTACCTCTACGCCGGCAGGAATGACGACGGGTGCTTTTGCCACACGAGACATTCTTTCCTCCCGAATTAAGCTACGTAGCAGAGAATCTCGCCACCAAGACCAGCTTGGCGAGCTGCACGATCAGTCATGACACCTTTAGAGGTAGAAACAACAGCGATACCTAAACCAGCCATAACTTGTGGCAGCTCATCTTTTTTCTTATAGATGCGCAGACTTGGGCGGCTTACACGCTGAATGCTTTCTACAACAGCCTTACCTTGGAAATAACGTAAAGTCAGTTCCAGTTCTGGCTTGATGTCGCCTTCAATTTTAAAATCTTCAATATAACCTTCTTCCTTCAGCACTTTGGCAATTGCCACTTTCAGCTTGGAGGAAGGCATGGTGACCGCAACTTTGTTCGCGGCCTGACCGTTACGGATACGGGTCAGCATATCCGCGATGGGATCTTGCATGCTCATCTGTCTTTACTCCCGTGATTCAAATGGAATTACCAACTTGCCTTTTTAAGGCCCGGGATTTCACCGCGCATAGCGGCTTCACGGACTTTAATACGGCTCAGACCAAACTTCCGCAGGAAACCGTGCGGACGCCCTGTTTGACGGCAGCGGTTACGCTGACGAGAAGGACTTGAATCACGTGGCAGTGTTTGCAGCTTGAGAACAGCGTCCCAGCGATCTTCATCAGATGCTTTAACATCAGAGATGATAGCTTTCAGTTCTACGCGTTTTGCGAAGAATTTCTCAGCTAATTTAGCACGTTTAACATCACGCGCTTTCATAGATTTCTTAGCCATGAGTACCCTGCCTTACTTGCGGAACGGGAAGTTGAACGCTGCTAACAGTGCGCGACCTTCGTCATCTGATTTCGCAGTAGTGGTGATAGTAATATCTAAACCACGTACGCGATCCACTTTATCGTAATCGATTTCAGGGAAGATGATTTGTTCACGAACACCCATGCTGTAGTTACCGCGACCATCGAAAGACTTAGCGGACAAGCCACGGAAGTCACGAATACGTGGTACAGCAATAGAAATCAGACGCTCAAGGAACTCCCACATGCGTTCGCCACGCAGGGTTACTTTACAGCCGATTGGATAGCCCTGACGGATTTTGAAGCCTGCAACAGATTTGCGTGCTTTGGTGATCAAAGGTTTTTGACCTGAGATCGCTGTTAAATCAGCTGCTGCATTATCCAGCAGTTTTTTATCAGCAATCGCTTCACCAACACCCATATTCAGGGTGATCTTCTCGACCCGAGGGACTTGCATGACAGAAGTGTAGCTAAACTCGGTCATGAGTTTATTAACTACTTCGTCTTTATAGTAATCATGCAGTTTCGCCATCGTATACTCCAAAAATTACTTGATAGTTTCACTGTTAGATTTGAAGAAACGGACTTTTTTGCCGTCTTCGAATCTAAAGCCTACACGGTCAGCCTTACCAGTTGCCGCGTTAAAGATTGCAACGTTAGAAACTTGAATAGCCGCTTCTTTTTCAACGATGCCACCTGGTTGGTTCAGAGCCGGTACAGGCTTCTGATGTTTTTTAACCAGATTGATACCTTCAACGATAACTTTACTAGAAGAAATAACCTGCTTTACTTTACCGCGCTTACCTTTGTCTTTCCCAGTTAGCACGATAACTTCGTCATCACGACGGATTTTCGCTGCCATAGTTCGCTCCTTAGAGTACTTCAGGTGCCAGAGAGATAATTTTCATAAACTTCTCGTTACGAAGTTCACGAGTTACCGGCCCAAAAATACGCGTACCGATTACTTGCTCACTGTTATTATTTAATAACACACAAGCATTACCATCGAAGCGAATGACAGAACCGTCAGGGCGACGTACACCCTTCTTGGTGCGCACCACTACCGCTTTCAGGACATCACCCTTTTTAACTTTACCGCGTGGAATTGCTTCTTTAACAGTAATTTTAATGATGTCGCCTACATGTGCATAGCGACGGTGCGAGCCACCTAGAACCTTGATACACATTACGCGACGTGCACCGGAGTTGTCGGCCACGTTCAGCATAGTCTGTTCTTGGATCATTTTAGTGCTCCGCTAAATGTCAACTACTACTGAGCCACCTCATTATGAAGAGGCCGTTCAAATATACCCATACTACGAGGGCGCGGCATTATAACACCACATCATCGTGTTGGACAGAAAAAAATAAACGGCTCAATCAAAAAGAGCCGTTTATTCATCAAGAAAAGTTATTCTATTACAGAACAGCTTTTTCTACAACGCGAACTAAGGCCCAAGACTTAGTCTTAGACAGTGGACGAGTTTGGCGGATTTCTACCACGTCACCGATTCCACATTCATTGTTCTCGTCATGTACGTGCAATTTAGTCGTACGACGGATGAATTTACCATACAGAGGGTGTTTCACCATACGTTCGATAGCAACAACAATAGATTTCTCCATTTTATCGCTAACTACACGACCTTGCAGAGTACGGATTTTATCGCTCATTACGCACCTGCCTTCTCAGTCAGTAAAGTCTTCACACGTGCGATATCGCGACGCACTTGTTTCAACAGATGAGACTGTTGCAGCTGACCGCTTGCAGCCTGCATACGTAAATTAAATTGTTCACGTAACAGGTTCAAAAGTTCAGCATTCAGCTCTTCAACGCTTTTTTCGCGCAGCTCTTGTGCTTTCATTACATCACCGTCTTAGTTACAAAGGTGGTTTTGATAGGCAGTTTCGCTGCTGCCAGAGAGAATGCCTCACGAGCCAGCTCTTCAGGCACACCGTCCATTTCGTACAGTACTTTACCAGGCTGAATTAAGGCAACCCAATATTCTACGTTACCTTTACCTTTACCCATACGAACTTCGAGTGGTTTCTCAGTGATTGGTTTGTCTGGGAACACACGGATCCAGATTTTACCTTGACGCTTAATAGCACGGGTCATAGCACGACGTGCCGCTTCGATCTGACGTGCAGTCAGACGACCACGGCCAACAGCTTTAAGACCGAAAGTGCCGAAGCTAACATCCGTACCTTGCGCTAGACCACGGTTGCGGCCTTTGTGCACCTTACGGAATTTTGTACGCTTTGGTTGTAACATCAGCGACTCTCCTTACTTGCGGCCTTTACGCTGCTGCTTTTTAGGTTGAGCAGCTGGTTTCTCAGCTTGTTCAACAGCAGCCATACCACCCAGAATCTCACCTTTGAAGATCCATACCTTAACGCCGAGAACACCATAAGTGGTGTGCGCTTCTGAAGTGTTGTAATCGATATCAGCACGTAATGTGTGCAGTGGCACACGGCCTTCACGATACCACTCGGTACGAGCGATTTCAGCACCGCCTAAACGGCCACTGACTTCAACTTTAATACCTTTAGCGCCCAGACGCATTGCGTTCTGTACTGCACGCTTCATAGCACGACGGAACATAACACGACGTTCCAGCTGTGAAGAAATGCTGTCAGCAACTAATTTAGCGTCTAGTTCTGGTTTACGAACTTCGGCGATATTGATTTGCGCAGGAACACCAGCGATATCCGCTACTGTTTTACGCAGTTTTTCAACGTCTTCACCTTTCTTACCGATAACGATACCTGGGCGAGCAGTGTGAATAGTCACACGGATGCTTTTCGCAGGACGTTCGATAACGATGCGAGAGATTGACGCTTTTGCCAATTCTTTATTCAAGTACTGGCGTACTTTGTAATCGCTGTCTAGGTTGTCAGCGAATTCATTGGTGTTCGCATACCAAGTAGAGTTCCAAGGTTTGACAATACCCAGGCGAATACCATTAGGATGTACTTTCTGACCCATTGCTAGTCTCCAGAGTCTCAGCGATCGGACACAACCACAGTAATGTGGCTGGTGCGCTTAAGAATACGATCTGCACGGCCTTTCGCACGCGGCATGATGCGTTTCATGGTTGGACCTTCGTCTACGAAAATTTTCGCAACTTTCAGGTCATCAATGTCAGCGCCATCGTTTTGCTCTGCGTTAGCAATTGCAGATTCAAGTACTTTCTTCACTAAACCAGCAGCTTTCTTGTTGGTGTAGGTCAGAATTTCCAGAGCTTGCGACACTTTCTTACCGCGAATCAGGTCGGCAACTAAGCGAACCTTCTGGGCAGAAGAACGAGCGTGGCGATGCATAGCTAAAGTTTCCATCTCTTCCTCCTATCCTTAACGTTTCTTAGCTTTCTTATCTGCCGCGTGGCCGCGATAAGTGCGAGTCGGTGCGAATTCACCCAGTTTGTGACCAACCATTTCGTCGGTTACGAAAACTGGAACATGCTGACGACCATTATGGACAGCGATGGTCAATCCGATCATATTAGGAAAGATCGTTGAACGACGGGACCAAGTCTTAAGAGGCTTCTTGTCTCCGCTTTCCACCGCTTTCTCTACCTTCTTCAGCAAGTGCAGGTCAATAAAAGGACCTTTCTTGAGAGAACGTGGCATGGTTTATCCTCTAATTATTTTTTAGAACGATGACGTACGATGAATTGATCAGTACGCTTGTTACTACGAGTTTTCTTACCTTTGGTTTGAACGCCCCATGGTGTTACTGGGTGTTTACCAAAGTTACGGCCTTCACCACCACCATGTGGATGGTCTACTGGGTTCATCGCAGTACCGCGAACGGTAGGACGAACACCACGCCAGCGGCTAGCACCAGCTTTACCGAGAACACGTAACATATGTTCAGCGTTACCAACTTCACCAAGAGTTGCACGGCAATCAGCTAAAACTTTACGCATTTCACCAGAACGCAGACGTAATGTGACATAAGCACCATCACGAGCAACGATTTGAGCGTAAGTACCTGCTGAACGCGCTAACTGTCCACCTTTACCTGGTTTCAGTTCGATGTTATGAACTGTAGAACCAACAGGGATGTTGCGCATCGGCAGTGCGTTACCAGCTTTGATTGCTGAATCAACACCAGATTGAATCTGGTCGCCAGCTTTCAGGCCTTTTGGTGCAAGAATATAACGACGTTCACCGTCTTTATATAGAACCAGTGCAATGTTCGCAGAACGATTTGGATCATATTCCAAACGCTCAACAACTGCAGGAACACCGTCTTTGTTGCGTTTAAAGTCAACTAAACGATAATGCTGCTTATGGCCACCACCGATATGACGGGTAGTGATACGGCCATTGTTGTTACGACCACCGGATTTGCTGTTTTTTTCTAACAGCGGAGCATAAGGTTTACCCTTATGCAGCTCAGGGTTAACCACTTTAACTACGTGGCGACGGCCCGGAGACGTAGGTTTACATTTAACAACTGCCATTGTTCTTTACTCCTCCGACTTACTCAGCACCGCTAATGAAGTCCAAATTTTGGCCTTCTTTCAGCGTGACGTAAGCTTTTTTCCAGTCGCTACGACGACCGAAACGCTGACCGTGGCGTTTAGTTTTGCCTTTAACCAGCAAAGTGTTAACACCTTCAACTTCAACTTCAAACAGTTTCTGTACAGCAGCTTTGATTTCTGCTTTAGTCGCGTCTTTCGCAACTTTGAGAACGATGGTATTGCTTTTTTCCATCGCTGTAGAAGCTTTTTCAGATACATGCGGCGCGCGCAGTACTTTTAGCAGACGTTCTTCACGGATCATGCCAGCATCTCCTCAACTTGCTTCACAGCATCAGCAGTCATAACCACTTTGTCGAAGGCGATCAGGCTAACCGGGTCAATACCTGCTGCATCACGAACGTCAACCTTATACAGGTTACGCGCTGCTAAAAACAGATTTTCATCTAATTCAGCAGTGATGATCAGAACATCTTCCAGAGCCATATCTTTCAGTTTCTGTGCCAGCAACTTAGTTTTAGGTGCTTCAACAGAGAACTTCTCGACAACGATCAGACGATCTTGACGTACCAACTCAGAGAGGATGCTTTTTAAAGCACCACGGTACATCTTCTTATTAACTTTTTGACTGTGGTCCTGTGGTTTAGCTGCGAAGCTAACACCACCAGAGCGCCAAATTGGGCTCTTTACTGAACCAGAACGTGCACGGCCAGTACCTTTTTGACGCCATGGTTTTTTACCTGAACCAGAAACTTCAGCACGAGTTTTCTGAGCACGAGTACCTTGACGAGCACCAGCTGCATACGCAACAACTACTTGGTGAACAAGCGCTTCATTGAAATCACGCCCGAAGGTAGTTTCGGAAACAGTCAGCGCGCTTTGCGCGTCTTTCATTACCAATTCCATTCCTATCTCCTCGACGTTAAGCCTTGACAGCCGGTTTTACGATCAGGTTGCTACCAGTTGCTCCTGGAACAGCACCTTTGACCAGCAGCAGGTTGCGCTCAGCGTCAACACGTACTACATCTAGGCTTTGAACAGTTACACGCTCATTACCCAGTTGGCCTGCCATTTTCTTGCCTTTAAACACTTTGCCCGGAGTCTGGTTTTGACCGATAGAACCCGGAACACGGTGAGACAAGGAGTTACCGTGAGTAGCATCTTGAGTACGGAAATTCCAGCGCTTAACTGTGCCGGCAAAACCTTTACCTTTAGATGTACCAGTAACGTCGACTTTTTTAACGTCAGCGAAAATTTCAACGCTAATGCTTTGACCTACTGTGTATTCTGCACTGTCTTCAATGCGGAATTCACGCAGGATACGGCCAGCTTCGACGCCAGCTTTAGCGAAATGACCTGCTTCAGGCTTAGTTACACGATTAGCTTTTTTGCTACCGGTAGTAACCTGAATTGCATTATAACCGTCAGTTTCTGCAGTTTTAACCTGAGTAACACGGTTATTTTCAATTTCGATAACAGTTACAGGTATAGAAACGCCATCTTCAGTGAAGATACGAGTCATACCGACTTTCTTACCGACTAAACCTTTCATTGTTTCAACCTCTCAATCGTTCGACGACCTGATTAACCCAGGCTGATCTGCACGTCAACGCCGGCAGCCAGGTCCAGACGCATCAGAGCATCAACGGTCTTTTCGGTTGGCTCAACGATGTCAACCAGACGCTTGTGAGTGCGAATTTCGTACTGATCACGCGCATCTTTGTTAACGTGCGGAGAAATCAGAACGGTAAAACGCTCTTTACGTGTCGGCAGCGGGATAGGACCACGAACTTGCGCACCAGTGCGCTTAGCAGTCTCTACGATTTCCGCAGTTGATTGATCGATTAAACGATGATCAAAAGCTTTCAGGCGGATACGGATTCTTTGGTTCTGCATGAGACCAGAGCTCCAACTATTTTATAAACGTAAATGATTACTCCTCGTGCCCATTTCGATTGATGGGAGAGTGTAATCGTTCTTGATGTAACTTCCAAATCGGAAGTATTGTCTAAATGAGCAACAAATCGTTAACTCAATACTGATATTTCAGTCCTAAAATATAGGGCTTACTCATCAGTAAGCCCGCGCATTATACGTAAATTATAGGGAAACGCAAGCAATCGAGGAAAATATGTGCGAATTTTCTAGGGGAGTAATAAAAAAAACCTCAACCATGGAATACACAGTGGTTGAGGTTAGTTATTAACTTAATAAAACAACAGTACGGAATAAGACTTTATTCTTCTTTAACTTGTGCTTGAAGATAGTTTTGAATTCCCAAACGATTAATCAGCTCTAGTTGAGTTTCTATCCAATCAATATGATTTTCTTCATCAGCTAAAATTTCAATCATCAGGTCTCGACTTACGTAGTCATGAACCGAATCTGCATACTTAATAGCTTCCTTTAGATTTTTTGCCCCATCGATTTCAAGCTGTAAATCTGACTTCAGCATTTCTTCAACATCTTCACCAATATTCAATTTGCCAAGATCTTGTAAGTTAGGAATACCTTCGAGGAAAAGAATTCGCTCTATATATTTATCTGCGTGCTTCATTTCATCAATTGATTCGTGATATTCCATCTCATTGAGACGTGTAAGCCCCCAATTTTTAAACATGCGTGCATGCAAAAAATATTGGTTAATTGCAACTAACTCATTGCCCAGTAGTTTATTTAGGTGGGCTATCATTTTTTTATCGCCTTTCATTTCTACCCTCCATCGCTTCCAGTCTTTTAAGTGTAGTACTGAAATTGATGTTAGTGTGATTTTTACACAATGTATTTAAACAAAAGGTGATAAATATGGTGGGAATAATTTGACTGGTATTAAATACTATGCGACTTCAGTTGCGCACGCATCCTCAAAAATCATTTGCTCTTCATATAAAATTGCCTTCGTCTGCCGAATACATTTTCCACATTCTAAGCCTACAGGCAGAATTTGTCGTAGACCCTTTAGTGAGGTCACTTGATACTTTCTTGCGGCATTTCTGATCTGTTTATCAGTAATGGCTTCACAAAGGCAGATGTACATGATGCTTACCTGTATAAATCACATACAGATAGTTTAAATAAAAATGATTTGCATTTCAATTATCATTACTAATGATTTACAAAGATCATTTACCACTGAGCGATTAATTACACAAGCAAATGAAATCAAAAGAAAAAATAACTTTTAATATGAATAATTCGGCTAATATATAGCAACGTAATACTGTAATTTTATGTAGTCAAAATTTTGCTTATAACAACAAAAGGGCACCTAAATAAGGTGCCCTTTTTTAAAACTAGATAAAGCTAT
>NZ_JAMPOL010000033.1:0-51949 GCF_028480325.1 Providencia sp. PROV182 | reverse complement strand
AAGTATGACGAGTATTTTTTGAGGAAAAAAAAATTAACCGCCATGAGCGACGATAACTCTTCGAGTAGCGATAACCCTGGTCCTAAGAAAGGGTTCTTTGCACTGTTAAATCACCTATTCCATGGTGAACCTAAAAATCGTGATGATTTGGTCGAATTAATCCGCGACTCTGAACAGAACGATTTGATCGATCCTGACACCCGCGAAATGCTTGAAGGGGTAATGGATATTGCGGATCAGCGTGTGCGCGACATTATGATCCCGCGTTCCCAAATTGTTACCTTAAAACGTAACCAAACGCTTGATGAGTGCCTTGATGTCATTATTGACTCGGCTCACTCACGCTTCCCTGTTATTAGTGAAGATAAAGACCATATCGAAGGGTTATTAATGGCAAAAGATTTACTGCCATTTATGCGTACTGACGCTGAGCCTTTTAGTATCGATAAGGTATTACGCCAAGCGGTTGTTGTCCCTGAAAGTAAGCGAGTAGACAGACTACTCAAAGAATTCCGCTCTCAACGCTACCATATGGCTATCGTTATCGATGAGTTTGGTGGTGTTTCTGGTCTAGTGACTATTGAAGATATTTTAGAGCTCATCGTGGGCGAAATTGAAGACGAATACGACGACCAAGACGATGTTGATATTCGTCAACTTAGCCGCCATTCTTATTCTGTGCGCGCCCTTACGCAGATTGAAGATTTCAATGAAGCCTTTGGGACTCATTTTAGTGACGAAGAGGTTGATACGGTCGGTGGCCTCGTTATGCAAGCCTTCGGTCATCTACCTTCTCGTGGTGAAACCATCACAATTGACAACTATCAATTTAAAGTTGCGATGGCAGATAGTCGCCGGATCCTTCTGCTTCACGTGAAAATTCCAGACGACGCGCCAGTTCCAACTTTGGAAGAAGAACAGACTTAATGAACTCAACGTCTATTTATCAAAGTCAGCGGTTGCGGTTACTGCTGGCTTTAATTTTCGGAGCCAGTGGAACGCTGGCTTTTTCGCCTTTTGACATCTGGCCTGCCGCACTTCTTTCTATCCTTTTTCTCCAATTACTGACCTTGCAGCGCACAGCCAAGCAATCTTTTGCTATCGGTTTCGCTTGGGGATTTGGCTTATTCGGTAGTGGCGTTAACTGGGTTTACGTCAGTATCGCGGATTTTGGGGGGATGCCAGGGCCTGTTAACGTCTTTATTGTCATTCTTTTGGCAGCATACCTTTCCCTTTATACAGGGCTTTTTGGGGCATTGATGGCTAAATTTGCCCCACATGCCAATATTTGGCGTTTAGTATTTCTTGCTCCTGCCCTGTGGCAAGTCACTGAGTTTTTACGTGGTTGGGTTCTCACTGGTTTCCCATGGCTGCAATTTGGCTACAGCCAAATTGATGGCCCCATGAAATCGCTCGCTCCAATATTCGGCGTCGAAATGATCACATTGCTATTATTTAGCATTAGTGGTTTGTTAGCGCTCGCTATCCTACGTCGTAGCTTTATTGCATTAGCCACAGCGGTAGTTTTACTGTTTGCCCCATTAGTTGCCAAAAATATTCAGTGGTTTACCCCGCTTGAAGACAACAAAATGCAGGTGGCATTAGTTCAAGGTAATATCCCGCAATCAATGAAATGGGAAGCCAGTTTTTTACAGAAAACCAAAGATACCTATATGGAGTTATCTCGTCCTTATATTGGTAAAGCATCGCTAATTATCTGGCCTGAATCTGCCGTACCTTCTGTTGAACTGGATAACCAAGCATGGCTAAAATCCCTCGACCGGCTGTTAGCGGCTTCGAACACTCAATTAATCACAGGGATCGTTGATGCAAGGCCAATGGATGGGGAATATGAGTTCTTTAATACGATTATTGTATTAGGGGATAAAAACCCGTATCTCTACCCATCAAAAAACCGTTATAACAAACATCATTTAGTGCCATTTGGGGAGTTTGTTCCATTAGAAGATATCCTGCGCCCTATTGCACCGTTTTTTAACTTACCGATGTCTGGATTCAGCCGTGGTGATTACCAACAAGCCCAACTCGCTGTAGGGAATATTCACCTCACTGCCGCTATTTGTTATGAAATTATCTTAGGTACACAGGTCAGAGATAATTTTAAACCTGATAGCGACTACTTACTTACTGTTTCAAATGATGCGTGGTTTGGCCAATCTATCGGCCCATGGCAGCATTTCCAAATGGCACGTATGCGTTCGTTAGAATTGGGACGCCCATTATTACGTTCCACTAATAACGGGATAACTGCGGTGATCCGTGCGGATGGTTCAATACAAGATATGCTACCACAATTTAAAACAGCGACTCTTGCCACTGAAGTCACACCGACAACAGGGCTAACCCCTTACGCACGTTGGAGTAATCATCCAATGTGGGGAATCGCCATTATGTTTGGTATTCTTGGTTTTGCTATGAATAGACGTCAAAAGTAACGATGTTGACCCCACCTCGGTACCTGTAAATGAGGTGGGGAATTAGCTAAGCAACCAATAACCCCTGTGTGTCCGCAATCTTCACCGTCACAATACAGCCTGAATTAAATTGTAAGAAATCATCTTCAATGCCATCAGAAAAAATAACGCCGTTATCGGGCATTAATGACTCAACAGCTAACGGGCGACTCGGCTCAATCGTGCCAAATACCCATCTGATTCCTGTTGTTTTACTTAAAAATGGCTCCCTAACACTAAACTGTAATTTACTTTCCCCCCAACCAAATCCTTTTGCCAACGGGTGAGTACTTACTCCCATAATGGCCTGTGCTCCCGCTAAAATAGATTGAAACCACCCCGTTGACCCAAGTCCTGTGGATATAATTATTCCAGAAGATGATTGAAACTCTTGTTCCCCATTCCAGTTCAATAAATAGCGTGCCGAAGTGTGGCTTTTCGGGCCAATGAATAAATCGTTTACCGCTAATAGTGATTGCCCATCATTGGTTGTAGCTTGTGCAAAAGTCACTATTTTTTGCTCTATTTTTCCTTTTAAGGTATTTATCACGACTTCCTGCAATTGGCCTATTTCAAAAGGAAGTAGTTGGCCATCCCACCTTTCAGGATCAGGGTTAATAGCAATAACGGGTTGTCCATTTAAGTATTTCAAGGTATTCGCCACTAAACCATCTTGGCCAATGACAACAACAATATCCTGTTTAGAAAATTGGTAACTAGGCAATAATTTTCGTTCCAATAATTGAAATCTACCCAATGATTTCAATACCGATTCGGCTTGCACTAATTGGCGGTGATATAAATCATGCTCATTTAAATAATCGCTCACTTCAACATGGTTGTGCTCCAAGTAAAATTTGGCTTGAGGCCAGGTGTTAAAGCGTTCAATCAATTCCTGTAAACGCGTTTTACGCATGACTAATACAAATCGCACGTCATTATTCCTTTGCATTATTTACCTCCTTTTTTCATTAACTGGCTAAATAAATCAGGCGATATATTGAGCTCACCAATTTTTCCAGCATTTTGTGCCAATGATTCGAATGCCATTGCCATCAGCTGCTCAGGTCCCATTTTAGCCAACGCTAACGCTTTTAAGTTTTCAACGGGTAATTGACTGTAAGCTTTCATTTTAGATTCAATGGAATAAGCATCTGCATCAGACTGTATACGCTGGTTTTCAACACTAAGCGCAACCAGCTCATTGCGTTTTGCCTCTGCACTTACTTGTGCAATTAACTCTTCTTGCTCTATTTCGGCTCGCTCTCGCAATATTTTTCGCTCATTATCAAGACGAGCCTCTTCAATTTGTTGTTCTTTGGCCTGAACAGATAAATCTGTTTCTAATTCAGCTTCTTTAATTGTTCGTTCTTGTTCTACAGAAAACTTACGTCTTGCATAAATGGCATCATCAGCCTCTTTCAGTATAGATTCTCTCGCTTGTGCTTCTAACGCTTTGAGCGTTTCAGGTAATGGTGCGATGGCAGAAATAGAAACATCCAAAATTTCAATTCCCAGTGACTCAATAACCGCCTGCTCTGCTAATTGCTGGTTCACCAAAATCACTAATGATTGGCTAATCAATAATGCATCTCGCAATGAAGTAGTTTGTATTTTGGCTTGAATCACTGTTTGAGCTGCTCGCACAACTCGGTCACTTAATTTAAGGGGATCTTCAGAAGAATAGCTTTTCCCATCCTTAGATAAATTAAAATTTAAGACGTCCGCGGTTTTTTCCGGCTGCTTTACCTGAAAAGAAATTTGCCCCTGGATACGTAAACTTTGGAAATCAGACGTTTGTAAATTAAAAATAAATGGGGCTTCTTGGGCATTTAATGGAAGTGCCGCAATGGATGTTTTATCGGAGTTATACCAAAAACTGAGCCCCTTACCTTGCTTACGCACTTTCCCATTCACCGATTGAATAACAAAAGTTGATGAGTCTGCTTTGAAATATTTAAAGTTAATCATAGTGGATTCCTCGTTATTGTCTTTATGACCTTAATTAATTATTGTCTTATAGACATAAACAAGTCAAGTATTAAATGTCTTAATGACAATAACTATTTTTACCTGTATGATTTAACCCTAAACTTCATCTTTAGCGTTGATTGGTAACAATATGAATGAAAAAGAGTTTCTTGCTAGTTATGACAGAAAAGATTATTTATCGCCTTTACTCACTGTCGACGCCGTTTTATTTACTTACCATGAAAACACGTTGAAAGTATTACTGGTTGAGCGAGCAAGTTTCCCTGAAAAAGGGAAATGGGGCTTACCGGGAGGATTTATTGATGAGCAAAATGATCAAACCTTAGAAGAGACTGTTTTACGTAAACTAAAAGAAAAAACAGGAGTTATTCCTCCTTATGTTGAGCAACTTTGTACGGAAGGAAACCACCAACGAGACCCTCGCGGCTGGTCTGTCACTGTTTGCTACACAGCTCTAATTGCTTACCAAGCCTGCGAAGCCCATATTGATACCGTGGATTCTGTAAAATGGGTTTCTATTGATGAAATTGAACAACTGACTCTTGCATTCGACCACCTCAAACTTTATCAACAAGCGAGAGAGCGCCTAAAGCAAAAATCACTCTATTCGATAGTTCCAGGTTTTGCATTACCTGACGTTTTTACCTTAGCAGAGCTACAACATGTCCATGAAGTTTTGATTGGTAAGCCTTTACAAAATAAATCGTTTAGGCGCCGACTCGAACAAGCTGATTTGTTAATTGATACCGGAGAAAAACGCCACGAGCGTGGCCGACCCGCTAATTTGTATCGTTTAAAACCACAATCAGCGGACTACCGTTTTATTCGTAATTTAGAATTCTAATCATTGATATGCCTGATAAACAAATATTATCAGGCATTCCAATGAATGCTATTGGCAAATTGCAGGGGTAACAATATAGGTAAAAATGAGTTTGTTAGACTTATGATAATTATGCGTAATGCCTTCGGGAAACATTTCATGCAAAATATCCATACCTGCATTTTTACCGCAATAGTTGCGATTTAAAATCTCACGCATATTTTGCTGCCAGCTATCACCTTCCAATATATTGTCAGGGATCCCTTTGATAGTGTATTGGTAAAATAACATGCCATTTTTAGCAGTCACTTCCGTCAATAGTGTTACGTCATCAATCAGCATAGGCAATGATTCCGCCATGTCAGATAGAAAAATGCCCCGTAACATCGTTGGGTCATCATCTCCTTTTGCATTAAACGCATTGATTTTATCTTCTGTTGAATTAGCTTTTATTTCATCATAACGCTGTTCTATTTTTGAATTTTCTATTGTTCCTGATGGTTCTTTAGTTGTCGTTTTTTCTTCCACATCAGGGGAGCATCCCGTGATTAATACCGCGCCTAAAAATAATCCAACCACTTTTTTAAACATAGCCATCCCATTCACCTATTTTATTATTTATATAGCCGAATGAGTTTACCATAATGATAAATTAAACTTATAGGCAGAAAAGTCCCCTTTTTTAGGTCAAAGGGGATGGTGGAAAGTTAAAAGGATGCCAACCACATACGCATTTTTAGACCATAAGAGCTAGTCCAACCCGATGTAAAGCTAACTAATTCACCGTTATCAATTACCATAAATGTGGGAGTTGCGCTGACCCCAACCGCATTGGAAAGCTGACCGCTGGTATCGTTAATCACAGGAAACGTTAATTCCTTGTTTTCCATTCCCTTGATTAAGCGAGATGTTTCACCTGAACGTATCGCGATCGAAATAATTGGCATACCTGATTGGCTTAACTCTGATACCGTTGGCGAAGTCAAATTACATACCCCACACCAAGTTGCCCAAAAATACACTAGAATCGGTTTTTCTTTACTTAACTCAGCTAATGAAACGCTCTCACCATTCACTAGAGTGTGCTGCTCCAATAATACGGGCGCAAGGGTTTGTGGTTTGCGCCATAAATCCATCACCGTAAAGGCAATAAATAAAATAATTGCCAAAACAATAATTTCTTTAGACCACTTTTTTATTTTATTCATATAGTTACTTACCTATTTGTTATCAAATAGTACAAATCAAAGATGTAAGAAACCAAAACATCCACTTAAAATGAATGCTTTAGCATTTAATTAAATATTTGTTTTCCTATCCTCTAATTCTAGAGTTTGGATTGTTTAATCTTTATCCTCTCATTCTAGAGTTTGGATTATTTAATCTTTATCCTCTAAATAATTCGCGTTGTGGCTAGGCGGCAAACGAGACTATCGTGGGGTGCATACACAAGTATGTGACCCACGTAGTCGAGAGCAGCCAACAACGCTGCAGCGCGAAGTATGACGAGGCACAATCTATCCTCTAAATAATTCGTGTTGAGGCTAGGCGGCGAGTGAAACTAAGCCCTAGGAGCATACATAAGTATGTGACTAGGGTTAGTAAGCGAAGCCAACAACGCCACAGCACGAAGTATGACGAGGATTATTTGAGCTTAGCGAGCTGCTCCTTCACTACCGCCTCAAACTGCTGTGCATCAATAGCACCTGGGATCATTTCATCACCCACCAATGTTGCTGGGGTACCATTCACACCCAATTTTTCTGCCAATATCATATTGGTACGAATACCATCGCGGCTCTTATCACTCGCTTTTAGCTTATCGTTGCCAGTGGCTTTGAGAGCATCTTTGATATTTGCATCTGATAGCATGCCCTGTTTTTGCATAAATTTATGGTGTAAAGCTTCAAATGCTTTCGGGTCTTCTTGCCACAGTGTCATGGTTAACTGAGCTGAATCCATTGAAGTCTGGCCTTTAAATGGTAAGTATTTAATTACCACAGCCACATCATCAGGGTATTTTTTCACAAGATCCATCAGTTGTGGGTCGAAACGCTTACAGAATGGGCAGTTAAAATCAGTAAAGTTAACCAAAACTAACTTGGCATCTTTTTTACCGATACGCGGGCTGGTTGGGTCATTGAATAAAGCATCGTGCTCCGCTTTTAACGTTTCTTTCATTTGGGCTTGTTGTTTTTCCCCTTGTTTGGCTTGCAGGGCAACGATAGCTTCTTCGAGAATTTCTGGGTTTTCAACCAAAGTATCACGCACTAATTTACGCACTTGTGCTTCTTGGTCTGCACTCAAAGGTGCCGCCTGTGCTACTGATCCAATCATTAGTGACGAAAATAAAACAGCTAAAATTGTTTTTTTCATTTTGTGGCTCCTTTGGCCTGATTCATAACGGATATTAGCGATTCACGATCAAGTATCGTTGAAAGTACTTCGCCTTCGGCCAAGTTAGGGCCATAGATTTGATTAAATGGAACAGCGACCTGCCCACGTTTTTGTAAAAATGCCGTAATTTCAGGTGAAGGCTTCGTCCAATCACCACGTAAAGCAACAACATCAGGTTCACTAAGCAGCTGTTGAATATCATCTCTTAGCAATACATTGTATTTATTTGCCTTACAGGTTACGCACCATTCCGCGGTAACATCAATAAATACGCGTTTATTATCCGCTAGCGCATCAGCAATTGCCTGTTCAGTTAGCGGTTGCCAATTCACCGTATCTTTAACGAGAGAGCGGCTACCAGAGTGCTGTTCTTGCGTCATCCAAACAAATCCACCAGCAAAAACAGCGAATAATATAAATGGCAAGATAGCTGCTCTTACACCACGTTTTATCGCGATAAAGACCACTAATAACACTAAGAAAATGACAGCAATCGAGGTCGAAGTAGAGACACCAAAATGCGGAATTAATAAACTAATTAGCCATAAGCTGGAAACTAGCATCATGACTCCAAGTATTGCACGCAATTTGAGCATCCACATACCCGGTTTTGGTAACAACCTCGCAATAACAGGAAAAGCGGCAATTAATAGCCAAGGCAAACTCATTCCGACACCTAATGCCGTGAAGATCAACCACAACTCTTCCATTGGCGCTGCCAGTGCAAAGGCCACGGCTGTGCCCAAAAATGGTGCAGAACAAGGCGTTGCCAACAATGTCGCGAATACCCCTTGCCAGAAATGACTACTATTGCCATGACCACCTGCGGTCGCCAAGCGTGTATTAGCCTTACTGCCAAGGTTGATTTCGAATAAACCAAATAAATTTGCAGTAAATAACGCCGTTACCACCACCATAAAGCCGATAAACCACGGGTTTTGGAACTGAATACCCCAGCCAACGGCTTGCTGACCGACCCGCAGTAAGGTCATCAGTAAGGCGAGTAACCAGAAGGAAACCAAAATCCCTGAAGAAGACAGTAAAAATTGACGACGAATGGTTTTCTGCTCACCTTGCGGAACCATTAAGACTGAGCCCAGTTTCATGGCGAGTACAGGAAGAACGCATGGCATTAGATTAAGGATCAAGCCACCTAAAAGTGCAAATAACACTACTTGCCATAAAGAAGCACCGCTCACTTTTGACGCTATTGTGCCAGTAAATGTGCTAACTTGATGGCTAATTTGCTGGGAAATGTCACCATCAGAAACCACAAAAGAAATGGTTTTTCCGGTTAAATCAGGAGACTCGCCCCCCCAATCATCACCAACATCTATTGTTGCTGTTAAATGTTCTCCTGATGTTTCTATTACAGGTACGCCTAACGCCGCCCCTTCAACCACATCAGTGAAGATGTTCGGTTGTTCCCACGAGTTCCCTGTGTTTTTTTGTAATTCAATGATTAGCTTATCATTAGCAAAACCAACTTTGGTTTGCTCAACTAAACCACTTGATGGTGGAACCGCACCTTTGGCTTGGTTAAACGCCCAAGTAAAGTCAGCAGGAACAGGTTCTGTTAAATCGAGCTCAAATGGGTAATCGGTTAAAATACAAACATTACTACATGTTGATAATGTTAACGTTCCTGCCAGTTTGTCCAACTTCTCATTACTTGTTACTGTTATGGGGAAAACCACATCGCCCATATAACCTTGAGTTGAAACACCCGCGACATCAAAGCGCCCTGGTGTTGGCCATTGCCAATCCGTTGATTCAACAGGTGACGACCATACGATTTCAGGCGCTACTCCGCCTTCGCCTGGCGAGCGCCAATAGGTTTTCCACCCCTCATCAAGTTTCACATCAAGCAAAACCTCAATTTTGCCATTTTCCTGTGCTGAACTTAATAACCTGACCTGCGCATGCCGTGGAGTGTTGTCATTCATCCACCCCGTATTCGCAGGTTGCAACCACCCCGTATCTGCAGCGTATAAACTGCTCGAAAATAGTGCAAAAAATATAAAAAATGAATTAATTAAAAAACGCATTGTTTCCTCCAGAATAAATTACACAAACGAATCCCTATTCGTTGTGTGTTAATTCCGAAGATTACAAAATTGTAAGTGTCTTCTGACTCTTGGAGGGGCATGCTTCTCTTCATTATTTGCTCTAGATATAAATAGATTAGTACAAAATAAAGTTAGCGCAGCCAAAGTAAGGAGCATAAAGAAGAATGGTTCAAGCACAGCAGGTAACAAAGTCATTAATGACTTGGCGCTCAGTTCACAACTAGAAAGATGTGTACTACTGCCATCACCTTGTTTTACTTGTGATTGTTCGATATAGGAAAGGTTAGCTCCAGTATTAATTTGCACTTGAGCTAAGACGTCGGGCACAAAAAAATTGGCGAGCAGACGCTCTCCGACGGCGCGTTGATTCATACAAATCAATACCATCAGACAGGCGAATATCACTAATCCTTTACCTAATTTTAAATGCCTGTTCATGCGCACCTTGGTATAACTTCCTGAAATAATACTAATTATGCGACTTTGATAACCATAACGATAAAAACCAGTCTTTGATTAATACCGTTACACCGTCTATAAGTTAAATAGAGGTTACATCTTACACAGCAAAATATTCCGTACAAGTGTCATCAGCTAACTTTACAAATATTATTCTCTTCCCAATGAACAAAAATGCAGTTCCATCAAAACTAGGCACGTAAATTGCTTTATCCAATATATGACATGAAATGAAGATAGATTGCACCTTAACAGTGCGTGACTATCAGTTTAGGACAATATTAAGTGGCAAATCACCATGTTAGTGCGGTAATTCAAAAATTACCCAAATAATATGCGAGACAGCTCCCGAAATTGAAACAATTTGTTTTCATTAATTAACAAATTTAATTACTTTTTAACAACAATAAAACATATAGCGGATAATCGCGGCATTGTCTAAATCTGCGAAATATTTGCAAACACAACACTACAAAGCCACAGTAATTCAGGCGTTATCTCGTGATGACCCCTTAAAATTACAACGGGTTTACACCGATGTTCTAAAGGAGTTGTAATTATGCGTATAAGTAAACTTGTATTATCGATGATGATTTTAGGTGCAACCTGCGCAGTCCAAGCAGAAGAATTAAACGGCACTCTGAAAAAAATCAAAGACAACGGTGTAATAGTTGTTGGTCATCGTGAATCATCCGTACCGTTCTCTTACTATGATAATAGCCAGAAAGTGGTTGGTTACTCGCAGGATTATTCAAATGCCATTGTTGATGCAGTGAAGAAAAAATTAAACATGCCTGATCTGCAAGTCAAACTCATTCCCATTACATCACAAAACCGTATTCCACTCCTGCAAAATGGCACATTTGATTTTGAATGTGGTTCAACAACCAATAACGTAGAAAGACAAAAACAAGCGGCTTTCTCTAACACTATCTTTGTGGTCGGGACACGCTTACTCACCAAAGGTGATTCCGGTGTAAAAGACTTTGCTGACTTAGCTGGTAAAAATGTTGTCGTGACCTCAGGTACGACTTCTGAAATTCTGTTGAATCAGTTGAATGATGAAAAAAATATGAAAATGCGCATTATCAGCGCGAAAGACCATGGTGACTCATTCCGTACCTTGGAGTCAGGCCGTGCTGTCGCCTTTATGATGGATGATGCATTGTTAGCGGGTGAGCGAGCAAAAGCGAAAAAACCGGATATCTGGGAAATCGTTGGCAAACCGCAAACTGAAGAAGCTTATGGCTGTATGTTGCGTAAAGATGATCCTCAATTTAAAGCGCTTATCGACGAAACCATTGCGAATGCACAGACCTCGGGGGTCGCAGAGAAATCCTTTGACCGCTGGTTCAATCAGCCTATTCCACCAAAAAATCTGAACCTGAAATTTACTTTGTCCGATGAAATGAAAGCCTTATTTAAAGAACCAAATGACAAAGCATTAAACTAATAAAAAGACAAACAGGGTATTACTGAAGTAAGAATTGCAAGGCGGTCGTTCCCCGCCTTGCATCCTCTCTTACGACAGTATTCGGGAATTACATTGCCCACAGGAAGTCAATATCATGTCTATTAACTGGAATTGGGGGATTTTCCTTCAGGAAGCCCCATTTGGGAATACCACCTACTTAGGGTGGTTAATATCTGGCCTCGAAGTCACCGTAACACTTTCTATTTGCGCTTGGATTATTGCATTTCTAGTCGGTTCATTCTTCGGTATTTTACGTACAGTACCTAACCGTTTTTTAGCTTTTTTAGGTACCGCATACGTAGAATTATTCCGTAACGTGCCGCTTATTGTACAATTTTTTACTTGGTATTTAGTTATTCCAGAACTTCTCCCGCGTTCAATCGGGGATTGGTTTAAAATGGATTTAGCCCCTAACTATCAATTCTTTATTTCCTCAATGCTTTGCCTTGGGTTATTCACCGCAGCGCGGATGACTGAGCAAGTGCGCGCAGCCATTCAGTCACTACCTAGAGGGCAAAAAAGTGCCGCACTCGCAATGGGGCTGACTTTGCCACAAACCTATCGCTATGTTCTATTACCCAATGCCTATCGGGTTATTTTGCCACCAATGACGTCAGAAATGTTGAACTTGGTTAAAAACTCAGCCATTGCGTCAACCATTGGCTTAGTCGATATGGCAGCACAAGCCGGAAAGCTATTGGACTATTCTGCTCACGCATGGGAATCCTTTACCGCAATTACGTTAGCTTATGTCGGTATTAACGTCATTATCATGATTCTGATGACGTTATTAGAGCGCAAAGTTCGCTTACCTGGCACTCTTGGAGGGCGGTAAAATGATGTATGAATTTGACTGGAGCTCAATTGCTCCGAGTATGCCCTTTTTAATCGATGGCTTTATTGTCACAGCAAAAATCACACTAACCGCGATAGTGGTCGGAATTTTGTGGGGTACCGTCCTTGCCGTGATGCGGTTATCCACATTCAAACCAATTAGCTGGTTTGCGGCCTTGTATGTGAATACATTCCGTTCTATTCCGTTGGTTATGGTTTTACTGTGGTTTTACTTAATCGTACCTAGCTTATTACAAAATGTTCTAGGCTTATCACCAAAAAATGATATTCGTTTAATTTCTGCAATGATAGCCTTCTCTCTTTTTGAAGCGGCCTATTACTCTGAGATTATTCGTGCTGGTATTCAAAGTATTTCACGAGGACAAGCCTCTGCGGCGTTAGCTTTGGGAATGACAAATATGCAAACTATGCGGCTCGTGGTGTTACCGCAAGCCTTTAAAGCCATGGTGCCATTGTTGTTAACTCAAGGGATTGTGCTGTTCCAAGACTCATCCCTCGTGTATGTGCTCAGTTTGACAGACTTTTTCCGTACCGCCACCAATATTGGTGAGCGTGATGGGACACAAGTAGAGATGGTACTGTTTGCGGGTCTGGTGTACTTTATTGTCAGTTTTGGCGCTTCTATGTTAGTGAATTATCTTAAGAAAAGGACTGTTTCATGATAACCCTGAAAAATGTATCCAAATGGTATGGCCAATTTCAGGTGCTTACAGACTGCACAACTGAAGTTAAAAAAGGTGAGGTTGTGGTTGTGTGCGGGCCATCTGGTTCTGGTAAATCCACATTAATAAAAACAGTGAATGGTTTAGAGCCGATTCAACAGGGTGAGATTTTTGTGAATGACATTCAAGTTAATAACAAAAAAACTGACCTTGCAAAACTTCGCTCTAAAGTTGGGATGGTATTCCAACACTTCGAGCTATTTCCTCATTTGTCGATTATTGAAAATTTGACATTAGCGCAAGTTAAGGTATTAAACCGCGATAAAAAAGAAGCGGAAGCAAAAGGTTTGAAATTATTGGAACGCGTAGGTTTATCCAGCCATGCCAATAAATTTCCAGCTCAGCTTTCAGGTGGGCAACAACAGCGTGTCGCTATCGCTCGAGCACTGTGTATGGATCCTATCGCTATGCTATTTGATGAACCTACTTCAGCGTTAGACCCAGAAATGATCAACGAAGTGCTTGATGTTATGGTTGAATTAGCCAATGAAGGCATGACCATGATGGTGGTTACCCATGAAATGGGATTCGCCAAAAAAGTGGCTAATCGTGTTATTTTTATGGATGAAGGCAAGATAGTTGAAGACAGTAAAAAAGAAGATTTTTTTGCTAACCCACAATCCGACCGTGCAAAAGATTTTCTCGCAAAAATCCTCCATTAATATTCAAGAGGGAGCTCATTAGCTCCCTCGTCTTATCACTGCGCTATTAGCAAATAAATCAACAACAACAACCTGAATTCGAAATAGATCAATAAACCACTACCATTTAACAAACTTTTTAGTTAAGTTGTTTGGTTATCAGCGTAAAATATCCTGATCCGTTCCCCGAAAAGCAATATCCAGCCTCCCTCGTAGGTTCAGCTAATCAACTATTGTTGTTTTCGGTGTAGATCCGCTATGCTATGCGATCTCAATTAAGAAAGACATTCACGCTACAGATGTAGCATTTATTCACCATAGGATTATCGGTGCCATGCAAGAACAATATCGTCCAGAAGATATAGAGCCTAAAGTACAGCGTCACTGGGATGAAAAAGCAACTTTCAAAGTGACTGAAGACAACAGCAAAGAAAAATACTACTGCCTGTCCATGCTACCTTACCCTTCTGGTCGACTACACATGGGCCACGTACGTAACTACACCATGGGTGACGTTATCTCTCGTTACCAACGTTTGTTGGGGAAAAACGTTCTCCAACCAATTGGTTGGGATGCGTTTGGTCTGCCTGCTGAAGGTGCTGCGGTTAAAAATAATACTGCTCCTGCGCCTTGGACTTATGCCAATATCGATTACATGAAAAACCAGCTGAAAATGCTCGGTTTCGGTTACGATTGGGATCGCGAAGTCACGACTTGTACCCCTGAATATTACCGTTGGGAACAATGGTTCTTCACTAAATTGTATGAAAAAGGTTTAGTGTACAAAAAAACCTCTGCGGTTAACTGGTGCCCACATGACTTAACTGTTTTGGCGAATGAACAAGTGGTTGATGGCTGCTGCTGGCGTTGTGACACCCCTGTTGAGCGCAAAGAAATCCCACAGTGGTTTATTAAAATTACCGACTACGCAGAAGAGCTGCTCAACGACCTTGACAAATTAGATGACTGGCCAGAGCAAGTCAAAACCATGCAGCGCAACTGGATCGGCCGTTCCGAAGGGACTGAGATCACGTTCAATGTTGCAGACCGTGATGAGACCTTAACAGTCTATACCACTCGCCCTGATACTTTTATGGGGGCAACTTATGTGGCTGTTGCAGCAGGTCACCCTCTGGCTAAAGAAGCCGCGACAAATAACCCTGAATTAGCCCAATTTATTGATGAGTGCCGTAATACCAAAACTGCGGAAGCAGATATGGCAACCATGGATAAAAAAGGTATGGCAACCGGTTTATTCGTTATTCATCCATTAACCCAAGAAAAGTTGCCAATTTGGGTCGCTAACTTTGTCTTAATGGAATACGGTACTGGTGCTGTTATGGCCGTTCCTGCCCATGACCAACGTGACTGGGAATTCGCTCACAAATATAACTTACCCATCAAAGCAGTTATTGCCGATGCTGATGGCAATGAGCCTGATTTATCCCAAGAAGCGATGACCGAAAAAAATGCACTGATTAACTCAGGTGAATTCAGTGGATTAGACCACCAAGCTGGCTTCAATGCCATTTCAGATAAACTTGTCGCACTAGGTGCAGGTCAACGTAAAGTAAACTACCGCTTACGTGACTGGGGTGTTTCACGTCAACGTTACTGGGGGGCACCAATCCCAATGGCAACATTGGAAGATGGTACTGTCGTTCCTGTTCCTGAAGACCAGTTACCTGTCATTTTGCCAGAAGATGTCGTGATGAACGGCATTACCAGCCCAATTAAAGCTGACCCTGAGTGGGCAAAAATGACCATTAACGGTCAACCTGCATTACGTGAAACCGATACCTTCGATACCTTTATGGAATCTTCTTGGTACTATGCACGTTATACCTGCCCGCAATATGACGACGGCATGTTAGACCCCGAGGCAGCAAACTACTGGTTACCGGTTGACCAATATATTGGTGGTATCGAACATGCCATCATGCACTTAATGTATTTCCGCTTCTTCCATAAGTTGATGCGTGATGCAGGGTTAGTCAACTCAGATGAACCAGCAAAACGCTTACTGTGCCAAGGCATGGTGCTTGCTGATGCATTCTATTATACGGGCAGCGATGGTCAGCGTGTTTGGGTTTCTCCAGCAGACGCCATTGTTGAACGTGACGACAAAAACCGTATTATTAAAGCCGTAGATAATGAAGGCCATGAACTGGTGTATACCGGTATGAGCAAAATGTCTAAGTCGAAAAACAACGGTATTGACCCACAATTAATGGTCGAAAAATACGGTGCGGATACCGTTCGCCTATTTATGATGTTTGCTGCACCACCAGAGTTAACCCTTGAGTGGCAAGAATCCAGCGTTGAAGGTGCTAACCGCTTCGTTCGTCGCGTTTGGCGTTTAGTACACGAGCACTCACAAAAAGGTGCAACTTCACCTTTAGATATCAGCACATTAACACCTGAACAAAAAGACTTACGTCGTGATCTGCACAAAACAATCGCGAAAGTCTCTGATGATTTCAGCCGTCGTTATGCATTCAACACTGCTATTGCTGCTATCATGGAATTCATGAACAAATTAGTTCGTGCACCACAAGAAACGGAACAAGACCGTGCATTAGTCCAAGAGTCTCTTGAGGCTATCACGCTGATGTTATCACCAATCATTCCACACGCTTGCTTTGAAATGTGGAAAGCGCTCGGTCACCAAACAGACATCGATTTCGCACAATGGCCTGTTGCTGATGAAAAAGCCATGATTGACGATACCAAACTGGTTGTCGTTCAAGTTAATGGTAAGGTTCGTGGTCGTATCACCGTTCCGGCTGATGCAAACCAAGAATTTGTCCTAGATATGGCAAAAAATGAACCGAGCGTAGCGAAATACCTTGAAGGTGTTGGCATCCGCAAAGTAATCTATGTCCCAGGCAAATTGCTAAACCTTGTTGTAGGTTAATATTAGGTTGTTGGCTGATAAGGAGGCCAGGTGCGTTATCTGATAACTTTATTTTTGAGCCTGGCGGTGCTAGTCACCGCAGGTTGCGGTTTTCGTCTTCAAGGAACAACTCAAATTCCTGAGGAACTGAGAACTTTGCAGCTAAGTTCAAGTGATCCATATAGCTACCTTACAAGGGCGCTTAGGGAACAACTGCGGCTCAATAATGTGACCATTCTCGAAACTGGAAGAGCCGGTGTTCCCATTTTGAAAGTTCTGAGTTCTAATGAGAACACTGAAACTGTGTCCGTTTATCAAGATGGTAAAGCGGCAGAGAAACAATTAACACTGGTAATGAATGTGCAAGTGTTAATGCCTGATGGTGCTATCTATCCTTTACAAAGCCGTGTTGAACGCACTTTCTTCGACAACCCTTTAGAAGCACTGGCGAAAGATGCTGAAAAAGAAATTGTAAGGCAAGAAATGCAAGAACAAGCTGCACGCAATATCGTGCGTAAATTATTGCTTGTTCATTCAGCAGAACTTGAAAAAGCAAAAAACCAAGCGGCTGATACGAATACTCAACCATAATGACACGTATCTACCCTGAACAGCTGGCCTCTTCGTTACAAGAGTCTCTAAGAGGCCGCTATTTAATTTGGGGCAATGAGCCCCTTCTTCTTCAAGAAAGCCAAGATGCCATCCGCAAAGCGGCACAAGAGCAAGGCTTTGAAGAGCATTTTTCGTTTTCTCTAGAGCAAAATACTGATTGGGATGAGATTTTTAGCCTCTGCCAAGCTCTCAGCCTATTTGCTAGCCGTCAAACTCTCACGCTGTTGTTGCCTGAAAATGGCCCTAATGCCGCCATGGCTGAAAAGCTGAACCAACTGGCGCAATTACTGCATTCAGATCTCCTTCTTGTGTTACGTGGTCATAAGCTCACTAAAGCACAAGAAAACAGTGCTTGGTTTAAAGCAATTAGCCAAGATGCTATTTATATCAGCTGCCTAACGCCTGAATATCAGCGGTTACCACAATGGGTTTCTAAACGCGCCTACAGTATGCGGCTTTCGTTAGAAACCGAAGCTAACCAGCTACTTTGTTACTGTTATGAAGGGAATTTACTTGGTTTGGCGCAAGCACTTGAGCGGCTGTCTCTTCTTTATCCAGATGGTAAACTCACCTATCCTCGGGTTGAGAGTGCCGTTAATGACTCTGCGCATTTTACTCCCTACCATTGGGTTGATGCCCTATTGGCGGGTAAATCCCGCCGTTCATGGCATATTTTAGAGCAATTGCAGCAAGAAGATATTGAGCCTGTTATTTTATTGCGATCAATCCAACGCGATCTAATGTTGCTTATTACATTAAAACGCCAGTCTGCAACAACCGCGTTAAAGACATTATTTGATCAACACAAAGTGTGGCAAAACCGCCGAGGTGTGCTCACGGAAGCCTTACAACGTTTAACATTGCATCAATTACAATCTGCATTAATGTTATTAACGCAAGCAGAAATCAATATTAAACAAGATTTTAGCCATTCTCCATGGCCTGACCTGCAGTCACTGTCTATGCTATTATGTGGTAAAGCATTTGCAGAGAATTTTATTCATGAGTAACTCATTTTCAAAACAGCATAACTTGCTCGCATTATTCGGTGGGACGTTCGACCCCATTCACTTTGGCCATTTACGTCCAGTGCAAGCACTTGCTCAACAAGTTGGGCTCGAAAAAGTTATCTTGTTACCTAACCACGTTCCCCCCCATCGCCCACAACCAGAAGCGACGCCATCACAACGTTTAGAAATGGTGAAACTCGCAATTCAAAATGCGCCTTTATTTGCTATCGATACACGTGAATTAGAGAAAAATAGCCCTTCTTACACGATAGAAACACTGGTTGAATTACGCCAAGAAATTGGGCCAGAAAAACCTCTGGCGTTTATTATTGGTCAAGATTCCTTATTGTCGATTAATAAATGGCACGGCTGGGAGCGGATACTTGATAACTGCCATTTATTGGTTTGTTCCCGACCGGGATATGCCACACAGTTTACCGATCCTAAAATGCAAAACTGGCTGTTAGAACATCAAACAACAGACCCTATTGCCTTAAGCCAAGTGGCGAATGGGTATATTTTTATTGGAGATACTCCACTGGTAAATATCTCAGCAACAGAGATCCGCGAAAAATTAAATTCAGGCGACTCTTGTCACGATTTAATTCCAGATGCAGTTCTGCAATATATTCATCAACATCACCTTTACCAGCAATAAGGGAGCTCCCTTATTGAACAACTATTCGGATATGGCTCAAAAATGACTTGCTCTATTAAATAGTTGTCTGGGTATTGAATAAGCAATTGTTTCATCATCTCTAACGGCCTGTTTAACGGTAAATTCCCCGCTAAATAGTCGTTAATCAGCCATAATAAGCGTTTTTTCTCATCCTTCGTGGCTTTGTGTTTGAAATAACCTTGCATATGGCTCAGCGCATTAACTTCCGTGTTTCTTGCTGGCACTGTCGCCAATATTTCCATTAAACAAGCTTTATATTGATTAAAAAAACACACAAGGTCGGTACTGCTTTTAATACTCGCCACTAAACGCCCTGTATACTGATAGCCAACAGGGGAATACGCCATAATGAGATATTTGTGGCAGCTATGAAATTGAATAATGTTGTGATGTGTTAATTCGTTGTATAAGCCATCTAACCTTTGTAACGTATACAATTTCGTCAAAAAGCAGTCCCAGAACGTTGTATCTTGTAGTTTATCACTGGTTAATATTGGAATGTTAGCAGGGAATAGCCCCTGTAATTCAGGGAGTTGCTGGCCAAAGCAAATAATACCATTAACTTTGTTTTGCCTGTCCTCATGGGAAAAATCCGTCATAAATTCAACCATGGAACTCACTTGTCGATGAATATTAACAGGAAGATGATTAATCCCTTCAAATATAAAAACTTTTGGCTTAATTATTTGCATAATACCTATCTCATCCTAAAATGTTTTTCAGGAGTACAGTTTCTAGAGTTATTTTGTAAAGTTAACACAAACTTCTTGCTCAAATGTACGGATATCCCTATAAATTTCACTCCACAATGAATAAAAAATAATTTAGCCGATTTTTCTTAAAATCTAGGGTAAAATAACAAGGCTGTTAATGTGTTTGATTCGTTATCAGCCATTATTTTATCTACAAACTACAAACAGTGTTTAACGTGATATTCTGTTTATTTGAATAAAAGGTGAACCTTTTGCAAGGAACTGAACTCCAACAATTTATTATCGATCAGCTTGATGATGCTAAAGCAGAAGATATCATTACTATCGATGTTCAAGGGAAATCAAGTATTACCGATCAGATGATCATCTGTACAGGGACATCAAGCCGCCATTTGATGTCAGTCGCTGACAGATTAATCGAAGCTTGCCGAAAAAATGGTTTAATACCATTGGGTGTTGAAGGGCAAGGCATTTCTGATTGGATTGTCGTCGACCTTGGCGATGCCATTGTTCATATTATGCAAGAAGAAAGTCGTCGTATGTATGAATTAGAAAAGCTTTGGAGCTGAGTTTGAAATTACAGCTCATCGCCGTTGGAACAAAAATGCCGGACTGGGTCCAGACCGGCTTTATGGATTACCTCCACCGTTTTCCTAAAGATATGCCATTTGAATTAACGGAAATTCCAGCAGGAAAACGCGGGAAAAATGCAGATATAAAGCGCATTCTAGAAAAAGAAGGCGAATTAATGCTCGCAGCTGTAGGTAAAGGAAATCGCATCGTCACTTTGGATATTCCAGGGGATCGTTGGGATACCCCAAAACTTGCCGTACAGCTCGATAAATGGAAACAAGATGGCCGTAATGTTAGTTTATTAATCGGTGGTCCCGAGGGTCTTTCACCCGCTTGCAAAGCAGCCGCGGAGCAAAGCTGGTCGCTTTCACCACTTACGCTGCCCCATCCACTGGTTCGTGTCCTTGTTGCTGAAAGTCTTTATCGCGCATGGAGTATTACGACTAACCACCCTTATCACAGGGAATAGTCAGGTTTAAATATGTTCAAAATGGCAATGGGATGAAAACACAACGCACCCCTTTTCGCGACCATACCGCTGAATCAGTTTTGTTTATCCGCCGAGCGCTTATCGCCTTCGGTGTGATTGTCATTTTAACGTCTATTCTTGTGACGAATTTGTATCACTTACAAATTGTCCGTCATGAAGATTACCAAACGCGGTCAAACGATAACAGAATCAAATTGGTGCCTATTGCACCAAGCCGTGGGATTATTTATGACCGTCGAGGAACCCAACTCGCACTTAATAGCACGTTTTACCAGTTAGAAATCGTGCCCGAAAAAGTCAGTAATCTACAAGAAACCTTAGATAATCTTCGTAGTGTGGTCGATTTAACTGACGAAGACATCACTAATTTTGAAAAAGAGCGTAAGCGCTCACGTCGGTTTACCTCTATTGCACTAAAAACACAGCTTAACGAAGTCCAAGTCGCTCGTTTTGCTGTTAACCAGTACCGTTTTCCTGGTTTAGAGGTCAAAAGCTACCAACGTCGTTCTTACCCATACGGTTCTGCACTAACCCATGTGATTGGCTATGTGGCAAAAATTAATGACAAAGATGTTGAACGTCTTGATAAAGAAGGTTTATTACCCAATTATGCCGCTAGCCACGATATCGGTAAATTAGGTATTGAACGTTATTATGAAGACATCTTACACGGCAAAACAGGTTATGAAGAAGTTGAAGTGAATAGCCGTGGTCGTGTTATTCGCCAACTTCATGAACAACCACCGCAAGCTGGTCGGGATATCTACCTTACCATTGATCTCGAATTACAGATTTATATCGAAAAACTGTTAACCACTAGCCGTGCTGCCGTTGTGGTCACTGACCCACGTAATGGCGAAATTTTGGCTCTGGTGTCTAATCCAAGTTATGACTCTAACTTGTTTGTTAACGGTATCTCAAATAAAGATTATCAAGCGTTATTAAATAACCCTGATAGGCCGTTGATTAACCGGACAACTCAAGGGCTTTACCCCCCTGCATCAACAGTAAAACCCTTTATTTCTGTCGCCGCATTGAGTGAAAAAGTAATCACGCCAAATACGACTATTTTTGATCCTGGTTGGTGGCAATTACCGGGTTCAGAAAAACGCTACCGCGACTGGAAGCGTTGGGGACACGGTAAACTTAACGTATCGAAATCCATTATTGAATCTGCGGATACCTTCTTCTACCAAGTCGCTTATGATATGGGAATTGATCGTATTTCTGAATGGATGAGCCGTTTTGGTTTTGGCGATTATACGGGTATTGACCTGGCTGAAGAGCGCTCTGGCATCATGCCAACCCGTGAATGGAAACAAAAACGCTATAAAAAACCTTGGTATCAAGGTGATACGATCCCTGTTGGGATAGGACAAGGCTATTGGACAGCAACTCCAATTCAAATGTCAAAAGCATTGATGACATTAATAAATGATGGTCAAGTTAAGACCCCTCATTTACTCTACGGCACAAAGTTGGGTAATGCCATGGTGCCTTATGAAGACAAAGAAACCAAACAAATCGGCGATATTAACTCAGGTTTTTGGGAACTAGCTAAGCATGGAATGTACGGTGTAGCCAATGCACCAAATGGTACTGGCCGCCGCAGTTTCATTGGCACACCATATAAAGCAGCTGCGAAATCCGGTACCGCACAAGTCTTCAGCTATGAAACCTATAACGCCAGTAAGCTGGCAGAGCACTTGCGCGACCACAAGTTAATGATTGCTTATGCTCCGTATGATAAACCCACTATTGCCGTTGCGATTATTTTAGAAAATGGGGGCGTAGGCCCAGCAGTCGGTGATATTGTGCGGCAAATATTTGACCACGTTCTTCTTGGTGATAACCGAACCGAAGTCGCAGTGTCAGCAACCAATGCAGGAGAAGATCGCTGATGCGCAATTCTATGAATAACAAAGAGCTATAAAGAATATGACAGACGATAAGAAAAAAATTTCGTTATCCACACGTCTGCATATAGATGTGCCTATGCTGCTAATTATTATCGCGTTGCTTGCATACAGCGCATTTATTATGTGGAGTGCCAGCGGCCAAGATCCTGAAATGATGGAGCGTAAATTAGGGCAGATAGCGACAGGCTTCGTCGTCATGATAGTGATGGCGCAGATCCCCCCTAGAATGTATGAAAATTGGGCACCTCACCTGTTTATCTTCTGCGTTATTTTACTGGTTTTTGTTGATGTCTTTGGGCAGATAAGTAAAGGGGCTCAGCGTTGGCTAGACTTAGGGTTCATTCGGTTCCAACCCTCTGAAATTGCAAAAATTGCCGTCCCTTTAATGGTCGCTCGTTTTATGAACCGAGACCTATGCCCTCCTTCATTCAAAAATACCGTAATTGCACTAGTATTGATTTTTGTACCCACATTATTGGTGGCGGCGCAACCAGACCTTGGTACTTCAATTTTAGTTGCAGCTTCAGGCTTGTTCGTTTTGTTCCTTGCAGGAATGAGTTGGCGGCTTATTACTGTTGCAGCGATTGCGCTCGCGGCCTTCATTCCCCTGCTGTGGTTCTTTTTAATGCATGGCTACCAAAGAGCCCGTGTCATGATGTTATTAGACCCAGAAACTGACCCATTAGGGGCTGGTTACCATATTATCCAGTCAAAAATTGCAATTGGTTCTGGTGGGTTAATGGGGAAAGGTTGGCTACATGGCACGCAATCACAGCTTGAATTTTTGCCAGAAAGACATACCGACTTTATTTTTGCTGTGTTAGCAGAGGAACTTGGCTTAGTTGGGGTGCTCATTTTACTTGGCCTATACCTTTTACTGATTATTCGCGGGCTTTATATTGCTGCTAGCGCACAAAACACCTTTGGTCGAGTTATGGTTGGCGGCTTGATCTTAATCCTTTTTGTCTATGTATTTGTGAATATCGGTATGGTCAGTGGTATATTACCTGTGGTTGGTGTCCCCCTCCCTTTAGTGAGTTATGGGGGCTCCGCATTGATTGTTTTAATGGCTGGATTCGGTATTATCATGTCGATACATACACACCGAAAATTCCTTTCTAAAAGTTTATAAAATGAGGCTTAGTATGCGTTTACAATGGATAATGCTTGGCGTCACAGCCGCGCTACTCAGTGGCTGTGTGACAGATGAAGTTAAACAACCAGCCCAAGTGCCAACCAATGTACCCACTCAAGATGTATTAGGTGCAGAGCCTCATTATGAGCCGTATCATCCAACCGCAAATAATGATTACTCACGTAATGGTCAACAATACCAAATCGTACGTGACCCATCACAATTTAGCCAAGTGGGTTATGCATCCATTTATGGTGCTGAGTCTGCAGGTAATATGACTGCGATTGGGGAACGCGTTAACCCAGTGGAATTAACAGCGGCTCACCCGACTTTGCCAATCCCAAGTTATGTACGTATCACCAATATGATGAATGGCCGCATGATGGTTGTTCGTGTTAATGACCGCGGGCCTTATGTTCCAGGTAAAAGTATTGCTGTTTCAAGAGCTACCGCTGACCGCCTGAATTTAATGCCTACGACAAAAATTAAAATTGATGCCATTCAAGTTGCCCAAGATGGCTCCTTATCAGGGACAGGAACAGTAGGTTCTAACTTTGTGAAACAGAGCTATGCTTTACCGGGACGCCCACAATTAGGTTCTGGCCCAATGGGCACCCCTGTGATGGAAAACTTGCCAACTCCGGAAAATACATTGCCAGTTCAGCAGCCCAAAGAACCGATGCAGCCTACTATGCCAGACATGAACCTGCAAACACCAACACCGCCACCTGCAGCCGTTGTAGCTGAAGAACCGGTTCCAGAGCGTGGTTTTCTTGTTCAAGCTGGTGCCATTAGTAGCCAAGCCAACGCGCAAAATATGCTGAATGAGTTGAAAACACAATTTAATGTTCCAGGCCGTCTACAACCCTATAATGGTATTTACCGAGTACAGCTAGGGCCATTTAGTACAAGGCAACAAGCTGTTGAGGTTCAAGGCCGTTTACAGTCTGAAAAAAACCAATCGTCAATGGTCGTTGCACCATAGAGCTATGTAACTTTAGGTTGCTCAATCATATTTTGGGCAACCTAAATACAGGCAATATTCAACTGACAAAAAAATCATTGGTACAGCGCAAAAGTCACTTTTTTCTTATCCCGTTCTTTTGCTAAACTGCGCCTCCTTGTGTTAACCGAATTTCGGATGTAATGGTAAAACCATGAATAATGTCGCTCCATCACGCATCGTGCGTCATACTGTGCTGGGTTCCGCACTCCTTCTTATGACTGCTAACATTGCGAACGCTAATGAAACCTTCCCAAATACATCAATTCCTGCAGCGCCCGCTATTGATGCAGAAGCTTATATCTTAATTGATTATAATTCAGGCAAAGTTCTCGCTGAAAGTAATGCTGACCAACGCCGTGATCCGGCGAGTTTGACAAAAATGATGACCAGCTATGTTATCGGTCAGGCAATTAAGTCAGGCAAAATTGGTGAAAATGATATTGTCACGGTTGGAAATGATGCGTGGGCTACTGGTAACCCAGTATTTAAAGGCTCATCATTGATGTTCTTAAAACCAGGCGATCGTGTTAGCGTTTCTCAGTTAACTCGTGGCATTAACTTGCAATCAGGTAATGATGCCTGTGTTGCAATGGCCGACTATATTGCGGGTGACCAAGCCAACTTTGTTCAGCTAATGAATGGTTACGTGAACAAATTAGGGCTGAAAAATACCCATTTTCAAACTGTTCATGGGTTAGATGCTGAGGGCCAATATAGTTCAGCACGTGATATGGCTCTTATTGGGCAAGCGCTAGTACGTGATGTGCCTGAAGAATACGCAATTTATAAAGAGAAAGAGTTTACCTTTAACAACATCCGTCAAACAAACCGCAATGGGCTGTTGTGGGATAAGAGCTTAACTGTTGATGGCATCAAAACAGGCCATACTAATGCCGCGGGCTATAACCTTGTCGCATCAGCAACTGAAGGTGACATGCGCCTGATCTCCGTTGTTATGGGGGGGAAAAGTAGCAAAGGCCGTGATGCCGAAAGTAAAAAATTACTCACTTACGGTTTCCGCTTTTATGAAACCGTTAAACCATTACAAGCCAATGTGGATTTTGCCAGTGTGCCAGTCTGGTTTGGTGATGAAAATGAAGTAAAATTAGGTGTGACCGAAGATTTATACCTCACTATCCCACGAGGCCGCTTAAAAGATTTAAAAGCCAGCTATGAATTAACGACAACTGAACTAGAAGCACCATTAACCAAAGGCCAACAAGTAGGGACAATTAGCTTCCAACTTGATGGTAAAATCATCGAACAGCACCCTTTAGCAGTGTTAAAAGATGTTGAAGAAGGTGGTTTTTTCAGTCGGTTAATTGACTACATAAAATTACTCTTTCATCGCTGGTTTGGTTAAGACTTGAAACTAAAATAAGTCGTCCCCATATAGTAAATATCGAAATAGATAAGTACCGAAATGTTTGTTGGATGAATACATCTCATTGGCTGGTTTAATACCAGCCAATCTTTTTCAGCCAGCAGCCCAATTTAAAAATTAGGAGTGCCCATGAAAACGAAATTAGGTGAACTGCTTGAGTTCCCATGCCCATTAACCTACAAAGTGATGGGCTTGGCACAGCCTGAACTGGTTGATCAAGTGATTGAAGTGGTACAGCGTCATGCGCCAGGTGACTATAGCCCAGACGTAAAACCAAGTAGCAAAGGCAATTATCACTCAGTTTCTATTACTATCAATGCAACTCATATTGAACAAGTTGAAACCTTGTATACTGAGTTAGGTGCATTAGAGTTAGTGAAAGTTGTACTTTAAACAACAAGTTATCAAAGGCCGAATAGTCTACTGTTATTCGGCCTTTTTCATTTTTATGCCCTACGTTAAAATGCAATATATTCACTCCTAAATAACATTTGTTTCCAATCTAAATCACATTTTATGCAAGCATCCAGTCGTATGTTAACTTGAAGTATGGCAAACATAGGCGTTATACTGCCCGCAACGATAAAGACAACGTGGACACCTAAATTTTGTCAGATAGATGTATAACCATACGCCAACTTGGCCTTGCTCCTTATCAAACTGTTTCTGATGCTATGCACCAATTCACAGAACACCGTACGCCAGAAACCCATGATGAAATTTGGCTAGTTGAACATCCTCGCGTATTTACCCAAGGCCAAGCCGGAAAAGCGGAGCACGTTCTTGCCCCTGGTGATATCCCTGTTATCCAAAGTGATAGAGGCGGCCAAGTTACCTATCATGGGCCAGGGCAACAAGTGATGTATGTTATGCTCGATCTAAAACGCAATAAAATTGGTGTTCGTGAGCTAGTTACCGCATTAGAAAATACCGTCGTAAATACCCTTGCCCATTTTAATATTGCAGCGTATCCTCGCCCTGATGCTCCCGGTGTCTATGTTAATGGCGACAAAATTTGCTCCCTCGGATTACGCATAAGGAAAGGCTGTTCTTTTCATGGGCTCGCATTGAATATTGATATGGATCTTGAACCCTTTAATCGTATTAATCCTTGTGGTTACAGTGAATTAAAGATGACTCAAATGAGTAATCTTGCTCCCAAAGTATCAGTTTCCGATGTTCAGCCTGTGCTAATTCGCCAATTCTGTGACACACTAGGATTTCATATTGTTCAATAATAATGCTATAATTTTTTAACATTTTTAAAAAATATTTTAATGAATGGATAACAGTCTCCATTCGGTTTTATTTAGAATTATCACTTATCCATCAGCATAAAAGATAACTGGAACCGTCATATTATGAGTAAACCAATTCAGATAGAACGCGGAATTAAATATCGTGACGCCGACAAAATGGCGCTGATCCCTGTCAAAAACGTTGTGACTGAACGAGAAGAAATTCTACGTAAACCTGACTGGATGAAAATTAGGCTTCCTGCTGATTCCACTCGTATTCAAGGCATTAAAGCAGCCATGCGCAAAAATGGCTTACACTCTGTATGTGAAGAGGCATCATGCCCTAACCTTTCTGAGTGTTTTAACCATGGTACCGCGACCTTTATGATTTTGGGGGCTATTTGTACCCGCCGCTGCCCATTCTGTGATGTTGCCCATGGTCGCCCAAATGCACCAGATGCCAACGAACCCGAAAAATTAGCGCAAACTATTAAAGATATGGCACTACGCTATGTCGTCATTACGTCTGTTGACCGTGATGACCTACGTGATGGCGGAGCACAGCATTTTGCTGATTGCATTAGTGCTATTCGTGAAAAAAGCCCATCAATTAAAATTGAAACGCTGGTTCCTGACTTCCGCGGCCGTATGGATCGCGCATTAGAGATTTTAACCGCAACACCACCTGATGTGTTTAACCATAATCTTGAAAATGTGCCACGTGTTTACCGCCAAGTTCGCCCTGGCGCTAACTATGAATGGTCTTTAAAATTACTCGAAAAATTTAAAGAAGCACATCCAAATATCCCAACTAAATCGGGGTTAATGGTCGGTCTTGGTGAAACCAATGAAGAAATTATCGAGGTTATGCGCGACTTACGTCGTCATGGTGTAACGATGCTTACACTAGGCCAATACTTACAACCAAGTCGCCATCACTTACCCGTCAAACGCTATGTCAGCCCTGCTGAGTTCGATGAAATGAAAGAAGAAGCCATGGCAATGGGCTTCACTCACGCAGCCTGTGGACCATTCGTTCGCTCTTCTTATCATGCCGATTTACAAGCTAAAGGCGAAGAAGTTAAATAATCTCAACTGTTTAATTTATAGACAATTTATTGATAAAAAGGTCTGGTTTATATCAGGCCTTTTTTATTTTTATAAATAAAAAAACTCGCCCTAGATAGCTAGGGCGAGTTTTCAGCTGTTCGTTTTAATCTTAATTATAAAAATTACAGAGGAATAACGTTAGCAGCAGATGGGCCTTTAGCACCTTCAGTAATTTCAAATTCCACTTTTTGGCCTTCAGCTAAGGTTTTGAAACCATCGCCCATAATCGCAGAAAAGTGAACAAATACATCTTTGCTACCATCTTCTGGAGTGATAAAACCAAAACCTTTAGATTCGTTGAACCACTTAACGTTACCTTTAACTTTAGACATCAAATATTACCTTTAAAATAAAATAGACACACCATCTGTATCAAGCTCAGTACATCAGATTTCTCAGTTACTTGTCTACAACCTAGATCACGAAAATGGACTAAAAAGATAAAAAAATATTATTTATCGATAGAATAGGTTCTGATTTCGACAATAATTCTTATCAATAGTAATTATTACAACTAATAGTATTACCTATAACTAATTATTCAGTGTTTACTTCTCATGCAAAAGTAACCAATCTTTAATATCTAAGCCTCCTGTATACCCCACTAATTTTCCATCATGCCCAAGTACGCGATGACAAGGAACAATTAATGAGATTGGATTACGTGAGTTTGCCATACCGACCGCACGACAATAATTTACGGAGCCTAACTTTAACGCCAAATCTTTATAGCTCCATCGCTCCCCGTAAGGGATCCCACAAAGATGTTTCCACACTTTTTTCTGAAATTCTGTTCCTTGTGGATTTAATGCAACCGTAAAAACGGTTCTTTTATGATTAAAGTATTCCTTTAATTCTTTCACACAAAGCTTGGAGTGCTCATTCTTCGTTTCTTTTTCTGTTTTTTCATCCACAAAATAGAGGCTCGTTATTCCGTCATCATCAGCCGTAATATGTATCCACGGTTTAGGAAATTTATCCGGTGTTGCTAAATATTGATGGTACATAGTATCTCCTCAAAAGGACTCAATTACCTGATTGTATATACAGTTATAGAGTAAATTATTTCCACTTTGCAATGATCTTTTTTCTTAGAGAGTCTATCTGAATCATCCAATACCATACTTTTTTATTTTCAATGTTAATAACCACCTAGCTAATAATTAGAATAATTATCATTCAATATTTTCTATTCACTACATATTGTGTGGTTGATAAGTTAAAAATCTATATATAGTATTTGTATGTCACGCACCTTATTTTTACTGCTATTAAACATTCAAAAGGTAAATAACATGGCTGAGATTACCATTTATAGTAAACCTAACTGCGTTCAGTGTAATGCAACTTATCAAGCCTTAGATCGCAAATCTATTTCCTACCAAATCATTGACCTTACTGAAGACAGCCAAGCTCTTGAATTAGTCAGAAAATTAGGCTACCAGCAAGTTCCCGTTGTTATTGCGGGAGACAAACATTGGGCAGGTTTTCGACCAGACATGATTAGCTTATTAGCCGCTTAGGTGGTGTTATGAAAACGGAATCACTCATCTATTTTTCAAGTCGCTCAGGAAATTGCCATCGCTTTATTGAAAAGCTAGGTGTCCCAGCAACGCGGTTGCCTATTGGAAGCCACGAAAATAGTCTAATTGCGACAAAACCTTATGTTTTATTACTGCCGACCTACGGTGGTGGTGGTAGCAAAGGTGCTGTCCCAAAAGAGGTGATCCAATTTCTTAATATTGAAGTCAACCGCACACTTATCCGCGGTGTTATTGCTGCGGGTAATACCAATTTTGGTGATGCCTATGCGATAGCTGGAAATATCATTGCGCAAAAATGCCATGTCCCCTACCTATATCGTTTTGAACTTCTTGGTACTGATAAAGATGTTCAGTCCGTTCAACAAGGCCTAAAAACGTTTTGGCAACGTACAAACAACTAGAGTTATTCCAAATGGATAAAATGCAAAATATATCAGATGTGGATTATCATGCGCTCAATGCGATGTTGAATTTATATGATAATGAAGGCCGTATTCAATTTGATAAAGACAAAGAAGCGGCTCACCACTATTTTCGACAGCATGTGAACCAAAACACCGTATTTTTCCATGATTTAAAAGAAAAATTAGACTTTTTAGTACAAGAAAATTATTACGAAAACAGTGTATTAGAACAATATGACTTTGAATTTATCAAAGCACTATTTAAACAGGCATACGCTCATAAATTCCGTTTTCAAACGTTTCTCGGTGCCTTTAAATATTACACGAGCTATACGCTGAAAACTTTTGATGGCAAACGCTATCTCGAACGCTATGAAGATCGCGTTTGTATGGTTGCTTTAACGCTTGCGCAAGGGAGTGAATCTCTTGCTAAATTGTATGTCGATGAAATTATTACAGGTCGTTTCCAACCTGCAACTCCCACCTTCCTTAACTGCGGTAAAAAACAACGCGGTGAGCTAATCTCTTGTTTTCTTTTAAGAATCGAAGACAACATGGAATCTATTGGCCGCTCTGTGAATTCGGCTTTGCAGCTATCCAAACGAGGTGGCGGAGTCGCCTTTCTAATGACCAATTTGCGGGAACAAGGCGCCCCAATAAAACTGATTGAAAACCAGTCTTCTGGTGTTGTTCCTGTCATGAAAATGTTAGAAGATGCATTTTCTTATGCCAACCAATTAGGTGCAAGGCAAGGCGCCGGTGCCGTCTATTTGCATGCTCATCACCCTGATATTATGCGTTTTCTTGATACTAAGCGTGAAAATGCAGATGAAAAAATACGGATTAAAACACTTTCTTTAGGGGTCGTTATCCCCGATATTACTTTCCAGCTAGCGAAAGATAACCAGGACATGTATTTGTTCTCTCCTTATGATATTGAGCGCATCTATGGGGTTCCTATGTCTGAAATTAGCGTTACAGACAAATACCATGAGATGGTCAATAACAAAGCGATAAAAAAATACAAAATTAATGCTCGGGAATTTTTCCAAACTTTAGCTGAGATCCAGTTTGAATCTGGATATCCGTATATTTTATTTGAAGATACTGCCAACCGAGCTAACCCTATCGCAGGGCGCATAAATATGAGCAATCTTTGCTCAGAAATACTGCAAGTTAATCGCCCTAGCGTTTATGAAGACGATTTGAGCTATCAACAAATTGGTAAAGATATTAGCTGTAATTTAGGCTCCATGAATATTGCTAAAACAATGGATTCACCGGATTTCGCCCAATCAATAGCTGCAGCTGTTAGAGCATTGAGCGCAGTTTCCGATATGAGCGATATTCGCTCTGTCCCTTCCATTGCTGAAGGTAACCGACAATCGCATGCGATTGGGTTAGGTCAAATGAATTTACATGGCTACTTGGCAAGGGAGCATATTTATTACGGCTCAGAAGAAGCGCTCGATTTCACCAATATCTATTTTTATGCGGTCACCTATTACGCATTAAAAACTTCAAACCAATTAGCCATCGAAAGAAAAACTGCATTTGTTGGTTTTGAACATTCAACCTATGCCTCTGGTGATTATTTTGATAAATATATCAACAATATTTGGCTACCAAAAACACAAACCGTTCAGGAATTATTCCGACGTTCGGGTATCGAAATTCCAACTCGTGAAGATTGGCAAGCTTTAAAGCAGTCTGTCATTACCTATGGGATTTATAACCAAAACTTGCAAGCAATACCTCCTACTGGGTCCATTTCTTATATCAATAATTCAACATCAAGCATTCACCCGATTGTTTCACGAATTGAAATTCGTAAAGAAGGTAAAATTGGTCGTGTCTACTACCCTGCTCCTTTCATGACGAATGAAAACTTAGAATATTACCAAGATGCTTACCAAATCGGCCCTGAAAAAATTATTGATACTTATGCCATGGCAACTCAGCACGTTGACCAAGGTTTATCTTTGACTCTATTTTTTAAAGATGATGCCACCACACGAGATATTAACCGAGCGCAAATATATGCCTGGCGAAAAGGAATCAAGACATTGTATTACATCCGATTACGCCAAACTGCCCTCGAAGGAACTGAAGTCGAAGGCTGCGTATCTTGCACTTTGTAATAGGAAAATATTATGACCACCAGCGCATCTAACACACCAGTAAAAGCCATTAACTGGAACCGTATTCAGGATGATAAAGACTTAGAAGTATGGAACCGATTAACAAGCAATTTTTGGCTTCCAGAAAAAGTGCCATTATCTAATGATATTCCGTCTTGGAATACCCTAACTGCTGCAGAAAAACAGTTGACGATACGTGTATTTACTGGTCTTACCCTGCTAGATACGATTCAAAATACGGTCGGTGCACCTTGCTTAATGCCAGATGCTCAAACCCCCCATGAAGAAGCGGTTTTGTCGAATATTAGCTTTATGGAAGCAGTACATGCCCGCTCTTATAGTTCAATATTTTCAACACTCTGCTCAACGGTTGATGTCGATGATGCATACCGCTGGAGTGAAGAAAACAATGCATTACAAAATAAAGCTAAGATCATCCTATCTTATTATTGTGATTCACATCCTTTAAAGAAAAAAATAGCAAGTGTCTTTTTAGAATCATTTCTATTTTATTCAGGTTTTTATTTACCAATGTATTGGTCAAGTAGAGGCAAATTAACCAATACCGCAGATCTTATACGCTTAATTATTCGTGATGAGGCCATACATGGCTATTATATTGGCTATAAATTTCAAAAATCATTAGCACAATATGATGAGAATACTCAGAAAGAAATTAAGGATTTTTCTTTTTCATTATTATTCGATTTATATGAAAATGAAGTAAAATATACACAAGAGCTTTATGACACAGTTGGTTGGTCAGAAGATGTCAAAAAATTCCTTCATTATAATGCGAATAAAGCATTAATGAATTTAGGTTATGAAGCCTTATTTCCTGATACGGTCACCGATGTCAGTGCTGCGATATTATCTGCTTTATCTCCTGATGCAAATGAAAATCATGATTTCTTTTCGGGCTCTGGTTCATCTTATATTATTGGTAAAGCAGTCAGTACCGAAGATGATGACTGGGACTTTTAACCAAAGCTTTAATTTAGCTTATTGATAAACATCATTCACAACAAAAACCATACCATGATGAATTATAATGATTTTATTCATCATGGTATTTTTTGGTTCAAAAAATAGACTGATTTATTCGTTTTTTATATGTATATCTGTTTAATTACTCATTTTTAATGAGTTAATCTGGCCATTAATTTCAATTCAATCAAGTTTCACTTCATTTTTCATTAATTTGATTAATCAATAGGCTATTAAATTCAATTTTTTCATCCATCAGTTCAACATCTATCCACCTAAAAATTAAATAAAATCAGTAGTCCCCATATTAATAAAAGCAAAGTGTATTATTTTTGAATAAATTCAACCTCACCAGTAAGTTAACTTTGATATGGAAATCATAAAAATTATCATCCTATAGCTCAATGACACTTTTATTTATATTAATAAAATCATTTTTCACCTCTAACTTTTTTGATTAATTATACTTAACCTAGGGTTGCCAGCTGATTTTATTATGCTAGGGTTTATTGCTTGCAAATTTTACTAATAACTCAAACGGAGGAATTTGAATTTAATCCATAATTAGCTAATCAATTAAACTAAATACAGGAATCTATGCCCTAATAATTTTCAAAGGATAATCATAGTTAGGAAACATAGTGTTAACTATCACTATAGAATTCATCACTCTCAATACAGGTAATTCATTTTCCTTATTGATTGAAAATTGGGTAAATAATATATGGCAATAAAATTACAAGTTAAAAACTTATATAAAATATTTGGGGACAATCCTGATCAAGCATTTAAGCTATTAGAATCAGGTATGAATAAAGATGATATCTTTGAAAAAACAGGCCTAACCGTAGGTGTTCAAGATGTTAATCTGACGATTGAAGAAGGCGAAATCTTTGTTGTCATGGGACTTTCTGGTTCAGGAAAATCTACCTTGGTGCGCCTCCTCAATCGCCTGATAGAACCTACTAGCGGGCAAGTCATGATAGATGGAGAGGATATTTCCAATATCTCTGACAAAGCATTGCGCGAAGTTAGGCGAACAAAAATTAGTATGGTGTTTCAATCCTTTGCATTGATGCCACATATGAACGTCATTGATAACACCGCTTTTGGTATGGAACTTTCTGGTATTCCAAAAGAAGAGCGCCATAAGAAAGCCATGAATGCACTTGAGCAAGTTAATCTTGAAAAATGGGCGAATTCATACCCAGATGAGCTCTCGGGTGGGATGCGTCAGCGTATCGGGTTAGCCAGAGCGCTAGCCAATGACCCTGATATTTTATTAATGGACGAAGCGTTCTCAGCCCTTGACCCATTAATTCGTACTGAAATGCAAGATGAACTGCTATCCTTACAAGGAGATAAACAACGCACTATTGTCTTTATTTCTCATGATCTTGATGAAGCCATGAGAATTGGTGACCGCATTGCCATTATGCAAGGAGGCGTTGTCGTTCAAGTTGGTACGCCTGATGAAATTCTCAATAATCCAGCGAATGATTATGTTAAGACCTTTTTCCGCGGTGTGGATATCAGCCAAGTATTCAGCGCTAAGGACATCGCGCGTAGGCGGCCAAATGCCCTATTACACATCGCACCGGGTTTTGGTCCCCGTTCCGCGCTAAAAGTCCTTAATGATGAAGATCGCTATCACGGTTATTTAATTTCCCGAGGACATACCTTTGCCGGAGTAGTTTCTGTTGAATCCTTAGAAAAAGCGCTTCACGAAAAAGCAGGTATAGAAGCCGCAATTTTAACTGATATCGAACCAATTCAAGGTGATACATCCTTAAATGAAGTTATTTCTACAGTAGCACAAGCCCCTTGCGCCGTTCCGGTTATTAACGAAAAAAACCGGTATTTAGGCGTGATTTCAAAAGGAATGCTGTTACAAGCGCTGGATAAGGAGACACCAAATGAGTAAGCAAAATCAAGAAACAACGACGAACCAGCAAGATCCATGGGCTGATACTGAAGTCACTGAGACACCAACACAAGGTACTGAAAATACACCAGCTGATGACCCATGGGCAGCGACAAGCTCTAGCGAGACAAATACCTCTGCGGATGATCCTTGGGGCAATGCATCAGACACAACAACACCTGCTGATACCAGTTCGAGTGATTGGCTTGATGCCGCACCGACTGATAGCATCGTGCCCGATCAGTTTAATATTATGGACCCCTTCCAACACACACTGATCCCCCTTGATTCATGGGTTACGCATGCTATCGATTGGGTTGTTCTCAACTTTCGTCCTGTATTCCAAGGAATACGCGCCCCCATTGATTTCATTCTGAGCGGGTTTGAACAATTTCTTACATCACTACCAGCTCCTGTTGCCATTATTATTTTCGCATTACTCACTTGGCAATTAGCCGGACGCGCAATGGGTGTGGCCACATTTATTTCGATGATAGCCATCGGGGCGATTGGTGCTTGGTCAGAAGCGATGGTGACACTATCTCTAGTGCTCACATCTTTACTGTTTTGTATTGTGATAGGACTACCACTGGGTATTTGGTTGGCACGTAGTGATAGAGCCGCTAAGATTATTCGCCCATTACTTGATGCGATGCAAACCACACCTGCATTCGTCTATTTAGTCCCGATTGTTATGTTATTTGGTATCGGTAATGTACCCGGTGTCGTCGTCACCATTATATTTGCTTTACCGCCAATCATTCGTTTGACCATTTTAGGGATCAAACAAGTCCCAGCTGACTTAATTGAAGCCGCTGAATCATTCGGTGCAAGTCCTCGCCAAATGCTGTTTAAAGTGCAATTGCCATTAGCAATGCCAACCATTATGGCCGGGGTGAACCAAACCTTGATGTTAGCACTGTCGATGGTCGTTATCGCCTCAATGATTGCCGTCGGAGGCTTAGGCCAGATGGTCTTACGGGGTATTGGCCGCCTTGATATGGGTCTCGCGTCTGTCGGAGGGGTCGGTATTGTTATTCTGGCTATCATCTTAGACCGTTTTACCCAATCTTTAGGACAAGATACTCGCGGCAAAACATCATGTCGTTGGTATCAAAAAGGCCCTATTGGGCTAGTCATGCGCCCATTTTGTAAAAAAAACCATTAATCAGAACATCCTCCATTCACCTAAGTGCCACTCACGTGGCACCTAACTTGGCTCTTAACTTTAAAGCCAAGCTCGCTGCGAAAAAACAGAGGGAACAATATAATGAAACATAAAATCATTCTTGCATCTGCACTAACAGCCATGTTTACCGTCCCATTTGCAGGTGCTAACGACCTGCCAGGTAAAGGGGTAAAAATTAACCCTGTGCAAAGTACGATCAGTGAGGAGACATTCCAAACACTGATTGTTGCGAAAGCCCTTGAAGAACTCGGCTATGATGTCCAACCGATCAAAGAAGTCGACTATAATGTCGCTTACGCATCAATTGCGAACGGTGATGCGACATACTTAGCCACCAGCTGGGTTCCTTTACATAATGCGCAATATGACGCCGCTGGTGGTGATAATGTGTTCTATCGTCAAGGTAATTATGTTGTCAATGCGGCTCAAGGCTACCTCATCGACAAAAAAACCGCTGAAAAATACAAGATTACCAATGTTGAACAACTCAAAGACCCTAAAATTGCCAAACTCTTTGATTCAAATGGTAATGGTAAAGCGGATTTAACGGGATGTAACCCAGGTTGGGGCTGTGAAGCAGCCATCAATAACCATTTAAAAGCCTATGACTTAGAAAAAACGGTTGACCATAACCAAGGGAACTACGCGGCAATGATGGCAGATACCATTACCCGATATAAAGAAGGTAAGCCTATTTTATATTATACGTGGACGCCTTATTGGATAAGTGATGTCCTTAAGCCGGGCCGTGATGTAGTTTGGTTAGAAGTGCCATTCTCATCAATGCCAAACGGTGAAAAAACAGACACCACATTACCTAACGGAAAAAACTATGGTTTCCCACCAAATACCATGCATATCGTCGCCAATAAAAAATGGGCTGCAGATAACCCTGCTGCAGCAAAATTATTTGAAGTAATGAAACTACCTATTGCCGATATTAATGCGCAAAACTTAAGAATGCATAATGGTGAAGCATCTCAATCGGATATTCAGCGCCACACAAATGCTTGGATCAAAGCCCATCAATCCACTTTTGATGGCTGGGTAAAAGAAGCACAAGAAGCCGCTAAGTAAGTATAAACAGCTCGATTAAGTCACTTTAGCCACCCTAGCCGGTGGCTTTTTTACATCAATGACAAAAAGAAGTAAACCAAGGTAATAAATTTTGTTTATAGTAGACGCCTAGCTAATAATAGGTAATCCTCATGAAACAGACCCAAACTGCAGAGCTAACAACGGGCCTCACTATTTTAATGGCCATTGCCACAGGTCTTGTCGTTGCCAGTAATTACTATGCTCAACCGCTTTTAGACACCATTGCGGGGCAGTTTAATTTAACCACTAATATGGCTGGGTTTATTGTCACCGCAGCCCAACTGGGTTATGCGGCAGGTTTACTTTTTTTAGTCCCATTGGGAGATTTGTTTGAACGCAAGCGTTTAATTTTAACGATGACCTTTCTTTCGGCATTAGGGCTATTAATTACAGCGCTTTCAAATAATATTTGGCAAATCCTTTTAGGTACCGCCCTTACTGGACTATTTTCAGTTGTTGCACAAGTCCTGATCCCACTAGCAGCATCTATTGCTAAGCCTCATAAACGTGGTAAAGCGGTAGGAATGATTATGAGTGGGTTATTGCTGGGCATTTTACTTGCAAGAACGGTTTCAGGTGCTGTTGCTATGGTCGGTGGCTGGAGAGCGATCTATTGGGTGGCCTTTGCATTATTGATGCTGTTAATGATTGTTCTAGCCATTAAACTCCCCCGTTACCATCAAAAAGCTAACTTAAACTACTTCCAGCTCATTGGTTCTATTGGCCGGTTATTTTTCGGCACTCCAGTGCTTGCGGTACGCGCTTCTCTCGGTGCATTATCATTTGCCAATTTTGGTTTACTGTGGACCGCAATGGCTTTCTTATTAGCCAGTCCGCCATTCAATTATTCCGAAGGGACTATAGGTTTATTTGGCTTAGTCGGTGCCGCAGGTGCCATTATGGCCTCCCAAGCAGGGCATCTTGTCGATAAAGGCAAAGGAAAGCTCATTACAACTATTGGGTTGGTGTTATTACTATTATCCTGGATACCCATCGGTTTAGCGAAATATTCCCTGGTCGCATTTATCATTGGTATTTTGGTGCTAGACCTTGCAGTACAAGCCGTCCATGTCACCAGTCAGAGTACGTTATATCGAATATTACCTGAAGCTCGTAACCGCCTAACGGCAGGCTATATGACCAGCTATTTCATTGGGGGCGCACTAGGATCTCTACTTTCAGGCTATGCCTATGAACACGCGGGTTGGGAGGGAGTTGCGATTGCAGGTGCAATCTTAACCACTCTAAGTTTAATTATTTGGGCTATCGGTATTCGCTATGATCCCATCATCACCACAACTGATGACTAAACATAACTGATATCTGTATCAATACATTTTATGATGAAAATTTTCGAGATCACATAAACATATAAAATCTCATAATACATTAAACTTATGTGACTCAATTTTACCCATCAAATCTGTTGAATATTGAATAAATAAACAGTTCATCATAAGGCCAATAATTATCAACCGTAATAGTAAACAAAGTAAATATTAGGGAATGACACAGTTAAACAAATACAATGACTCTATGAAAAGGTAGTATAACTGTTAATAAATCAAATTATTGCTATATCAGATAATGTTTAAATTATACAAAAATAAGTAATTACACCTATCCATTAAAAATATCTATCTAAGTTGTAATTATTGGGTAACAAAAAAAATGGTATTGAGTTAATGTCGTGTGATTATATATTGTTTTGTATGATTGAAATTAACCTTTAATTAAGCATTGGCTTGGTTGTTTTATAACCAAAAATGACACTATCAGTGTAAAAAGGTCAGCCTGCTATACAAAAATAGGTAAATTACATTCATAAAATTTATGAATCATGTATCATTATCAAAATAAAATCGGCGATATTAATTAAGTATAATTGCTAATTCTATCTTTTAATATACCATTTAGGTGGTTGATGACAGTTGTAATCTTACCAACTGAAACTAATAAGGTATCCCAATAATGGAAAGTTCATTTACACCAACTGAAGAGCTACTCAATGCTCGTGTAGAACAACAAGATTCACATGAAAGTCCTATTCCGTATCAAGAAATCCTACTAACACGCCTATGCATGCATGTTCATGGGAAGTTACTTGAAACACGAAATAATATGTTAAGGTCTCAAGGTATTAATGAAACCCTGTTTATGGCACTTATGATCCTTGATACAAAAGACTCCCGCAGTATTCAGCCATCTGAACTCAGTGCGGCTCTTGGTTCCTCACGAACCAATGCAACACGAATTGCAGATGAACTGGAAAAAAATGGTTGGATTGAGCGCAAAGAAAGTCACAACGATAGACGTTGCCTTCATCTACACCTCACAGAAAAAGGGACGGAGTTTTTAAATGGCCTATTACCACCTCAACACAGCGCATTAATTGATATTTGGTCTGTTTTAGATGCTGATGAGAAACAACAGCTTAACACGCTGATGCGTAAATTACTGACAAAACTGGATACTATAAAAGATTGACCATAACATTTGTAAGGTTAATGTATTTGAGCCATTCTTAAGCTCAAAGGTGAAAAAAAACTTTTCAGCCCATAATATTTCATTATCCTTTCACCCTTATGCTTTACGATATCCCATCAAACAGCAAAATCATTTGTAGTCTCAGTTTCCAGTGGTTATTACCTAACTACTGGAAACAACCGTGATCCTTATCCAGAGAAGTGGAGAAATACGAGTATGAGTTCCCCTGAGGAAATGCAACAAACGCAAACTCCCCAACGAAATAAAAAAAGGCAACGTAAAAGTGCGCTTATCTTGTTGACTCTATTATTTATTATTATAGGCGTTGGCTGGGGGGCCTACTGGTATCTCGTTCTTCGTCACTATGAATCAACGGATAATGCTTATGTCGCGGGAAACCAAGTACAAATACAATCCCAAGTTTCCGGCAGCGTGATGACTGTCAATGTGGACAACACAGATTTCGTGACAAGTGGAACTGTTTTGGTTGAACTGGACCCACGTGATGCTGAATTAGCTCTCGATAAAGCAAAAACAGAATTAGCCAACAGTGTGCGTCAAACCCGCCAGCACATGGTTAACAGCCGCCAGCTACAAGCCAATATTGAGGTCAAACGTTCTGAATTAAACCGGTTGCAAAATGATTTAAAACGTCGAGAAGTTTTAGGTAGTAGCCATGTCATTGGTAAAGAAGAACTACAACACGCAAGAGAAGCTGTCGTCAGTGCTAAAGCGGCATTAGACATGGCAATAGAACAATATAATGCTAATCAAGCCATAGTGTTAAATAGCTCAATTGAAAAACAACCCGCAGTAGAGCAAGCAGCAACACAAGTTCGAAACGCTTGGCTCACCTTGCAACGGACGAAAATCGTCAGCCCTGTTGATGGCTATGTTTCACGCCGCAGTGTACAAGTGGGTTCACAAATCACCCCTTCAACCCCATTAATGGCCATCGTTCCTTCCAATGGTATGTGGATTGATGCGAACTTTAAAGAAACACAACTTGCGGATATGCGTATCGGCCAACCTGCGAAGGTCATTACTGATTTTTACGGTAAAGATATCGTATTTAACGGTACTGTTGTGGGACTTGATATGGGAACAGGTAGCGCGTTCTCTTTATTACCTGCACAAAATGCCAGTGGTAACTGGATCAAAGTAGTCCAACGCCTACCCGTACGTATAGCCTTAGATGAAAACCAACTTGAAGAACACCCATTACGTATCGGTTTATCCACCGAAGTTACGGTTGATACATTAGATAAAAATGGCAAAGTGCTTTCTAAAGGGATGCGTGATACCCCTGCTTACCATACTGCTGCATTAGCTGTAGATATGTCTCCTGCGGACAAAATAGTTACTGAGATAATTAATAATAACCTAGGAAATAAATAGTGGGGGTGCAATCGTGACGACAGCACCTTTAACGGGATCAAAACTCGCATGGATGACAATTGCTCTTTCATTGGCAACATTTATGCAAGTTCTTGATTCCACCATTGCTAACGTAGCTATTCCAACCATTGCGGGAAACTTGGGGGCATCCAACTCGCAAGGAACTTGGGTAATAACCTCTTTCGGCGTTGCCAATGCGATCTCCATCCCCATCACTGGTTGGCTAGCCCGTAGGATAGGTGAAGTCAGGCTATTTTTATGGTCTACAGGCTTATTCGCTTTAACTTCATGGCTGTGCGGTATTTCTGGCAGCTTAGAGATGCTGATCTTATTCCGAGTTTTACAAGGTTTAGTCGCAGGACCACTCATTCCTTTATCTCAAAGCCTACTGCTTAACAATTATCCTCCAGCCAAACGCAATATGGCCCTCGCCCTTTGGTCAATGACTATCGTTATTGCTCCGATTTGCGGACCGATTCTTGGTGGTTATATTAGTGATAACTACCATTGGGGCTGGATATTTTTTATCAATGTACCATTTAGTATTGCGATCATTTTTGCCATCATGCGCACCTTAAAAGGCCGTGAAACTAAAATATCTATTCAGCGCATTGATACTATTGGTTTAGTGCTATTGGTTGTTGGTATTGGTGCTTTACAGATTATGCTTGACCAAGGCAAAGAGCTGGATTGGTTTAACTCGACTGAAATTATCGTCCTGACCGTTATTGCCGTTGTAGCTATTGCCTTTTTAATTGTATGGGAACTCACCGATGACCATCCTGTCATCGACTTATCCCTATTTAAAGAACGCAATTTTACGATTGGCTGTTTGTCCTTAAGCCTTGCTTACATGCTCTATTTTGGAACGATTGTACTACTGCCGCAATTGCTACAAGAAGTTTATGGCTATACCGCAACATGGGCTGGGTTAGCCTCTGCACCTGTAGGATTATTACCGCTATTGATTACACCAATTATAGGGCGTTTTGGTAACCGAATTGATATGCGTTATTTAGTTACATTCAGCTTTATTATCTATGCTGTTTGCTACTATTGGCGTGCTTATACTTTCGAACCTGGGATGAGTTTTGCCGAAGCTGCTTGGCCGCAATTTGTGCAAGGTTTAGCCATCGCTTGTTTCTTTATGCCTTTGACAACCATTACATTATCTGGCCTGCCGCCAGAAAAAATGGCCTCTGCATCGAGTTTATCTAACTTTACTCGTACCCTAGCTGGAGCCATTGGGACATCAATCACCACAACAATGTGGACCCAAAGAGAGTCAATGCATCATGAAAACCTCGCTGAATTTGTTAACCCATATAACCCAAATGCCCAACAGATGTACAGTGAACTGGCGAAAATAGGCATGAATGAGCAGCAAAGTGCAGCCTATCTTGCTAAAACGATTACTGACCAAGGACTGATTATGTCAGCAAATGAGATATTCTGGCTCTCAGCTGGAATTTTTATCCTACTGATGGTCATTGTCTGGTTCGCTAAGCCACCATTTGGGGCAGGTTCAAAAGACGGTGGTGGTGCTCATTAATTAGCCCAACCCAGTGAATAACTTGGTGATAGATATAAAAAAGCCATACATAGCGGGAATACATCCTTTTATGTATGGTCTTATTTTTCTGATAAAGCGTAGGTGGTTATTTAACTTGGTTTTGTTGCCACCACTGGGCTAACATAATTCCTGTTGCAACAGAGACATTCAAGCTTTCCACTTTACCTGTTCCACCGATATAGAGACTCATATCGCCTTGATCCCACGTACTATCACTTAAACCATCACTCTCTTGGCCTAAAACTAAGACCATTTTGGCCGGTAACTTCGCTTTTGCGAGATCTTGACTGCCTTTATGGCTAGAAGTCGTCACAATGGTATAACCCGCTTTGCGGAATTTATCCAAAGTATCTGTTAATCCATCTGCATCAATCGCTTTAATGTGTTCAGCACCACCTTCTGCAGTGCGAATTGCCGCCCCAGACTCTAGCATGCCTGCATCCTGCAAAATCACACCTTTGATACCGAAATGCGCACAGCTACGCATAATTCCGCCCAGATTATGTGGATTTCCCACATCTTCCAGTGCTAATACGCAGTCATTACCTGCCGCTTGCTGCAAGTAAGCATCAGCACTCATTCCACCGCGTTTTTTAATGATAAAACAGACACCACCATGATGTTCAGTTCCGGATGCTTTCGATAACTCTTCGTCATCAACAACGTGGTAAGCTTTGCGATTTGCCGCCATCCATTTTAACGCATCACGAAAACGCGGTGTGACAGATTGCAAGAACCATGCGCGAACAATCGCATCAGGGCGGTTTTTAAACATGGCTTGGCAGGCATTCTCACCATAGATACGAGTTTCTTCTTGGCGCTGCTTACGCAATTGTTCAGGGTCAATCTGGCTCTTACCAACAATTCCGCCATGGTCATTCGTTAACTCTTCGCTATCTGGCTTAGAAACAGTGCGCCATGGCGAACGCTCGCGAGGTGCTTCATTACGGTTATCAGAGCGACGACCTTCACGCCCACCTTCAGGGCGGCTTGAGCGACCACCACGATCTTGACGGGCACCATCTCGTCTATCACCACCACGCTTGTCATTACCGCGCCTATCATCACGGCCACCGCCTCGGCGTTTATCATTACCTTTATTGTTGTCCTGCTCTTCACTGCGGACATACATCACTTTTACTTTGCCGTTTTTACCACTAAAATCATTCGAGTCGTTCATCACTATCCCCTACTAAGCTATGGCGCGAAGATTACATGATGTTGCATGGCTACGCTACCGATTCGCACTATTATCTCATCTAAAAGTTATTGAATATACTTCTATCGTATAGAAATCGTTTTGCGTACAATATGCGCCTTAATTTTAGGCCTAAAAAAAATAATTCAACATGACTTCGAATGCCGTTTATCACCTGCGTCAACAGCGCCTCGCATTATCGACTAAACCGTTTAGGGCACGAGGCTGCCGAGTAAAACGTTGCCAATATTGTTTGTTACCTAACCCACAATGCCTATGCCAAGACACCATATCATCACAAGCAAAAAGCCAATTTTGCTTGATTATGTTTGATGGTGAGGTATTTAAGCCAAGTAATACAGGAAAGTTGATTGCGGATGTTTTGCCCGACACTTTGGCCTTTCAATGGTCAAGAACAGAGCCTGATACGCAGCTATTGGCGGCACTGCAAGACACCACAAGGCAGCCTTACCTTATTTTTCCAGAAAGCTACGCTCAAAATGAACGCATCGTAGTCAATGAACCGACTTTGTCGGATAAACCCGCTTTATTTATTTTACTCGATGGGACCTGGCCTGAAGCACGAAAAATGTTTCGAAAAAGCCCTTATCTTAATGATATTCCAATGCTTTCAATTAATACCAAAGCAAGAACTGACTACTTACTCCGTACGCCATCAAGGGAAGAACAACATTGTACCGCCGAAGTTGCAGCTACCGTTTTAGAATTAGCGGGAGATTTAGACGCTTCACAACAACTCTTTAGCCACTTCAATCTTTTCCGTCGAAAATACCTTGAAGGGAAACCGCATCACCCTATTGCACAGAAGCTACTTACCGAATCCCACCTCTAACTATTTATTGGTACTGTTTTTCTCTTTCTTTTCGAGCCCAGTACCATTAAATGACAACTTTTAGATCGTCGTGCTGATAAAACGTGAACGTGCTTGTATAAATTAATTAAACTCACCAGATAAACTAGCGCAATCTCAAAGATAAGGCATAGTATTCATAAGTATCACTCAGCCACTTTTTATCTATTGAACGCTTATCTCGTTCAGCAAAGCAAAGGGTTATCAACCATGGGTTTAGTCAGTCAGTTAGAATCTTTATTCCGGCCAAAGTCTATCGTTGTCGTGGGAGCATCTGAAAACCCGAGCCGTGCAGGTTCGGTGATGATGAAAAACCTACTTACCAGCGGTTTTAAAGGTCCTATTTTACCTGTTAATCCAAACCGAAACTCTGTCCTCGGCGTACTTGCTTATCCTTCTATAGATAAATTACCGCTCAAACCTGATCTTGCCGTTATCTGTACCCATTACTCACGTAATATCTCCTGTTTACAGCAATTAGGGGAAGCTGGCTGTAAAGTAGTTATTATTTTGTCATCCCCTTCAATTCAGTTTAATGAATTAAAAAAAGTCGCCCAGCAATATCAAATTCGCCTATTAGGCCCGAATAGCCTAGGTTTTCTCGCCCCATGGCAAGGTTTGAATGCAAGTTTTTCTCCAATACCAATCTTAAAAGGAAAACTCGCTTTTATCTCTCAATCTGCTGCTGTATCGAATACCGTTCTGGATTGGGCAAGGCACCGAGACATCGGTTTTTCTTATTTTATTGCCCTTGGTGATAGCATCGATATAGATATTGACGATTTACTCGATTACTTAGCGCGTGACAGCAAAACCAGCGCTATTTTGTTGTACCTTGAGAGCATTAGTGATGCACGACGTTTCTTATCATCATCTCGCAGTGCCTCACGCAATAAACCTATATTAGTGATAAAAAGTGGTCGAACCCGCAAAGCACAAAAACTACTGGGCGATAAACCTAGCCTAGATGCCGCTTACGATGCTGCTATCCAGCGTGCAGGTCTTCTTCGCGTGCAAGATACTCACGAAATGTTTTCTGCGGTTGAGACATTAAGCTATATGACTCCATTACGCGGTGAGCGTCTTTCAATCATGAGTAATGGTTCTGCCCCAGCCGCGATGGCATTAGACGAACTTCTCTTACGTAATGGTAAACTTGCAACGTTAAGTGTTGAAACAGAAAATGAATTAAGTTCACTATTACCTCTTGATTTATCGACACAAAATCCGATTGACTTAGGAGATGATTCCACCGTTGAGCGCTATATCAATGTACTGAACAAAATGCTCGATAGCCATGACCATGACGCTTTGTTACTTATCCACACTCCCAGTGCGATAACTGAAAGTAAAACCATGGCAGAAAAAATTATTAAAACTATTAAGCAACACCCACGCGGAAAGTGGCTAACCATTTTAACCAACTGGTGTGGAGAATATTCCTCTCAAGAATCTCGTCGCCTATTTAGTGAAGCTGGGATCCCTACCTACCGCACTCCAGAAGGGGCAATCACGGCGTATATGCATATGGTGGAATATCGCCGTAACCAAAAACAATTAAAAGAAACGCCAGCCCTCCCAGTAGGTATCACCGCTAATACGCAACAGGCTCATGAATATATTCAGCAAGCATTGGAAAATAATAAGCTACACTTGGATACTCATGAAGTTCAGCCAATTTTAAAAGCCTACGGGTTAAATAGCTTACCCACCTGGATTGCACATTCGAGCAATGAAGCCATTGAAATCGCAGAGAAAATTGGTTACCCCGTTGCTTTAAAACTACGTTCTCCCGATATTGTACACAAGTCAGAAGTACAAGGGGTCATGCTCTATTTACGCAATGCTAAAGAGGTAGAAGATGCAGCTAAAGCGATTATGGAACGTGTTTCAACAAATTTCCCTAATGCACGAATTGAAGGGCTACTAGTACAAAGTATGGCTAATCGAGCAGGTGCTCAAGAGCTCAGGATCGCTGTTGAACTAGACCCTGTCTTTGGCCCTCTTATCATGTTAGGAGAAGGTGGTATTGAGTGGCAACAAGAGAGCCAAGCTGCTGTAGCTCTTCCTCCGCTAAATATGGCTTTAGCTCGCTACCTAGTTATTAATGCTATTAAAGGTTATAAAATAAAATCCCGAAGTGCTTTAGAACCATTAAACATCATAGGGTTATCTGCTTTATTAGTACGAGTTTCAAATTTAATTATTGATTGCCCAAATATTACAAGGTTAGATATTCATCCATTGCTCGCCTCAGGGGATGAATTTACTTTACTTGATGTCTCCATGGCATTAAGCCCAACAGATGATGCGACAACATCAAGGCTGGCAATTCGCCCTTATCCTAGTGAGCTAGAAGAAACAATTCATTTAAAAGAAGATCTTACCTGCTTACTACGACCGATCCTCCCTGAAGATGAACCTTTGCTAAAATCCTTTATAGAGCAAGTGACTAAAGAGGATCTTTATTATCGCTACTTTAGCGAGATCAGCGAATTTACCCACGATGATCTTGCCAATATGACACAGATTGATTATGACCGTGAAATGGCTTTCGTTGCGGTAAAAAACCCCAATACTACGCCTGAAATTATTGGCGTCACGCGAGCAATGGCTGATCCTGATAACCAAGAGGCTGAATTTGCAGTACTGGTTCGCTCTGATATGAAAGGGCAAACGCTCGGTTATCAACTTATGCAAAAGTTACTTAACTATACGCGAAGCCACGGCATTAAAAAGCTAACAGCCATAACTATGCCTGAAAACCGCAATATGATAAGCCTAGCTAAAAAACTTGGTTTTGAGATTGACGTTCAATTTGAAGATGGAGTCGTTAATCTGACACTTCACTTATAGAAATATCTAAGGACACGGCTTAACTTGTATAGTAATTAAACAAGTCGTCAATTTATACTAAATGGTTTAGCTAAATATGCTATCATCCATAGATCATTCGCTTAAAAATGTGCGCAAAGCGAGTTGCTATTAGACTAATAAGAGAAAATTTACACTGTGATGTTGTCAAAATTAAAACAAGCAAAACATCAACAATATTTGTTAAGTTTACCAAAACTCTCTCAAGAAATTGCTGATGTAAAAACGCTATATAAGACAGAAGATTTTCGTGATGAACTGCTTAAACAAATTTCTCAGGCTCAAAATACTATCTACATAACGGCTTTGTATTTAGAGAAAGACGATGCAGGTAAAGACGTACTTCATGCTTTATACGCTGCAAAACAAGCTAATACATCATTGGATATCAAAATTCTCGTAGACTGGCACCGTGCTCAGCGAGGTCGCATCGGGGTTGCAGCAAACGCCACTAATGCCGATTGGTATTATGATGTTGCAAAACATTACCCTGAAATTGAAATCCCTATCTACGGCATCCCTGTAAATACACGGGAAGCTCTGGGTGTTTTGCATCTAAAAGGCTTTTTATTTGATGATACTCTACTCTATAGCGGGGCAAGTATTAATGACGTCTATTTACAACGTCATAGTAAATACCGTTACGACCGCTATCACCTGATCAAAAATAGCCAACTTACCGCATCAATGAAAAAATTTATTGATGACGCATTACTACAAGCTGATGCCATTCATTTATTAAATACGCCAACTCGACCAAAAACAGCTGAGTTTAAGCATTTAATTAAACAATTTCGTTTGGGCTTACGGGGAGCGTCCTATCAATTTTCAGGGAATGCAACTAATGATGAGCTGTCCGTCACTCCCTTTGTTGGTCTCGGTAAGAAAAACGATTTAAACCGTGTTATCACGCATTTAATGGGTGCAACAAACAATAAACTAACAATCTGTACGCCTTATTTTAATTTGCCTGCGGTGTTAGTTAGGGTTATTAGTCGGTTACTGCGTGATGGCAAACAAGTAGAAATTATCATTGGTGACAAAACTGCCAACGACTTCTATATCCCACCTGAAGAGCCATTTAAAATTATTGGTGCATTGCCATACCTTTATGAGATCAACTTGCGCCGTTTTGTTAGTCGCTTGCAACGCTTTATTGATAACCAGCAGTTAACAGTAAGGCTCTGGAAAGACGCAGACAATACCTATCACCTAAAGGGGATGTGGGTTGATAATCACTGGCAATTGATCACGGGTAACAACTTAAACCCACGCGCTTGGGGGTTAGATCTTGAAAACGCAGTATTAATTCACGATCCAAAACAACAGCTGCAAGAGCAACGCAATCACGAGCTAGAGTGCATTCGAACTCATACTAAGGTTGTTAGCCATTTTCGCGAACTAGATAGCATCCAAACCTATCCTGTTAAAGTGAAAAAATTAATCCGACGACTACGTCGAATACGAGTCGACCGGTTAATTAGCCGCATCCTTTAGAATTTAAACAAAGCGTCACTTCGGTGGCGCTTTTACTTTGCTACTTTAATTTTTTAGGTATCTTACCAAAAATGTTTAAATCACTGATCATTAGCTTACTTATATTCATTTCAACAGGATGTACTGGTTTTCATTGGGCTAATGATAATTGGCAAGGTAAAGATAAAGCGCAGCATTTCGCATTTTCAGCCGCGATGGCTGCGGCTGGTAATGCTTATGCAGATAAACAAAACATACAACACCTCGATGCTGCCATATTTGGTATTCTATTTTCAGTTTCTCTTGGCGCAGCAAAAGAGCTTTATGACAGCAGGCCTAATGGTACTGGGTGGAGTTGGCATGATTTTGCCTATGATGTTGCAGGGTCAATAGCAGGTTATAGTTTATATCAGTCCTTAAAGTAACCCACGCACTTCTTTCTCATTTTTTACATTCCTCTCCTATTTTTAATATTTCGCTCACCATCGAAGTATCTATAAATTAAACCGTTATAGTTGAGCTTCTACATTAAGGAGAGTTTTATGATTGCCGTAATTTTTGAAGCCATCCCAATACCAGCGCAAAAAGAGCGTTATTTTGAATTGGCAGCCAAACTTAAATCTGAACTTATGCACATTGACGGGTTTATTGCTGTCGAACGCTTTCAATCTATTACAACAGAAGGAAAAATTCTCTCACTTTCATGGTGGGAAACAGAAGAAGCAGTAAAACAATGGAAAAACCATTTCATGCATATCGATGCACAAGTTGAAGGACAACAAACCATTTTTTCCCATTATCGAATTCGAGTTGCCCATACCTTAAAGGATTACTCATACAATAACGAGGATAGCTTTGATGTATGATATTCATGTGTTTATTGAAAACCAAGTAGGTGCTTTAGCACTATTGGCGACAACATTAGGGAAACATGGTATTGGCCTTGAAGGTGGTGGCGTTTTTTCTATCGAAGAAAAAAGTCATGCTCACTTTCTTGTTACCCAGCCAGAAAAAGCACGAGATGCCTTAACTACTGAGGGTTTACAGGTTGAAAGTATCATACAACCAGTGATCCGCAAATTAAAACAAGAACGTCCTGGCGAACTTGGAGAAATTGTTTCTCAACTCGCACTTCACCAAATTAATATCCTTGTTCAATACAGCGACCACAATAACAGGTTAATATTAATAACAGACAACAATATATTAGCCGCTGAAGTAACAAAGAAGTGGGAAAGCCAACCATGATACCAAGCAAAGATAGTATTCCCATTGAAGAAAAAGAGCCATTAGAACAATCTATCGCAAAAGTTGCCTCTGCGATTGCTGACCCTTCAAGGGTCAGTATTTTGTGTGCATTAATGGATGGCAGGGCTTGGACAGCAACAGAATTAAGCGTAGCTGCAAATATAGCCCCATCAACAACGAGTGCACACTTAACTAAACTTTTAAACAGCCACTTAATTAGTTGTCTATCTCAAGGAAGACACCGTTATTATAGGCTTGCAGGCACAGACATTGCCGAATTATTAGAAACATTAATGGGGGTATCCATGAAATTGGAGTACACCCCACCTATAACAACACCTATTCATCTGCGAAAGGCACGTACTTGCTATGATCACTTAGCCGGAGAAATTGCCGTTCAGATCTACGAATTTATGGATAAAAATGGCTGGTTTACAGCTAGAGAAAATAAATTATCAATGATTGGTGCCAATCAATTTAAAAAATTAGGTATCGACATTGATCCTAATACAAAACGAAAAATAGCATGTGCTTGTTTGGATTGGAGTGAAAGACGTATGCACCTAGGGGGACTAGCAGGAACCTTACTATTGAAATTTTTTGCAGAAAAAGAATGGATAGAGAAAACAAAAGGTTATCGAGAAATTACTTTTACTACCTACGGTAAGAAAGCTTTAAAGCGTATTTTTAATATTAATATAGCTTAACCCCCCAACAAAATAACGAACACCCCTAGAACGATTTGATAATATACTTACCAAGCTAATTACTAATTAAAAGCAGACGTAAAACTGTATTTCTCCAAACAATGCCCCAAGTCACCTACAATAGGTTATTATCCATAAAATCCAGTATGTTAGTAATAC
>NZ_JAMPOL010000032.1:0-62932 GCF_028480325.1 Providencia sp. PROV182 | reverse complement strand
GCTCTTTCTGAATAAGAAAGAACCACTTAGTAAAAAAGGGCGTCTAATAGACGTCCTTTTTATACGTTGCAAAATTCAGACGTTGCAAAATTAAGAACCTATCTCATCAATCATTTGTATAATTATTGGTGAGATAGGCTCTGAAACAACGAATTGATAACTGTGCGGGCTACTTTGCGCAGTTATATGAGATTTATTAAGGTTTTGCTCGGAAGATATGGTATATTTTACTGCTGCCACAAAAAGAAAGTCACTTTCTTGATTGGTGTAGTTAAAAAATTTACTGGGCATGCTGAAATTCCTGCAAAATGGAATAGCACTTGTGAAATGGGTAGCACTTGTAAAGTGATAGTACTGACGTACACGTAGTACTTGCGAAATAAAATGTTACTGCAACTTGTTATTTTTGCAGAACGAATAACGCTAATTACCTCCATTAACAAGGCTAATTACTTTTTAGATCGCAGGTGATGCTATTGATATCCCTATCAAATTTTTGCAGGCTTAGTTTGTAGTAATTGAGGGATATGTTGGCATATTCTATTGGTTTGGCTTGGTTGGCTTACCTTTGTAAACAAGCAAGCTTTGTACATACTTCATGGTAACAGGTTGAATTATGAGTGCGAATAGCGAAGCTCAAGGAAGTGGACGCAGTGCAGACATCTTCAAGTGGATCATTGTCTGTGCCTTATTAATAATTGCTATTGTTGGTAATTATTACTTCCGTCAATATAATCTCGCGCTGCGTGCTTTTGCAGTTGTGGCTGTTGTCGCTATTGCAGGTGCTGTCGCTTTATGGACCACAAAAGGTAAAGCAACACTGGCGTTTGCACGCGAAGCTCGCGTCGAGATGAGAAAAGTCATTTGGCCTACTCGCCAGGAAACATTACAAACTACTTTAATTGTTGCTGCAGTAACGGCTGTAATGTCATTAATACTGTGGGGACTAGATGGTATCCTGGTGCGTTTAGTTTCATTTATTACAAGCCTGAGGTTATTCTAAATGTCCGATTCACCTAAAAAGCGCTGGTATGTCATTCAGGCATTCTCTGGTTTTGAAGGTCGCGTAGCACAATCTTTACGTGAACATATCAAATTACATGCTATGGAAGATTCTTTTGGCGAAGTTATGGTTCCAACAGAAGAAGTTGTTGAAATCCGTAGCGGTCAGCGCCGTAAGAGTGAACGTAAATTCTTCCCAGGCTATGTCTTAGTCCAAATGGTCATGAATGATGACTCTTGGCACTTAGTGCGTAGTGTACCGCGTGTAATGGGGTTCATTGGCGGGACGTCAGATCGTCCAGCGCCAATTAGCGATAAAGAAGTTGATGCTATCATGAACCGCTTACAACAAGTTGGTGATAAACCACGTCCGAAAACACTGTTTGAACCGGGTGAAATGGTTCGTGTTAGCGAAGGTCCGTTTGCTGACTTTAACGGTGTGGTTGAAGAAATTGATTATGAAAAGAGCCGCTTGAAAGTCTCTGTTTCTATCTTCGGTCGTGCAACTCCAGTCGAATTGGATTTTGGTCAGGTAGAAAAAGCCTAATCTAAACGACAAAACTGACTTGCAAAAGGCGTGAAATTTGACTACAATTTCGCGCCTTTTGTTTTTATGTTCGGCGCAAATTAATGTGCGGGGCATGTTTAATGTAACGGGGAGCCTTGCAAACCGTAAGGCGCTATCACCCATCTAGAGGAAATATCATGGCTAAGAAAGTTCAAGCCTACGTTAAGCTGCAAGTTGCAGCTGGTATGGCGAACCCAAGTCCACCGGTTGGTCCAGCACTGGGTCAACAAGGTGTTAACATCATGGAATTCTGTAAAGCGTTCAACGCAAAAACAGACAGCCTGGAAAAAGGTTTACCAATTCCTGTTGTTATTACTGTTTACGCAGACCGCTCTTTCACTTTTGTTACCAAAACTCCACCTGCAGCAGTTCTGCTGAAAAAAGCAGCTGGCGTTAAGTCTGGTTCAGGTAAGCCGAACAAAGACAAAGTTGGTAAAGTGACCTCTGCTCAGATTCGCGAAATCGCTGAAACTAAAGCTGCGGACATGACTGGTGCTGATGTTGACGCAATGATGCGTTCAATTGAAGGTACTGCTCGTTCCATGGGCCTGGTAGTGGAGGACTAAGACAATGGCTAAACTGACTAAGCGCATGCGCAATATCCGTGAAAAAGTTGATGCAACTAAACAGTATGACATCAATGAAGCCGTTGCACTGCTGAAAGAATTAGCAACTGCTAAATTCGTAGAAAGCGTTGACGTAGCTATCAACCTGGGCATCGATGCTCGTAAATCTGACCAAAACGTTCGTGGTGCAACTGTGCTGCCACACGGTACTGGCCGTTCAGTTCGCGTTGCTGTGTTCGCACAAGGCGCAAACGCTGAAGCTGCTAAAGCTGCAGGTGCTGAACTGGTAGGTATGGAAGATCTGGCTGATAAAATCAAAGCTGGTGAAATGGACTTTGACGTTGTTATTGCTTCTCCAGATGCAATGCGCGTTGTTGGCCAATTAGGTCAAGTTTTAGGCCCACGTGGTCTGATGCCAAACCCGAAAGTTGGTACTGTAACTCCAAACGTTGCTGAAGCAGTTAACAATGCTAAAGCAGGTCAGGTTCGTTACCGTAATGACAAAAACGGAATCATCCACACCACTATCGGTAAAGTTGATTTCGACGCTAACAAACTGAAAGAAAACTTAGAAGCACTGCTGATCGCGCTGAAAAAAGCAAAACCAGCTTCTGCTAAAGGTGTTTTCATCAAGAAAGTTAGCCTGTCCACCACTATGGGTGCAGGTGTTGCTGTTGACCAAGCTGGTCTGTCAGCGACAGTTTAATTGCTATAGCTTCGGCTAATTGGTAATTAGGCTTTACCTTTGCGTCAAATTTGTATAAAATTTGACGCCTTGAGTTTGTTGGGTACACAAAATGTATCCAACAAACCACGAATTTCGGTATGGAGTCTGGCCTTTCCAGACCCCGTCCAAGACCGCAGGTGTGGTTTATTAGTTATAATAGCTACTTAATTTACCTGCGTAGACGGTGACAGAGATACCTAGAATTTAATTCTGGATTCTATTCTGCTCACCGTGTTTTAGCGCTCTTACATAATGTTGTGTTTGAGTGATGTGAGTCCCGGGTTTTCCCGGTTAATCCAGGAGCAAGAAGCTAATGGCACTAAATCTTCAAGACAAACAAGCGATTGTTGCTGAAGTCAGCGAAGTAGCCAAAGGCGCGCTTTCTGCAGTTGTTGCTGATTCACGCGGCGTAACTGTAGCAAAAATGACTGAACTGCGTAAAGCAGGTCGCGAAGCAGGCGTTTATATCCGTGTTGTTCGTAACACACTGATCCGTCGTGCTGTTGAAGGTACTTCTTACGATGTACTGAAAGACGTGTTTGTCGGTCCAACCTTAATTGCTTTCTCTAACGAACACCCGGGCGCTGGCGCTCGTCTGTTCAAAGAGTTCGCGAAAGCGAATCCAGCATTTGAGATTAAAGCTGCGGCCTTTGAAGGTGAGTTAATCCAAGCGAAAGATATCGATCGTCTGGCAACTCTCCCAACTTACGATGAAGCAATCGCACGCCTGATGTCAACCATGAAAGAAGCCGCTGCCGGCAAATTGGTTCGTACTCTGGCTGCTCTGCGCGATCAGAAAGAAGCTGCATAAGCCCTTTCCTTCGTTGCTTTTTAACGTATAAACTATTTCTGAATTTTAGGAACACTTGTTATGTCTATCACTAAAGACCAAATCCTTGATGCAGTTGCAGAAATGTCTGTAATGGACGTTGTTGAACTGATTACTATGATGGAAGAAAAATTCGGCGTTTCTGCTGCTGCAGCTGTTGCTGTTGCTGCGGGCCCAGCTGAAGCTGCTGAAGAAAAAACTGAATTCGACGTTGTACTGTCAGCTGTTGGCGGTAACAAAGTTGCAGTTATCAAAGCAGTTCGTGGCGCAACCGGTCTTGGCCTGAAAGAAGCTAAAGATATGGTAGAGTCTGCTCCAGCGACCATCAAAGAAGGCGCGAGCAAAGACGAAGCTGAAGCTCTGAAAAAATCTCTTGAAGAAGCAGGCGCTTCTGTTGAACTTAAATAAGTTCAATTGCAAGAACGCAGCCTAATCTAATTAGGCTGACGGCTGGTGATTTTTTAATCACCAGCCTTTTTGCGCTGTAAAGCGTGATGGGTGTTAACAGCTTTTCACGCAGTTTTAATGTTAACAACAACCCTCCAATACTTCTTTCTATTGACGACTTAATATACTGTGTTCTTCGCTACGACCCGCTCGGGTAGCTCGGTAGCAATGGCAACGCAATGAAATGATTTAAGAGTAATAGCAATGAGTATTAAGGAAAGTATTCATTTTCCGTTTCTTATAAAAAAACGCGTTGCGGTTCAGTCTCTTATACTAAGAGCTAACCACTTGGGTCACTGATCAACGAGCTGAGGAAACCTATGGTTTACTCCTATACCGAGAAAAAACGTATCCGTAAGGACTTTGGTAAGCGTCCACAAGTTTTGGACATACCTTATCTCCTTTCTATCCAACTTGACTCGTTCCAGAAGTTTATCGAGCAAGATCCAGATGGCCAGAATGGGCTGGAAGCAGCTTTCCGTTCTGTGTTTCCAATTCAGAGCTACAGCGGTAATGCTGAATTACAATATGTCAGCTATCGTTTAGGCGAGCCTGTTTTTGATGTTAAAGAATGTCAAATTCGCGGTGTAACTTACTCTGCACCTTTACGTGTGAAATTGCGTCTCATCGTTTATGAGCGTGAAGCACCGGAAGGAACTGTTAAAGACATCAAAGAACAAGAAGTCTACATGGGTGAAATTCCACTCATGACTGAAAACGGAACTTTCGTTATCAACGGTACTGAGCGTGTTATCGTTTCTCAGTTACACCGTAGTCCTGGTGTATTCTTCGACAGCGATAAAGGTAAAACACACTCTTCAGGTAAAGTGCTATATAACGCACGTATTATCCCTTACCGTGGTTCATGGCTTGATTTCGAATTTGACCCGAAAGATAACCTGTTTGTACGTATTGACCGTCGCCGTAAATTACCTGCGACCATTATTCTGCGTGCAATGGATTACAATACCGAAGAAATCTTAAATCTGTTCTTCGAAAAAACTGTATTCCAAATCCGTGATAATAAACTGATGATGACGCTGGTTCCTGAGCGTTTACGTGGTGAGACAGCTTCATTTGATATCGAAGCGAACGGTAAAGTCTATGTAGAAAAAGGCCGCCGTATCACTGCACGTCACATTCGTCAGTTAGAAAAAGAAGAAGTGAATAGCATCGAAGTTCCTGTTGAATATATCGCAGGTAAAGTCGTTGCTAGAGACTATATTGATGAAAGTACTGGTGAGCTGATTTGTGCAGCGAACATGGAACTTTCTTTAGATATGTTGGCACGTCTGAGCCAGTCTGGTCATAAAACAATCGAAACATTGTTTACCAATGACTTAGACCACGGTGCTTACATTTCTGAAACCGTTCGTGTCGACCCAACTAACGATCGTCTGAGTGCATTGGTAGAAATCTACCGCATGATGCGTCCTGGTGAGCCGCCAACCCGTGAAGCCGCTGAAAACCTGTTCGATAACTTATTCTTCTCTGAAGATCGTTACGACTTGTCTGCAGTAGGTCGCATGAAGTTCAACCGTTCACTGAACCGCGAAGAAATCGAAGGTTCAGGTATCCTGAGTGAAGAAGACATCATTGATGTTATGCGTAAACTCATCGATATCCGTAATGGTAAAGGCGAAGTGGATGATATCGACCACTTAGGTAACCGTCGTATTCGTTCCGTTGGTGAAATGGCAGAGAACCAATTCCGTGTCGGTCTGGTTCGTGTTGAGCGTGCAGTGAAAGAGCGTCTTTCTCTGGGCGACCTCGATGCATTAATGCCACAAGATATGATCAACGCGAAACCAATTTCAGCCGCAGTTAAAGAGTTCTTTGGTTCCAGCCAGCTGTCCCAATTTATGGACCAGAACAACCCGCTGTCTGAAATTACGCACAAGCGTCGTATCTCTGCGTTAGGCCCAGGTGGTCTGACTCGTGAGCGTGCGGGCTTCGAAGTACGTGACGTTCACCCAACTCACTACGGTCGCGTTTGTCCAATCGAAACGCCTGAAGGTCCAAACATCGGTCTGATCAACTCATTATCTGTTTATGCACAGACCAATGAGTACGGTTTCTTAGAAACCCCATACCGTTTAGTCCGCGATGGCTTAGTAACAGACGAAATCCATTATTTGTCTGCAATTGAAGAAGGTAACTTCATCATTGCTCAGGCGAATACCGTTTTAGGTGATGATGGTAGCTTTGTTGAAGAACTGATTACTTGCCGTAACAAAGGTGAATCAAGCTTATTCAGCCGTGAACAGGTTGAATATATGGACGTTTCGACTCAACAGGTTGTTTCTGTTGGTGCGTCACTGATCCCATTCCTTGAACACGATGACGCCAACCGTGCATTGATGGGTGCGAACATGCAACGTCAAGCGGTTCCTACTTTACGTGCCGACAAACCATTAGTTGGTACAGGTATGGAACGTGCAGTAGCGGTTGACTCTGGTGTTACTGCTGTTGCAAGACGTGGTGGTTCGGTTCAGTACGTTGATGCTTCTCGTATCGTTATCAAAGTTAACGAAGATGAGATGTACCCAGGCGAAGCTGGAATCGATATTTATAACCTGACTAAATATACCCGTTCTAACCAGAACACCTGTATTAGCCAGATGCCTTGTGTATCTTTAGGTGAACCTGTTGAACGTGGTGACGTGTTAGCGGATGGTCCTTCAACAGACCTCGGCGAATTAGCACTTGGTCAAAACATGCGCGTGGCATTCATGCCATGGAATGGTTATAACTTCGAAGACTCCATCTTAGTTTCTGAGCGTGTTGTTCAAGAAGACCGTTTTACAACTATTCATATTCAAGAGCTCTCTTGTGTGTCTCGTGACACTAAATTAGGGCCTGAAGAAATCACTGCAGATATTCCAAACGTCGGTGAAGCTGCTCTGTCTAAACTTGACGAATCCGGTATCGTGTATATTGGTGCGGAAGTGAAAGGCGGCGACATTCTGGTTGGTAAAGTAACACCTAAAGGTGAAACTCAACTGACTCCAGAAGAGAAACTGTTACGTGCTATCTTCGGTGAAAAAGCATCAGACGTTAAAGACTCTTCTTTACGTGTTCCTAACGGTGTATCTGGTACGGTTATTGATGTACAAGTATTTACCCGTGACGGTGTAGAGAAAGACAAACGTGCATTAGAGATCGAAGAAACTCAGTTACGTGATGCGAAGAAAGACTTAACAGAAGAGCTGCGTATTTTCGAAGCTGGCCTGTTTGCACGTATCCGTTCTGTACTGGTTAACGGCGGAATTGAAGCTGAAAAACTGGACAAACTGCCTCGCGACCGTTGGTTAGAGTTATCTTTAGCAGACGAAGAGAAGCAAAACCAGTTAGAGCAATTAGCTGAACAGTATGACGAACTGAAATCTGAGTTCGAGAAAAAACTCGATGCAAAACGTCGTAAAATTACTCAAGGTGATGACTTAGCACCGGGTGTACTGAAAATTGTTAAGGTTTATCTGGCTGTTAAACGTCAGATCCAACCGGGTGATAAAATGGCGGGTCGCCATGGTAACAAAGGTGTTATCTCAAAAATCAACCCAGTTGAAGACATGCCTTACGATGAAAACGGTAACCCAGTTGATATCGTTCTGAACCCGCTGGGCGTACCATCACGTATGAACATCGGTCAGATTTTGGAAACCCACTTAGGGATGGCAGCGAAAGGTATTGGTGAGAAAATCAATGCTATGCTTAAACAGCAAGAAGAAGTTGCCAAACTGCGTGAGTTTATCCAAAAAGCATACGATTTAGGTGATGATCCACGCCAGAAAGTTGATTTGAACACTTTCACTGACGAAGAAGTTATGCGTTTGGCTGAGAACCTGAAAAAAGGTATGCCAATTGCAACACCAGTATTTGATGGTGCGAAAGAGAAAGAAATCAAAGAACTGCTGAAACTGGGCGGTCTGCCGACTTCAGGTCAGATTACATTATTCGATGGTCGTACTGGCGAGCGTTTTGAGCGTCAAGTTACTGTCGGCTACATGTACATGCTGAAACTGAACCACTTGGTTGACGATAAGATGCATGCCCGTTCAACAGGTTCTTACAGCTTGGTTACTCAGCAACCGCTGGGTGGTAAAGCGCAGTTCGGTGGTCAGCGTTTCGGGGAGATGGAAGTGTGGGCACTGGAAGCATACGGTGCAGCCTATACTCTTCAAGAAATGCTTACAGTTAAATCGGATGACGTTAACGGCCGTACGAAGATGTATAAAAACATCGTCGATGGTAGCCATCAGATGGAACCTGGTATGCCGGAATCTTTCAACGTATTGCTGAAAGAAATCCGTTCACTGGGTATCAACATCGAGCTGGAAGACGAGTAATTCGTTTTATGCCGGAAAGCTTGCTTTCCGGCACATGTAAGCACTGGGATTTGGGGAGAGTGTCTTTGAATACTCACCTGACAGGTCTAACTCCGACAGGAGCATTTTGTGAAAGACTTAATAAAGTTTCTGAAAGCGCAAACCAAGACCGAAGAGTTTGATGCTATCAAGATTGCTCTGGCATCACCTGATATGATCCGTTCATGGTCATTCGGTGAAGTTAAAAAGCCAGAAACCATTAACTACCGTACGTTCAAACCTGAGCGTGACGGTCTTTTCTGTGCGCGTATTTTCGGGCCAGTAAAAGACTATGAATGTCTGTGCGGTAAGTACAAACGTTTAAAACACCGCGGTGTGATTTGTGAGAAGTGTGGCGTAGAAGTTACACAGACCAAAGTCCGTCGTGAGCGCATGGGTCACATTGAACTTGCATCTCCGACTGCACACATTTGGTTCTTAAAATCACTGCCATCCCGTATCGGTTTGCTGCTTGATATGCCACTGCGTGATATCGAACGCGTTCTGTACTTTGAATCATATGTGGTTGTTGAAGGCGGTATGACTAGCCTTGAGCGTGCACAGATTCTGACAGAAGAGCAATATTTAGATGCGTTGGAAGAGTTCGGTGACGAATTTGATGCGAAAATGGGTGCGGAAGCAATCCAAGGCCTGCTGAAAAACCTCGATCTTGAGAACGAGTGTGAAACGCTGCGTGAAGAGTTAAACGAAACTAATTCTGAGACTAAGCGTAAGAAGCTGACTAAGCGTATCAAACTGCTGGAAGCATTTATTCAATCTGGTAACAAACCAGAGTGGATGATCTTAAACGTATTACCAGTATTACCACCGGATCTGCGTCCATTAGTTCCACTGGATGGTGGTCGTTTCGCAACATCAGATCTGAACGATCTGTATCGTCGCGTAATCAACCGTAATAACCGTCTGAAACGTCTTCTGGATCTGGCTGCGCCAGACATCATCGTACGTAACGAAAAACGTATGCTGCAAGAAGCGGTTGACGCCCTGTTAGATAACGGTCGTCGTGGTCGCGCAATCACTGGTTCTAACAAACGTCCTCTGAAATCTTTGGCCGATATGATCAAAGGTAAACAAGGTCGTTTCCGTCAGAACTTACTTGGTAAGCGTGTTGACTACTCAGGTCGTTCTGTTATCACCGTAGGTCCATACCTGCGCCTGCATCAGTGCGGTCTGCCGAAGAAAATGGCTCTTGAGTTATTCAAACCATTTATCTATGGCAAATTAGAATTACGTGGTCTGGCTACAACCATTAAAGCTGCGAAGAAAATGGTTGAGCGCGAAGAAGCGGTTGTTTGGGATATCTTGGATGAAGTCATCCGTGAACACCCAGTCATGTTGAACCGTGCACCAACACTTCACCGTCTGGGTATCCAAGCTTTCGAACCTATTCTTATCGAAGGTAAAGCTATCCAATTGCACCCACTCGTTTGTGCGGCATATAACGCCGACTTCGATGGAGACCAAATGGCGGTACACGTTCCTCTGACTCTGGAAGCTCAGTTAGAAGCACGTGCGTTGATGATGTCGACTAACAACATCCTGTCACCTGCAAGTGGTGAGCCGATCATCGTTCCTTCTCAGGACGTTGTATTGGGTCTTTACTACATGACACGTGACTGCGTAAACGCGAAAGGCGAGGGCATGGTATTAGCCGGTCCTAAAGAAGCTGAGCGTGTTTACCGTTCAGGTCATGCGTCACTGCATGCCCGCGTTAAAGTCCGTATCACTGAAGAAGTAAAAGATTCGGAAGGTAACATTACAATCAACACTGGTTTAGTTGACACTACTGTTGGTCGTGCAATTTTATGGATGATCGTACCGAAAGGTCTGCCTTATGCTCTGGTAAACCAAGCGTTAGGTAAGAAAGCTATCTCCAAAATGCTGAACACCTGTTACCGTGTTCTGGGCCTGAAGCCTACTGTTATTTTTGCTGACCAAATCATGTATACCGGTTTTGCCTATGCGGCACGTTCTGGTGCATCAGTTGGTATCGACGATATGGTTATTCCAGAGAAAAAAGCTGGGATCATCGCCGAAGCAGAAGCCGAAGTTGCAGAAATTCAGGAACAGTTCCAGTCTGGTCTGGTTACAGCAGGCGAACGTTACAACAAAGTTATCGATATCTGGGCAGCAGCAAACGAACGTGTTGCTAAAGCGATGATGGAAAACTTGTCGACTGAAGCGGTTATTAACCGTGATGGCGTCGAAGAACAACAAGTTTCTTTCAACAGTATCTTTATGATGGCCGACTCCGGTGCTCGTGGTTCTGCAGCTCAGATTCGTCAGCTAGCAGGTATGCGTGGTCTGATGGCTAAGCCAGATGGCTCCATCATCGAAACACCAATCACGGCAAACTTCCGTGAAGGTCTGAACGTTCTCCAGTACTTTATTTCTACGCACGGTGCGCGTAAAGGTCTTGCCGATACCGCATTGAAAACAGCGAACTCCGGTTATCTGACTCGTCGTTTAGTTGACGTTGCACAGGACTTGGTTGTGACTGAAGACGACTGTGGAACTCACGAAGGTATCCTGATGACTCCGGTTATCGAGGGTGGCGACGTTAAAGAACCACTGCGTGAGCGTGTATTGGGTCGTGTGACTGCAGAAGATATCCTGATCCCAGGAACGGCAGACATTCTGGTTCCACGTAATACATTACTGCACGAAAAACTGTGTGACCTGTTAGAAGCTAACTCAGTCGACAGCGTTAAAGTTCGTTCAGTTGTAAGTTGTGAAACTGACTTCGGTGTGTGTGCTCACTGTTATGGTCGTGACCTTGCTCGTGGTCATATCATCAATAAAGGTGAAGCTATCGGGGTTATCGCGGCACAGTCAATCGGTGAGCCGGGTACACAGTTAACGATGCGTACGTTCCACATCGGGGGTGCGGCATCTCGTGCGGCGGCAGAATCTAGCATTCAAGTCCGTAACACAGGTACCCTGAAACTGGTTAACGCTAAATTCGTTACGAACTCAGAAGGCAAACTGGTTATTACTTCACGTAATACAGAACTGCGTCTGATTGATGAATTCGGTCGTACGAAAGAAAGCTATAAAGTCCCTTACGGTGCGCACTTGACGAAAGGCGATGGCGATGCAGTAACGGGCGGTGAAACTGTTGCGAACTGGGATCCACATACAATGCCAGTTGTCAGTGAAGTATCGGGTATTATCAGCTTCTCTGACATGCTTGATGGCCAAACAATGACGCGTCAGACTGACGAATTAACCGGTCTGTCTTCAATCGTTGTTCTGGATACTGCGGAACGTACCAGTGGTGGTAAAGACCTGCGTCCTGCACTACGTGTTATTGACGCAAATGGTAACGATGTTCTTATTCCTAACACGGACATGCCTGCTCAGTACTTCTTACCGGGTAAAGCAATTGTTCAGTTAGATGATGGCATCGCAATCAACGTCGGTGATACCTTAGCGCGTATTCCACAAGAATCTGTGGGTACTAAAGATATCACGGGTGGTCTACCACGCGTAGCTGACTTGTTCGAAGCACGTCGTCCGAAAGAGCCTGCAATCTTGGCTGAAATCAGCGGTATTATCTCGTTTGGTAAAGAAACCAAAGGGAAACGTCGTCTGGTTATCACACCATTAGATGGTAGCGATCCGTACGAAGAGATGATCCCTAAATGGCGTCAACTCAACGTGTTCGAAGGTGAGATCGTTGAACGCGGTGACGTGGTTTCCGATGGTCCAGAATCTCCACACGATATTCTGCGTCTGCGTGGTGTCCATGCTGTTACGCGTTATATCACTAACGAGGTTCAGGAAGTTTACCGCTTACAAGGCGTTAAGATTAACGATAAACACATTGAAGTTATCGTTCGTCAGATGCTGCGTAAAGTGACTATCGCGGATGCAGGAAGTTCTGAATTCCTCGAAGGTGAACAAGTCGAGTACTCACGTGTTAAAGTTTCTAACCGTAAACTGGAACAAGAAGGCAAAATTCCAGCGAACTTTGCTCGTGACCTGTTGGGTATTACTAAGGCATCTCTGGCAACAGAATCCTTTATCTCAGCAGCATCGTTCCAAGAAACGACACGCGTACTGACTGAAGCCGCAGTTGCGGGTAAACGTGACGAATTACGTGGTCTGAAAGAAAACGTAATTGTTGGACGCCTGATCCCAGCAGGTACTGGTTTTGCGTATCACCAAGACCGTATCCGCCGCCGTCATCTGAACGACGTTGTGGATGCACCACAAGTCAGTGCAGACGAAGCAACAGCAAACTTAGCTGAGCTGTTAAATGCAGGTTTTAGCAGTGACAACCAGAACTAATTTCTGATTTCACTGTAAAACGCCTGACAAAAGCCAGTGCCGAAAGGTACTGGCTTTTTTTATGTCTTAGGTTTATCTGAATATGTAACGCGTATTTCTATTTTTAAAATATATCCAGCAGTAAAAAAAATGAATAATAAATTGCTTGGCTAAAAATAAACGGTAATAAAAATTATTTTTAAATTATTTAATAGGAATATGCGATGGATAAAAAAAAGACAAATGAACAGGTTGATGTGAATCAAGCTAATCTCTCGGCTTATCATGGAATATTATCAGACTCATTAGGGGCCATAAATACATCTCAGATAGTGACGGGAAACGGGCAAATTGCATTAGATTTAGTTGTTGTTATTGATACTAGTGGCTCAATGTCTGATGAGGCAGGGGATTTAAGTAAACAGATTGATGCGACGATTGAGGCGGCATCAGCAAAGTGTCCATCTCACCTTCGGGCGACATTTTTAGGTATCGAAGGGACTTGGGCAAATACGAAGTTTGATCAATCTGCCAGTGAATATTTAATTAAGATCGGTGCGAACGAAAGGGATCTACAAGCAAGATTGCCGTTTAAAGAATCCGATGGACGAGATCATGCTGGAAATAAAGAAGATTTATGTCGCGCGGTTATTGATATTAGTAAACATTTTGATTGGCGTGATGATGCGCGTAGGGCTATTTTTGTGTTGGGTGATGAAGGGATGGAAGGTGGCGGCGGAATTCTTACTCGTGCTGCGATTGCAAAAAATAATGAAGCCATATCTGTCGCTCAAGAAAGAGGAATTAAGGTGTATACCTACCAAGGTACACCGGATGATAGCCCAACAAATCTAGATCGTTTTCCGACTCTTGCTGATAGAGATAACGTGACGAGGGAGTATGAACGACTAGCCAAAGAAACCGACGGACGTGCGTACATTTACACCACAGGGATTGCAAATTTCTCGTTGGTTTTACAGGAAATATTATGTGATAGCTTAATACCACCAGCCAAACCAGATCGAAGGCTTTCAGAGTGTGATTCTGTCTGTGAAAACTTGCCACTCATTATAAATACTGTGAATACATTGTCTGATATTATAAAAAAGACCATAGATTCTTGCTGCCCTGATCCCAAGCATGATGACCACTCAGATTGTCAGTGTAAACATTAGAATTGGTTAGCTAGAAAAAGTAAAAGCGGGAATATTTCCCGCTTTAATTATGTGAATGATAAATATAGTAATTAGTAAAAAATACCAATGATCGCACAGTGAGCCACAAAACCTACCATCAGCGGCACGGCGGTTCGTTTTACCACATCAAATGGCTGCAGTTTTGCACCACTGGATACGGCAATGATTACCCCCGCGACTGGGGACATACCTCGGCCCATGTGTGAGGCTTGTTGCATTGGTAAAATCATTGCAATAGGGTTAACGCCCATACTATGTGCAATTTGTGGAATTAACTCAACGAACGCGAGGAATGGCGCATTACCTGAACCCATAATAATAGCAGCGGCAAGTGTGACGAGTGCGAACACAATCGCCATGGCAAATGGTGGCAAGCCGACGGATTCAGCACCTAAAATCAGTTGGTCAATTGCTCCACTGACTTTAATACCATGAGCGAACACTCCAGCGGCAACCAATAAGCCGACCACATTACTGAATGCATGACCCATACCATTTAGAAATGTTTGGAAGCCATTACAAACCGCTTTAAAATTACGTACGCGAAGTGTTTCAATCACCATGCAAATGGCCATCGCAATCAGCACGATAGTCACAACATCTAAGTGAATACCGGAAAAGAACAAATTGGACGTTCCTACTGCCATAATAATGGGGAGCATAGGAAGAAGTGCATAATATCCAGGAACTGACTTAGTAATTTCTTCTTTTTCATGTGACTGAACGGCTTTACCAATTTCAGGTACGAAACCTTGTTTTCGGTCACAGTGACGTTGCCAGAAAATATGGGTAATACCGACGACCAATACAGTGGCTAATGCCGCTGGCCCTTGATAGTAAAGCACATACTCAACGACAGACATATCGACCGCTTTCGCACCACGAATGGCATCAATCGCGGTTGGTGTATAAGCCACCCCAAGAGAAGTTGCGATAACCCCAGCCGCAGAAGCAGGTGATAATCCCAAACCAATCATAATTGGGAACATGGTTCCCATTAATAATACGGCTAAGCCTGTTGCTGATGGGATAGCTAATTGCAAGATACTTGCCAGCAAGAAAGAGAAAAATAGCAGTACATAAGGTGAACGCATATTTTTCAGTGGTTTAGTTGCAACACGTACTACCGCTTCATTGGCACCGATATGGTCCATATAGTGCGCAAAGCCCATCAATGCCATGATCATTAAACCGAGATCCGCTGCGCGGCTACTGAATAAATCTCGCATGACTTCAAATGGGTCGAGCCAAGTGATACCGGTGGTGGCGACATTTTTAGGGAGGATAGGACCCCAGCCAAGGGCTAGGGTGAATATCATCAATACTAAGCCAGCGATTAATAGTACTGGCTCAGCTTTGTACCCCTTCAAAATAAATCGCGCAACCAAAACAACGATAATCAGAACCGTTAGAATTGGGATCATGCTTTAGCTCCTGGTTTGAAGCGTTCTGCGGTGATTTGTACCACTTGTTTTAATACATCGCTGGCGGCATGTAGGGATTTAACGGGTAAATATTCATAGATTGAATGGAAGTTATGTGCGCCTGTGAAGATATTAGGGCAAGGCAATCCATTTTGCGATAATGCAGCTCCATCATAACCCCCACGCATAGGAATGACTTTTGGAGTGATACCACAAGCTTGGTAGGCATCAACGGCAATATCAATAGGGTAACGGTTATCACCTTGTAGGCTATTGTAAACGTTAGAGTAGCGGTCTGATAGCTTACAAACAACACTTTCGCTTCCCCAAAGGCTTTCGCAGCTCTCTGCTAATTGTTTTAAGAAAGCCATACGTTTGCGATAGCCGTCTTCGGTAAAATCACGCACATCCATTTTTAAAACAGTACGGGCGCTGTTACCTGACATTTGTTTCACCCAATAATAGCCTTCGCGTCCATCGGTATACTCAGGAGCTTCACCACCCGGTAACATGGCAATAAATTTTTGTGCCATTAATAATGAGTTAACCAGTTTGCCTTTTGCGGACATTGGATGAGCCGATTTACCCGTAAAGATGATTTCGGCATCACCTGCGTTCCAGTTTTCATACACCAGTTCACCGATACCGCAGCAGTCCAAAGTATAGGCAAAATCAGCACCAAACTCTTTAACATCAAAGACTTTTGCGCCACGGAGGCCTTGCTCTTCATCTGGAACGAAACCAATTTTAATGGTGCCGTGCTTAATTTCTTGATTTTGCTTAAAGTATTGCAGCATATCCATGATAGAGGCAATTGCCGCTTTATCGTCAGCACCTAATAGGCTAGTTCCATCAGTGACAATTATGTCATCACCAATGTAATTCACTAATTCAGGGAACTCACTCTTACGTAGATAAATATTAAGTTCTTTATTCATGCATAAATCTTCACCGGTGTATGGCAAAATTTGTGCTTTAGTATCATTGGTTTGTTCTGCGCTAGTGTCTAAATGGCCGAAGAAAGCGACGGTTGGGACATCATAATCAAGATTGGAAGGCAAAGTTGCGGTGACAATAGCTGTGTCACGCAGCTTAATATCTTCAACGCCCAGAGCTTCTAACTCTTGGACCAGCTGTTTCGCAAGGACGCGTTGTCCTTCTGAGGAAGGCATAATTCCTGCCGCACCCTTTTCCCTATCAGTGGTGGTGTTAATTTTGGTATAAGAAATAAACCGCTCAACAATATTCATTCTTTTTATTCCCCAGCATCTTATAGAATGCGTTTTACATTAGTTATATCTGTGGCTGTAATTTCATTTCACAGTATTATTCTTGTATCACAATTAAAGATATTCTGAATATCAGACCTGTTGAATTTTTCTAAGAAATGTTAGTGAGAATATAAAATTGATAATTAATAGTGGCATTATTCGAATAATGAATTAAAATGGACGACTTTACTCCTGCCTTATTTTTCGTCTTAAATAATATTGTTAAATTATTGATATTAAATCGTAAGAATATTCTTTCGTGATGTGTTTTTGATTTAACACCTTATTTTAAGCTTATCCTATCCTATCCTATCCTATCCTATCCTATCCTATCCTATCTTAAATTTAATTAATATATATTGCTGTTAGATGTTCAAAAGATAATTTTTCCTAGAAATAAAAAATTTTAATTAGCAAAATTAATAGAAAATTAGATGGAATGAATGCTTAAAATCATATTTTGATATTTTATTTCTTTGCCTTTCATGTAGATAATTGAGTCAATTTTATAATGACTCTTATACTGACTGTTTTTTGCAGTATAGTGATAAAAATTTTCTTTTGTCTTGTTTCGTATCATCTCTACTTTTTTGCATTGAAAGCAAATGAAGATTTACTGGCAGGTATTTCTTCATCATTTGATATGTAATTTTCAAACAAAATTTTACTTCTGTGCTTAGCATCTCTGAATTATTTATTTTTATTAAAAATCAGTATGTTACTTTTGATTATCATAAGTTTGCATCATATCTTTATTGTGGGGCAATTGACTTGTTTTCTACGAATTGATTACTTTTTGTGATCTCCACTTGAATTTTGATATTTTCGATCACTTACTTTTTGATATTATGCAAAAGTATAAATAATATGTTCTAATCAGAAACGAAAGAAAACGTAAACAAAAGAGGATGAAGCAATGACTGTTTCGCGCAGAACCTTTATAAAAGGATTAGCAGCCAGCGGTGCAGCAATGTCGGTTTCTAGTCCCATTTTAGCCAATGATGGAAAACCTTCAAATATTAAGCCTTACCGACCCGATAACGCTCCTAACTTATTGATAGTATTCCCTGATGAGATGCGTGCCCACGCATTACAATTTATGGGAGAAGATCCGTCAATTACCCCTAATTTAAATAAGTTTGCCAAACAAGCGAAAGTCATGACGCAGATGGCATCCAATTACCCATTATGTTCCCCATTCCGTGGCATGTTTATGACTGGGCAATATCCTGTTCGTAACGGTATTACAGGCAACGCACATGATTATGGTGGAAAGGTAGGGATTGATTTATCACCTTATGCCAATTGTTGGTCTGATGTTTTGAAATCATTGGATTACAGCACGGGGTATATTGGTAAATGGCATTTAGATGCGCCATATGCACCTTTTATTGAAAGCTATAATAACCCAATGGAAGGTCGTTATTGGAATGAATGGGCAGCTCCAAACCGCCGCCATGGCTTTGATTTTTGGTACTCCTACGGCACATATGATCTGCATATGAAACCGATGTATTGGGCCAATAATACACCACGGGAAAAACCGATTTATGTAGACCAATGGGGACCAGAGCACGAAGCGGATATAGCCATAAAATTCTTACAAAATAAAAATGGGCAGTACCGTGATAATACCAAGCCATTTGCGCTGGTTGTTTCTATGAACCCTCCGCATTCACCGTATGACCAAGTTCCACAAAAGTATCTCGATGCCTATAAAGGAAAAACCTCGCAAGAGTTAAATACTCGGCCAAATGTTAAATGGGATGTGGAATACCAAGAAGGCTATGGACCTCAATATTTCAAAGAATATCTGGCGATGGTAAACGGCGTTGATGAACAATTTGGTCGCATCGTTGATGAGCTTGAAAAACAAGGGCTTGCGGATAATACATTGGTTGTTTTTTTCTCTGATCATGGTAGTTGTCTTGGCGCAAATGGCCAGCCGACAAAAAATAACCCTTATGATGAGTCGATGCGTGTTCCGATGATGTTTCGGTTACCGGGTAAAATTCAACCAGGGCAAGATGATGCATTAATGTCAGCGCCGGATATCTACCCAACGATTCTAGGTTTATTGGGGTTAGAGCAATGGATCCCTGGCTCAGTTGAAGGAAGTAATTTAGCTGAACGTGTAGTCACTGGTGAGGGGGAAGTCGCTAACTCTCAACTTTATTTATTTATTCCGTATGGTGAACCTTCGTTTGGTAAACGTGGCGTGAGAACGAAAACACATACATTGGTTATTGACCGTCAGGATGGGCAACCACTGAAATATACGCTTTATGATAATGTAAATGATCCTTATCAAATGAAAAATGTGGCAGATGAGAACAAACCCATTATTGATAAATTAATTAAAGAAGAGCTTATACCGTGGTTAGAAAAAACCGGTGATTCTTGGAGACCAACAGAGTTTATTACAGCAACAACAAATAAATTAAATAAAAAAGTTTCAGCTTGTGAAGTTAAATAAATCATTTTTTGCCACCTAATAAACTAGGTGGCATTAATTAAAAAAATGAAAATATTATTCTCTAATAAAACAGGGAATCACTATCCTCGTGCTTAAATAGTACACAGCTTTGGAATAAAGATAATGAAAAAATTAATTATTGCTAGTGCAGTGTTATTTTCAATTTCATCACAATATGCTCTCGCAAATAACTATAAAACAACAATTGAATATCGTCATCAATATTTAGATGCATCAGGGAAAAGCGGAGATAGAATTAAAGCTTTTTTGGATACAGGGAAAAATATTGGATTTGAGTTAGATGCACGCTATGGAAATAAAGATGGTGCTTATGACGCAATGAAAATTGATGGTTCGGAATTTTCAGCTTTTTATTATACAAAATTGAATCCAAATTTAGTGGGGCTTGTCGGTGCTTCTCTTGATTTCGATAAATTAGGTTTAGTTTATGTTCCTTATGTTCGTTTAAATTATACATTCGATAATGGTATTCGTTTACAAGGCCGTTATAAATGGAAAGTGTGGGATTATGGTCAAGTAGGAGAAAATGGCAGTAATTATCACTCTAAAATCCAAGAGTTTGATAGCTGGATAGGTTACAAATGGGGTAACTTAGATTTACAGTATCAATTGGATTTAATGTGGGAAATGGCTGACAACGCTCAACCTCTTTACAATGATAAAAAATTCGATTATCAACACAACGTTCGCCTTCGTTATGATATTAAAGCAGATGATGGTGCTTTATGGCGCCCATTTGTTGAAGTGGGCAATGTGAAAGAAAATAGGTTTTCAAGTGACCGTCAAACACGATTCCGTGTGGGTATTCAATATACTTGGTAATATCATTTGTCATATAAATATATATTTGCCCACGAGTGATCGTGGGTTTTTTATTGCCGGTTTGCAAAGAAGAGAAAAGAATAAATACTGAAAAACAAGAAAAATGGCCAATAAATTGGCCAAAAGAAAGTAATGAAATGACAACTTGAGCAATGGTAAATCGGGTTGTAATGAATTAAATTTTGAGTTTAATAACTTCACTTGCTGCTAATAAATAGGCTCCAGCTCCATAATCCATATTATGGTCATATTTGACATCTCGTGGGTTGAACGCCGGAAGCTGTACCCAACCTAGCATTCCATTGGGGTGAATACAGCTTTGTAGTGCACACCATGATTTTTCGAGCAAAGGCAAGTAGCGTGCTTCTTCCAGTAAACCTTGGTTTAAGCCCCACGCTAATCCATAGCAAAATAATGCAGCGGCACTACTTTCAGGGGCAGGGAAGCTTTGGGGATCAAGTAAACTAGTGCGCCAGAAACCGTCTTCTTGTTGGTATTGAATGACAGTTTCCATTAGCTCGGTAAATAAATTTACATATTGCTGGCGGGCAGGGAACTCTTTAGGTAACGATTGTAAAATACGTGGGATAGACGCAATGACCCAACCAATACCTCGGCTCCAAAATACTTTTTCACCATTTTTTTCACGTAATTCACCACCCTTGCCATCAGGAATGTAGCGATAATCGCGATAAATTAAGCCAGTTTCAGGATCACGCAAATGTTCTATCGCATCCCAATAAGCGGTATGCATGTAGTCTAAGTAGCGATTGTCATTTGTTTTAGCTGATAACGCGGCAAAAGCAGGGGGAGCCATGAAGAGTGCATCACACCACCACCAGTCTTCTCGACCTGGTTTTGGCTCTGCTAACATAAGGTTGAATGCATTAATAGTGGGTTCAAGGACTTCTGGATGATCAAATTGCGAACTTACAGCTAAATAGGCTTGAGTACAGACATGGTCATCGGCAAAACGTGGGTTAGGTCCTGTACGAAATCCAGTATGTAATGTGTAATCCAATACACCAGCGAGATATTCGTTATCCTGTGTTGCTTGCCATGCAGCAGCAACACAAGACCACAGAACACCACGTTCCCAGTCCGTATCTTTAATAAAACGGGTTTTGCCACTACGACGAAGTACACTGCGTACTTGGTTTTTTGATTGATAACGGTAAACCCGTTTCATATCATCTAAAACCGTATTACGTTGTAATGGTTTTGGTAATGATGATTGTTCCATTATTTTCTCCAGATGGGTTAGCGAGCTAACCAGCCACCATCAACAGCAATGGTATAACCATTAATATAGTCACTTGCTTTGGAGGCTAAAAAGATGGCTGGCCCTGCTAAATCCTCAGGAGTTCCCCAACGGCCCGCAGGAATGCGCTCTAAGATAGCTGCGTTGCGATCTGCATCAGCGCGCAGTGCTGCCGTGTTGTCTGTTGCCATGTAACCTGGGGCAATCGCATTCACATTAATGTTGTATTGGGAAAGCTCGGTAGCGAGAGCACGAGTGAGCCCCATGACGGCTGACTTACTTGCAGTGTAAGATGGAACCCGAATACCACCTTGGAACGAGAGCATTGAGGCAATATTAATAATTTTCCCACCATTACCTTGCTTCACGAATTGGCGTGCAACACGTTGAGATAAAAAGAATAAGGTTTTTTGATTAATATTAATCACATCGTCCCAATCTTTTTCACTAAACTCTAATAAATCTTCTCGGCGAATAATACCTGCATTATTAACAAGAATATCGATATGACCCATGGCGGATACCGCATCATCAACCAAAGTTTGTAACCCGTCTTGTTCCATTAAATTCATAATAATGTAGTGAAACTTACGGCCTAAAGCTTCGACTTGAGCGCGTGTATCAGGAGCATCTTGGATGCCAACTCCAACAATATCTGCGCCTGCTTGTGCTAAACCAATTGCCATTCCTTGACCTAAACCGGTATTACATCCAGTGACAATCGCAACTTTTCCTGTTAAATCAAATAAGTTCATCTGTACCTCACTTACGATGTGACAGTACTGCCACATCGTTTTTTATTATGTTAAAAAAGATAAAAGGGTTATTTCAGATCTTTCATGGCGACATGATCCATATCGTGGAACACCTGATTTTCCCCAACCATTCCCCAAATAAATGTATAAGCAGCAGTTCCCACGCCTGAGTGAATAGACCAACTTGGGCTAATGACGGCTTGTTCATTACGAACAACAATGTGGCGTGTTTCCGAAGGCTCACCCATATAATGGAAAACAACGTTGTCTTCTTTCATATTGAAATATAGATACACTTCCATGCGACGTTCATGGGTATGGCATGGCATGGTATTCCATAAGCTACCGGGCTCGAGTACTGTCATGCCCATTGATAATTGGCAGGTTGGTAAAATAGATGGGTGTAAGAATTTATAGATGGTACGAACGTTACAATTCTCTACATTACCTAATTTTTCTGGTGAAGCTTGTTCGATAGTAATTTTGCGTGTTGGGTAGGTATGGTGTGCAGGTGCACAGTTCATATAAAAACGTGCAGGGGTAGTCGTATCAGTACTGATAAACTCGACAGATTTGGCTCCCATACCAATATAAATAGCTTCTTTTGGTGCGATATCATAGGATTGGCCATCAACGATAACTTGACCTGCGCCCCCAATATTAATTGCACCCAGCTCACGACGCTCAAGAAAGAACTCAACGCCTAATGCTTTTCCTGCCATTAGAGCGAGTGGTTTTTGTGTTGGAACAATGCCACCCACAATAATGCGGTCGATATGGCTATAAGTGAGATTCATTTCCCCTTCACGGAACAAATTCTCGATCAGGAACTGTTTGCGTAAGCCTTCAGTATCAAGTGTTTTTGCATGCTCACTGTGAATTGGTTGACGAATTTCCATTATAAATACCTCATGATTTACTGATAGGTAACCGACTTTAATGGTCGGTATCCCCGAATACAGAGTGAACGTGTTCACCTCTGATGAATGTGTCTGTTAGATAAAAATTGTTATCAACAACGGCAAAATTAGCTTGACCCCCAACTCGGATGTAACCAAATTGGTCATCGATTCCAAGGTATTGAGCGGGAACCGAAGTAGCCATTTGTACGGCTTCCCATTCAGGAACATGCGCGAGTTGCACCATGTTGCGCAATGCTTTATCAAGGCTACATGTACTACCCGCAAGAGAGCCATCAGCTGTACGAGCTTGCCCTTGAGTGACCTTCACCGTCTGTGCCCCAAGGAGATAATCGCCATCCGGTAAGCCCCCAGCTCGCATACAATCTGTAATTAAAGCGAGCTGCTGATAACCTTTCATTCGATAAGCTAGCTGCATCATGACGGGGTGAACATGAATGCCATCGGCAATCAGCTCCGCAAGGACATCGTGGTACAACACTGAACCACAGCAACCGGGCTCTCTATGATGTAAACCCGTCATGCCGTTATAAAGATGTACGCCACAATCTGCACCATGTGAAAATGCGAGACTGGTTTGTATGAAATCAGCGGCAGTATGTGCAACACTGGTCTTAATATTGTGTTGTACTAACCAATCAATAGCCTCAATGGCACCTTCTGCTTCAGGTGCAACAGCAACTCGCAAAAGTGTGTGATTAGCACATTGCACAAGGTCTTCCAATTCATGAATGGTAGGCGATTTTAAGTACTTAACAGGATGTGAGCCTCGATGACGTTCAGTGAAGTAAGGGCCTTCTAAAAAACTGCCGACTAACTGGGCTCCTGATGTTTGCGGCTTGGCGATAAAGTCACTCACTTGGGTGAGTGCGCGTTTGATATCATCCATTGGTGCGGTGACGGTGGTTCCCACCCAAGCCACAACACCGGTTTTGACTAATGCATCAGCGATGGTTTGCAACCCTTGTTGGCTTGCATCCATGACGTCTGCGCCAGCACGACCATGAATATGGATATCAACAAACCCCGGTAGTAAGGAGCGCCCTTCAAGACGGATGACTGGGCAGTGTTCGGGGGCGGTATCCGTAATTTCCTGTATAACACCGTTGCACACTCGAACATACTGTTGATAGCGAATTCCCTCAGGTGTAAAGGTACGATCCGCTAAAATGGCATATTGCTGTTTCATAGGCCATCTTCTTCACATTCAGGCTCTGACATCATAGCCAGTTGTTGACGTAGATCTTGAATACTACTTGTGCCAATATCGTGTAAGATAGAAAGAAGTTCTTTTGCATCAACCCCTTCACGTTCCAATGCCGCATTGACAATCATCGGTAGATTAACGCCAGCTAAAACTTCAACGGATTTATCTTCCATCATAATTGCCATAGCGCGGTTACAAGGGGTTCCACCAGGAAGGTCGGTGAGAAAAAGTATTTGTTCACAATTCATGGCACTCATTGCTGCTCGCATTTGTTGTTCCAATTCGTCGGGAGAAAGGGTTTCAACAAAATCAATAAACACCATATTTTCCTGTTCACCTGCGATGGCTTTGACAGCGGAAGCCATACCGCTCGCAAAATTAATGTGCCCAGAAACAATCAAACCAATCATTGATAACTCCTTGCTGGTGGGTAACTTGGCTACCCACCTAAAAACAATTTAATACGATTCTGTTACATCACACCGAGTACATGGCCAATAACACCGAAGGCCAAGACAGAGAAGATAAGCACCGGCGGTTTTGCCCAGAAACCTGTCCCTTTCACCATTTTGAACATCAAAAAGACAAGGCACAGAGGGAGTAAGTTAGGCATGATTTTGTCGAACAAGGCGGTTTGTAGTTCGACCACCTTGCCACCTACCTCAACAGCAGCGGTGGTTTGTACTTTTATGAAAGTGGCGGAAAGTGCCCCAATCACAAAAATCCCCATGATGTTGGCGGCTTTCGCTAATTTTTCTGTTGCGTCGCTCATGTTAACCATCGCCGCAGTACCTGCGCGATATCCCATGAACATCAAGCCAAAATAGACAAAAAAGTGAACAATTTGGTACAAAAAGAAGAAAACAAATGGGCCGGCAATTGAGCCTTCCATTGCGATAGATGCACCTAATGCTAAAGTCAGTGGCATCAATGTCATATGGTCGATAGCATCGCCAATTCCACCTGTTGGCCCCATACCTGCCACTTTCATTACGTTGACAGTAGAAGGCTTCTCTTTGTTCTCTTCCATGGCAACGGCAGTACCAAGTAAGAAAGTAAATAATTTTGGACTCGCATTGAAAAACTGTAAGTGATTTTTCAGTGCAGTTGCATAATCGCGTTTGTTATTACCATGAATTTTGCGTAGGGCTGGGATGATGGAGAATGCAAAGCCTCCCCCCTGCATACGTTCAAAGTTAAAGTTACCTTCCATAAATAGCCCGCGAAATGCACAACGCCATAGATCGCCTTTCGTGATGACTTTGCGGACAGTGGTATCTTGGTACTCATCAATGCCATCAACGTAGGATTCCACTGGTAAGTTTTTGGTTTCTACTGCTGTCTTGTTATCAGATACCATCTTCAAAATCCTCATTTTGTTGTGAGTTATTCTTGTTGTTGTTACCGCTGAAGAAGTAATACAGGGCTGCCGCAGATGCGCCGAGTATTGCTACTGCCATAATTGGCAGTTTGAGATAAGTGGTCATAACGAAACCAACAAAGAACACACCAGCCACTTCTTTTGACCACATGATTTTCAACAACATCGCGAAGCCAATTGCTGGAACCATTTTGGCGCCAATACCTAAGCCTTCGAGGAGTACTTTTGGTGTATTTTCATCAATCCACTGTGCCGCGTGTTCACCGAAGTAAACCGTTACAAAGGCGACGATCGCGTAGAGTAAAGAACGAACGGTAATTGTGGCGATTAATAACCGGGAGATCCCCGCCGCATCGGCTTTTTCAGCGTAGCGATCAGCTTTCCCCATAGTGAATGCGGTGATCGCAAAAAAGCCAATAATGATCATTTGCATGAGAACGGCAATTGGCATACCAATTCCCATCGCTACCGCTGGTGATTGATTGGTCATAATGGCGAATGCAACGGCGGCGATAGTGCCTAAGGTAACATCAGGTGGCTGAGCCCCTGCATTTGGAACAAGCCCCAGCCAAGCTAATTCTAATGTTGCACCCGCAATTAAACCGACTTGCATATCACCCATAATCAGGCCGACAACAGGCCCTGTGATCAGTGGACGATGGATATTGAGTGCAACGTCATACTTATCTATACCGCAAAAGAAGGCCCATAAAGCCACGAGAGAAGCTTCATAAATCATAATAGTTTTCCTTAAACGCCTTAGTGTTAAGTTGTTATCTCAATCTGCTTATGCTGTTGCGAGAGTAAGAACATTAACGGGGGTTTGGTCTGGAGTATTTTGAATTGTGCAAGCTACTCCTTTGTCGACAAGCCGACGAAATGCTTCTAAGTCGCGCTCATCCACAGACACTGTTTTGGCAATTTGGCGTTTTCCTTCATGGAAGTGCATATTGCCAACGTTGCAGTGAGTGATAGGAACTCCACCTTCGACAAGGCGAGCAACATCTGTTGGGTTATTGCAAAGAATAAAGATTTTTTGACGAGGAGACGCTTTGTGAATGACATCGATAGTTTTTTCGATAGAGAAAAATCGGACAGCATATTCTCCACCTGCGGACGCTTTCATCCCTGCTTGCATAAAAGCAGAATTAGGACCTTCCGCAGCATCATCATTAGCGACAAGAATTAAATTTGCTTCAGTGTGTTTACCCCAAGTGATTCGAATTTGCCCATGTAATAAACGCTCATCGATTCGGGTCCAGACAATATTTGGTGCGTGCATATAATTGCTCTCTTATTATTAGCTATATTTATCATTAAGAAGGCATGAAGCCATCTTCTTGATATGAGAACGGGTAAATAGTGACACCTTGAACAACCCGATTAATTTCTCCAGTTGGAGATGGGTTATCTGGTGTATTCCCCAGTGCAATGGAACTATGGAATGCAAAGGCCTGCGCTAACATTAAATAAGGAAAAAATAGGGCTGAGTCTGAGCACTGCTCCATTTTTTTAATATAAACGAAACTTTCCTCTATTTGTGTGTCATCAGAAGAGGAGGTGACCGCGATCACTTTTGCTGAAGCATTATCGTGAATTACCTCTCTTAATAAGTCAGTCTCATACTGTCTGGTGTATTTATCGTTTGACAGAAACAGCACGACTAACGTTTCTTTATTGACGATAGATTTCGGTCCATGGCGAAACCCTAAAGGCGTGTCAAAGTTAGCAACGACCTTACCAGCCGTTAATTCCAACATTTTTAGGGCAGCTTCTTGTGCAAGACCCTGTAGGCCACCACTACCTAAATAAATGACTCGTTTAAATTTACCTGCATAATCTTCACGGATACGGCGGTTAAACTGAGTGTAACTGTCGTGATAATCTTGGAAATAGGGTTTAATTTCATTCAAATAGAAGGATTCGGTTAAGAAAATACACAGCGCAGCCATCATCATGGATGAAAAGCTTGACGTCATTGCTAATGAACGGTCATTTGATTCTTCTGGCATTAAAATGGCTAATGCATTGGTATTATTTTGGCAATAACGATATAGCTGCCCTTGCTCGTTGCAGGTTAAAACTAAGTGGTAACACTGGGTTAGGCATTTTTCTGCCACATTAAGAGCAGCAACACTCTCGGGACTATTGCCAGAGCGAGCAAAAGAAATTAGTAACGTTGGTACGTTTTCCGCTAAATATTCTTTTGGGTCGGCGACTAGATCCGTGGTGGCAATGGCATCAATACGGCGTTTTAAATGGCCTGTTAGAACGGGGGCAAGGGCGCGGCCTGCGAAAGCCGATGTTCCAGCTCCCGTCATGATAATGCGTGCGTCTGGTGCCTGAAGCACTTTAGCTAAAAATGTATCAATTTCAGCACGTTGTTCTTGTATTAGCTGGTTTGTTTTTTCCCAGCATTCAGGTTGTTGCTCAATTTCTTTTGCTGTCCAGAATGCGTTTAGCTTTTCGAGTTCAGGTGTTTGATAGCTTAAATATTCCATGTCAAACCTCAGTGACTAAATTTACATGCATCGGCATATACCGAAAGTACGTCGCGAATTTTTGCAAAAATAAAGGATTTCGCTGAGCCATCGATCATGCCTTCTCTTAATTGTTGGAATTGATGTGGCATGTATTGGCTTAAAAGTGGTAACGGGATCGGTTTTGAAGATAAGTTAGCCATCAGCGTTTCTATGGCTTGGTTAATTTCTTTATCAGGCCAGTAATAACGAATACGGTCACTAAAACTATAAACGCGTGCAAAAGCTTGCTGCTGGGCATCACCATGGTAGTATTTTTGCCAAAATTCGGGCTCACGGCACATCAACTGTTCCATTTTCTCTTTTAAGTGAGAACACTGTTCTGCTGGGAACATTTCATTCTCAATTTCACACAGAGAATAGAGGGCTTCTCGCATAGCAAATGTTAAAGCCGGGCCCACTTTTAAAATAGCAAAGTGGTCTTGAACGAGTTGCTTATAAGCATCTGGTGTTTGGTAATCGGTTGAGTGTGCTTCAAAAACAAGATGAGGGTAGTCATCAACAACTTTACTTAATGCTTGTGCTTTTTCGGGTTGATAATCAATAACACCGGTATGGTCAAATTCCACGCCAGGTTGGACGACGAGGCCAATAACACGTGTCCAGCAGTCACCGACACCTGCTTTTTCGAACGCTTTCGCATGGCAGTCTAAGGTTTTTCTCGCAGCTTGTGGGTCTGTGACTTCAACACCTTCAAGCGCTTCAGTTGCTCCACCTGGTACGGGAACTTCCGTACCAATAACATAAACGATATCGCTGTAGCCAAATTTTTCTTTGGCGGTTTTTTCTGCAATAACTGCGAGTCGGGCGGCACGTTGTGCAACGATTTCATCCGTGAGTGGAACAGGGTCATCTGCACAGGACATACTGCAATCAAGGTGGATTTTTTTGAACCCTGCGGCAACGTAATGTTCAATTAGGATATCGGCATTATCCATGGCGTCAGCGGCATTAAGCCCTTGCCAACGGTTAGGACCTAAATGGTCACCACCAAGAATTAGCTTATTTAGAGGAAAATTGATTTTTTCTGCTTTCTCAACCACATAATTGAAAAAGTCAGCCGGAGTCATACCCGTATAGCCACCAAATTGGTCAACTTGATTGGATGTGGCTTCAATTAAAAGAAAGGAATCATTATCCAGCGCTTGGTGCAATGAAGCTTCAATAACAAATGGGTTGGCTGAGCAAACAGAATAAATGCCATTCTGTTTACCAAGTTTATTTTGCTGAACAATCTTTTCTAAAGGATGCATTAATACTAACTCCACAATCAACACGGTTGTATTGTTAATGGAGTTAGCGAATTATTGCTCTTTATCGACGATGATTACTTCAATTTTATGGTTTTTCAACTCTTGGACATATTCATCAGGGATCCCAGAGTCTGTCACCAAAACATCAATATCAGCGAATTCACGGATCATATGACAGCTGCGCTTACCAAATTTCGTAGAATCAGCAACCGCAATAACAGTTTCCGAGATTTCACACATTAACCGGTTAAGGCTAGCTTCCTGTTCATTGTGTGTCGTGATACCAACGCGTAAATCGAACCCATCAACCCCAAGAAAAACCTTGTCAAAACGATAATTTCTGAGGCTATTTTCTGCTTGTGAGCCAGAAAACGATAAAGCATTTTTGCGCAATGCGCCGCCAGTCATTAGTACATCAACGCCAGCGGCTGTTGCTAACTCCATTGCGACATCTAAACCGTTAGTCATGACAACGACGCTATCCCGCGACTTTAAGTGTGTCGCAATTTCTCGTGTCGTTGTCCCCGAGTCTAAAATGATCGTATCGCCATCATTAATGAGCGCGGCGGCTGCTTTCCCTATTAATGTTTTTGTGCCCGCATTCTGCCCACGTTTTTCATGGATGCTAAGTTCAGCAATAAACCCAGTATTTGGAATTGCTGCCCCATGGGAGCGGACCACATAACCATTCTTTTCAAGAAAGCTTAAATCGCTACGGATGGTGACACTTGAAACTTTAAATATTTCGGCTAAATCTTCGACTCGTGCTTTACCTTGTTGGTTAATCATGTCGAGGATTTCCATGCGCCGTTCAACTGCCGCTTTCACTTTCATCTCCTTACGAAACCAAATGATTTTCTTTCATTTGATTTCGAATTAAGTTTACTACGCTAAAAAATACCGACAACGAAAAAAAACAAAACTTTTGATCTCTTTCACAAAGTTTCGATTCGTGTGTTGTTTGCTTACGGATATTTTCAAATTTTAAATATCATATCTTCGAATAAGAAAGTATCCAATCAATAAAGTAGCAATAATTGTACTTTTACTAAGCAACCCCTGTGTTTTGCATAAATATTAGCAATATTTGCAAAAAATTCGCTAAATATAAGCTCAAAAATTGGCATAAAGTGCGATGGTGGTAATTGAAGTTCGAAAGGAATAGAAGTTTCTTTAAAGCAAAAACAAAAGTTACTGGGCTACTGTGTGTTATTTATATGTTCTTCAACGTTTCTAACTCAAACTATCAGCTTTCAAATTCTTTCATTTATTGATTTTGTGATTTCAATCTCTTTTGATTTTTCGTGTTTTGCGTAATGCTATAAAAATAACCTGACTGTTTCGGATTAATTTAAATGCCTGCAAACCAACCCACTTATTTTCATATGATGGCGAAACCCACCAGTTATCGCTGCAATATTAAATGCGAATACTGTTTTTATCTTGAAAAAGAAAATGTGTTTCACGAGCAACCAAAGGAAGACCAGCATGACGTTATGCCTGATAACGTACTACGTCGTTATATCAAAGACTATATCCAGTCCCATGCTGGTGAACAGGTAGACTTTTCATGGCAAGGTGGGGAGCCAACCCTTGCAGGGCTCGAATTTTTTGAGCGTGTTGTTAAGTACCAAAAGCAATATGCCCAAGGAAAAATCATCACGAATAGTGTGCAAACTAACGCTATTGCGATTAACCGACAATGGGCGCAGTTTTTTGCAGACCACGGTTTTTTAATCGGTGTATCTATTGATGGCTTAGAAGCTGTTCATGATAAATATCGAATTTCCGTTAATGGTAACCCAACTTTTGAGCGTGTGAAGAAAGCGATTCAGCTCCTGATTGAATATGGTGTTGAATTTAATACCTTAACCGTTGTTAATGACCAAAATTGGCGAAAAGGAAAAGAAACGTATCGAGCTTTGAAAGCATTGGGTTCCACTTTTTTTCAGTTCATCCCCATTGTTGAGGTGGATAGGCGCTTTCCACATACTCAAGGTGGCCATTATGCCCCTGGGCCAAATGCCGCGATGGCACCATTTTCAGTACCCGCTGAGGGATATGGGCAGTTTATGGCTGATGTTTTTGATGAATGGATCCACCAAGGAGACATTGGCAAAATTTATATTCGTCTATTTGATAGCTTATTAGGCACTTGGATGGGCTATCCGGCATCAACCTGTGTGCAATCTAAAACGTGTGGGCAAGCGCTGATTATTGAATCTAATGGGGATGTCTACTCCTGTGATCACTATGTGTACCCTGCCAATCGGTTAGGTAACGTACAACAACACTCCCTTTCTCGTATTGTCTCCTCTAAACAGCAAGTCCGTTTTGGACAAAATAAATATGACAAGCTAACGAGTCTTTGCCAGCGCTGTGAGGTTCAAAGCCTTTGTTATGGCGGCTGCCCTAAGCACCGGATCACGGCGATAGAAGGTGAAAAATATCGCCATAACTATTTATGTCGTTCATATAAAAAGATTTTTCATCATACCGCTTTAGGTATGCAGTTAATGCGTCAAGCGATATCTGGTGGTGCTTTAGCTAGTGATGCACTTGGCGCAATACAGCGTGCTTATAAGCAATAATAATATTATCTGGAGATATTTTTGTGAGATTACCTTCTATGAAGAAAAGCCTATTAGCAGGGCTGATAGCAGCAAGTAGCTTAGTACCTCCCATTGCAGCGAATGCAGGTGGTACACCGGAAAAGCCGAATGTTTTACTGATTATTATGGATGACTTAGGAACAGGGCAGCTCGATTTTGTGCTTGATAGCCTTGATGTCAAAGAGCTTGCGCAGCGCCCATCACCACAGCGTTATCAAGGTGATATTAATAAGATGGTGGAAGCGGCCAGAACGGCGATGCCAAATGTTGCGGACATGGCTGCAGGCGGAATTAAGATGACCAATGCATTTGTGGCTCATCCTGTTTGTGGCCCATCACGAGCGGGTATTTTTACTGGGCGCTCTCCTGCAAGTTTTGGTACTTACAGTAACGATGATGCGATGTTAGGTATTCCTCAAGATATCAAACTATTACCCGCATTATTCCAAGAAAATGGCTATGCCACCGCCAGTATTGGAAAATGGCATAATGCGAAGGTATTGAAAAAACCTAAAATTGCACCAGAAAAGCAAACTCGCGATTATCACGATAATATGATTTCGACACCGGAGCCAGGTTTCGCTCCTCATGAAAGAGGTTTCGATTATGCATATAGTTTCTATGCATCAGGGGCGGCACTTTGGAACTCCCCCGCAATGTGGCGAAATGGTGAAAATGTGCCAGCTCCTGGCTATACCACGCATTTGTTAACGGATGAAGCCATTAATTTCATTGATGGGCACAAAGACAAACCTTTCTTTATCAATCTTTCATACAGCGTACCACACATCCCATTAGAAGAAGCTTCACCAGCGAAATACATGGATAAATTCAATACTGGTAATGTTGAAGCCGATAAATATTTTGCTGCGCTAAATGCGGCCGATGAGGGAATTGGTAAAATTATCAATACACTAAAGGAAAATGGTGAATTAGATAATACGCTAATTTTCTTTATTTCTGACAATGGTGCGGTGCATGAGTCGCCAATGCCAATGAATGCGATGGATAAAGGCTTTAAAGGGCAAATGTTTAATGGTGGCGTACGCGTTCCATTTGTTGCTTATTGGCCGGGGCATATTCCCGCAGGTAAACACAGTGATGCGATGGTTTCTGCGATTGATATCTTACCAACTGCATTACAAAGTGCAGGGATCACCATACCCGATAGCATGAAAGTAGAAGGCAAAAATATTATGCCACTATTAACGGGTAAAACAGAAAAGTCACCACATGACTATCTGTATTGGACAGGTCCAGGGACGAAACATTACAGCGAAGAAAACCAAGATTTTTGGCATGGCTACCATGAATGGATCACTTATCAACGCAAAGAAATTCCAAACAACCCTAATTTAGAAAAACTATCGAAAGGCTCATGGGCTATCCGTGATGGGGAATGGGCGCTTTATTTTTATGATGATGGTTCTAACCAGCTCCAATTATTCAATGATAAACAAAATCCAGCCGAATCGAATAATTTAGCAGCTCAATACCCAGAAAAAGTAAAAGAGTTGAAATCTGCTTATTATCAATGGATTAAGGATAAACCAAAACCTGTCGTATGGGGACAAGACCGTTACCAAGTCCTGATTGAATCAGCAAAATAAATACAAACTTTTGTTCTAATCTGCGCGCAAGGATGCGCCAGTTTGCATCATAGAGAAACACGTATGACAATACCGACTGAACGCCCAAAGCTGCCTTATGAGCACCCAGATATAAAAATTTATCAGAAGTTATTCAAAGAGAATATTATTCGAAGATTAATTAGAAAGTCAGCCTATCAATGTAACGATAACCACATCATCAAAGCCTTTCAAGATGAAAATCAACCACTTTCAGTTCTTTGCGAATTATTAGTGCGCTATACCACGGAAGCTTTTGTTCATTATCAAACATGGGGTTACTCTCACGCATACTATCCTGGCAGCCCAGGCCAGCAAACGGTGCGGACAGATGCCCTAGAAGGGGTTAGTAGGGTACTGCCTTTACTTGCTTCATGGCTAGTTCACAGCCAAAAAGCAACATTGAATGGGTTAAATTTAGCATCAATTGACCTTTCTGAAATCATCAAAAATGCATTTTTACATGGTACAGACCCTGCTCATAAAGGCTATTGGGGAAGGCTTGAAAATTATGACCAAAAAATTTGTGAATCTGCAGATTTAGCGCTGACTCTCTGGTTGAGTCGTGAGTGGGTATGGGATAAATTGGATAACTCTGAGCAACAACGCATTATTGAGTGGTTCGAACAGGTTAATCATTGCGATATAGTTGATAACAACTGGCACCTTTTCCCTCTTACCGTGCAATTTGTGATCCGAGCTCTCACAGGTCGAGATACCATTGCAATGTGGCGGTATGAAAGAGTGAAACAATTTTACGTGGGTGATGGCTGGTTTCGGGATGGCGCGAAAGGTAACTTTGATTACTATAATGCATGGGGCTTTTACTATTCATTATATTGGCTGAACCAAATTTGCCCCCACTTCGATGATGAATTCATTCGTAGTTCATTAAATCAGTTTAACCATCATTATCGTTATTTTATGACACCGCAAGGGATTCCATTTTTTGGCCGCAGTGCATGTTATCGCCTCGCGGTGTCCGCGCCTTTATTAGCCGGTGTTGATTTAGGAGGGGATGCTGTGAGTGTGGGGGAGGCTAAAAACGCACTAGAAAGTACTTTGCGTTATTTTATTGGTCATGGTGCCTTAAAAGCGGGAGCGCCAACTCAAGGTTTATTTAGCTATGATGCCCGCCTAGTCGATAATTACAGTGGTCCTGCGAGTAGTTTTTGGTCATTACGTGCTGTAATTATTGCTTTGTATTGTGGCAATCGAATTCAACTTTGGGATAGCCCTTGTAGCCCACTGCCAGTTGAAAGCTCAGACTTTCATTTCGAAATACCATCAATTGCGGTAACGGTTATTGGTGTGAAAGAAACACAAGAGGTCACCGTGATATTTCGTGAAGATTACCTCAAACAGCAATCCCCATTGACGCGCCGCTTAGAGAAACAATTATGCTCTCAGAAAGTAATTGAAACGCTACTAGGCCAATCAAAACGACCTAAAAACAACTTGTTACGTAAAGGAGTGACAAGTTATAGCTCTAAAATGACTCACTACTTCTAATCTTCCTTTCATTTGCTTTCAGTACGAAAGGAATAGAAATGTGATTTAGATCTTTTACCTTTCTGTTTCTTTCGTTTAATATTATTCGAAATCAATCGAAAGGTGAGAGGCGATTATGTACTTGGTATCTACCCGTAATATGTTGAACAGAGCCCAACTGGGAGGCTATGCAGTTCCCGCATTTAATATTCATAATTTAGAAACCATTCAAGTTGTTATGGAAACTGCTGCAGAAATGGCATCTCCGGTTATTTTAGCAGGCACACCGAGTACGTTTTCTTATGCAGGAAGTGACTACTTGATAGCTATTTGCCAGCAAGCGGCTGAGCGCTATAAAGTCCCAGTGGCTTTGCATCTAGATCATCATGAAGATATTCCAGATATTTTCCAGAAAGTCTCCGCGGGTGTGCGTTCTGCGATGATTGACGCTTCTCATTTTCCGTTTGAAGAAAATATTCAAATAGTTAAACGGGTTGTTGATTTTTGCCATCAATGGGACTGCACAGTTGAGGCTGAGCTGGGGCGTCTAGGGGGGCAAGAAGATGACTTAGTTGTTGATGCCGCAGATGCACTTTTCACCGACCCTGACGCTGCAATTACTTTTATTCAAAGAACTGGTATTGATTCCTTAGCTGTTGCAATTGGAACCGCTCATGGCATGTATAAAAGTGAGCCACATTTGGATTTTGCTAGGCTGGACGCAATCCGTAAGAAAACGAATTTGCCTTTAGTTCTTCATGGTGCTTCGGGGATCCCTGATGCAGATGTCAGGCATTGTATTGAGCTTGGAATTTGTAAAGTCAATGTCGCGACAGAGCTAAAAATCGCGTTTTCTGATGCAATCAAGCAGTATTTCATTGAGAACCCAGAAGCTACTGACCCTCGCCATTATCTGGTTCCAGGAAAGGCAGCGATGAAAGCGGTGGTGATGGATAAAATTCGTGTTTGCAAAAGTGATGGAACACTTTAACAAGTAAAAATCATCTAGATTTGCTGGGGTATAACCCAAATTTATTGTTGATAGTCCGCAATAAATCGTTTTGAAAATAAAAGGAATATTATGAAACAAGTTGCTGTTTTGCTCGCAGATGGCTTCGAGGAAGGGGAAGCGGTCGTTTTCATTGATATCATGCGTCGGTTAGATATTCATGTCGATGTCTTATCTTGCATGGATTCGCTTATTTTAAATACGTATTTTGGTACTAAAATTAGTGCAGATTATCTGTTAGTCGAAAAGTTATCCCATACTTATGATGCAGTTATGATGCCTGGTGGGCCAAAAGGAACTGACCGTTTGTATGCGAATGAAAAAGTAGTTGATTTCCTTCGGCGGCATATACATGAGGATAAGTATATTTGTGCGCTATGTTCTTCTGGTGCGAAAGTATTAGCAGCTCATGGGTTACTGGAAGGTAGGCATTATAGTACAGGGGACAAGTTGGCTGAGAAATTTGGTGATGGCATTTATGTTGACCAAGATGTTGTTGTTGATGGAAAATTTATCAGTGCAAAAGGGCTTGGTGTAAGCTTTGAATTTGCATTTACCGTCGCAAAACATTTGCTGGCTGACAATGTTGATAAAGTGGATTGGCAAGCTAAGCATATATATTTTAAGCATTGGCCACTTCCCTATCTATAACTTTTATTGGTGACTAAGCGTTTTTTATCGGTGATCAAGATAAAAAATAAAGCGGGAATGATATTTTTTCCCGCTTTATTAATATTAGATAGCAGAATAATGATCGAAAATCAGAGTTAATAGTGTATGAAGCTAGTTCTCATCATGATAAGAATTAATTGTAATTTATCAGTATTATAACAGCTGGATTTAAATTAGAAATTTTCCGTTATAAACATTAAGCTGGTCAGATACATAATCGCCGGTAAGGAATGAATATGCGGAATATTGCTATTACAAAAAATAATATTATTTCTGGTTTTCAATGGTTCTTTTTTATCTTTTGTAATACGGTTGTTATTCCTCCGACTTTACAATCTGCGTTTCATTTATCACCACAAACCACGTTTGTAATAACCCAATATGCTTTTTTATTAACGGCTCTGGCTTGCTTGTTGCAAGCGTTTATAGGCCATAAACGCTCTGTGATGGAAGGGCCAACTGGGCTGTGGTGGGCAACAATTTTAACCGTAACCTTGTCAGAATCTATGCAAGGAACTTCTCTTGAGACGATAGGATGGAGCTTGGCTATAGGGATTTTTCTATCTGGGATTATTACCATTTTTATTGGTTTAAGCGGTCTTGGTGGTTGGTTAGCTGGTTTGTTCAAGCCGGGAGTGCTTGTGGTGTTTATGTTTTTACTTGGTGCTCAACTGGTCACTATTTTTTTAAAAGGGATGTTAGGACTACCATTTGGTGTTGGCAGTGAAAATATTACAGTTAATTATCCTGTCTTCTTTTTAGCCCTCGCAGTACTGATATTTGTCATCGCGATGATCATTTATTTACCTATGAGTATCAGTAAATATGCATTATTGATTGGAACAATTACCGGATGGCTTGCTTATAGTGGGTTATTTGGCAGCACGATATCACCTGTTTCATCAGGGCAATGGGTGTTATTTCCATTAGGTAGATCCGATGAAATCAATATAAGTATTGTGCTGACAGCGATTTTGGCTGGAATATTAAACACATCCAATACGTTTGGAGCGATGCGAGGAACTGATGTTTTTTATCCCAATTCATTACCCGTTAAATCCTTATATCGGCGTAGTTTTATGATGTCAGGGGTTGTAACAATATTAGCAGCGCCGATAGGCGTAGTGCCTTTTTCACCGTTTGTCTCATCTATTGGTCTAATTACTCAAACAAAAGACAGTTCACGTATCTCTTTTACTATTGGCAGCCTTATTTTCTTATGTGTGGGGGGCATTGCGGTATTGACTCAATTTTTCCGCTCTTTGCCGTTAGCCATTGGTAGCGCGGTTATGTTAGCGACTTATTTGCCGCTGCTATTTTCTTCATTTTCATTTCTTGCGGATATGAAACTGAATGCACGTAATATTTATCGCCTCGCATTACCTATTTTTATTGGCATCTTTTTGATGTCAGCACCTGCTGCGGTATTAAATTCTTTGCCAACAATGTTTAGTTCTTTATTAGGTAATGGGTTACTCATGGGCATTATATTGGCACTTATTTTAGAAAATACGATCAAGTGGGATAACATTGCTTAATGTTTTGATAAAAAAAGCAAAGATGAAGGAAAATCTTTGCTAGAAAAGAAATTAAAAGGGATGTGATTTCATTTGGGCGTTTATTTTTTAGTATAAACCCAATTTTTTATATCAATAGGCTTAGTGATAATTTTGTTATCAATCAAAAATTGTTGAGTTTGCTTTAACTTACGGATGTCATTATCAGTAATATTAACGGAATAGCGTTTAGAAAAACTATCTATACTATGAAAATCATGTATTTTTTTTATGATTTCAATATTAGTATCGCTTTCTTTAGCAAGTAAAATTTCTGCCTGATCGGGGTTATTTTGCGCATATTTACTTGCTTTTAATAAAGCAATATTCATTGCTTTAATCACCTTCTCATTTTGATTTATGAATGCTTCTCGCCCTACGATAACAGAAATACCTGAGAGTTCAGGTTCAGTACGGGTTGAATAAAGTGTTGTAATCGTCGGAGATTTATTTTCTAAACGGGCGGTACTTTGCTCAGTCCATACCATCGCATCAATTGCTCTGTTTAATAATGCGGATTCAGCATCATTTGTCATTTGAATAATATTGAAGTCAGATAATTTATATCCTTGTTGTTCAATAAATAGCGTGAAATACCGTTGCATATACGTTCCTCGTGGTAATGCAACTTTCTTGCCTTTAAGGTCAGCTAACGAGTGAATATTGCTCTCTTTTCTTACTGCGATATTAGCATTGATGGAAGAATCCTCTGACATGATTAATTTTAAGGGAACACCTCTCGATGTGGCTATAATTCCCGGAAAATCAGCATAAACAGCAATATCAATAGCATTTGTCGCTAGGCCTTCATTGACGGCTGGACCTGCTCCTGCAAAACCAGAAATGGAATATTGGTAATCAACTTTTTGTAGCTCTTCTTCAAGATATCCTAGCTGTTTTGCTAAACCGAGCAAACCACTTAAACGACCATTATTATCTGCTGTACCAATACGAACAATTTTTTCATTATTTTTACTGTCAGGTAGCCTTTCATCCCCACAACCAACTAAAATGAAGGAAATTAATACTATGATAGGAAATTTGATATAATTTAATAATGTCATGGTATGTTCCTTCTAGATTTCATATTCACTTGAAAAAAGTTCTGCAGAATTATCAAAAAATTCTTGAAGAATAATTCTCTTATAATATGCAAAATCAGAACTACCTCGATTTCGTGGATAAGGAAGATTAATATCAATTATTTTTTTTATGTTTCCAGGGCGGGATGACATTATAATTACTCGATTTCCCAAATATATTGCCTCTTCAATATCATGGGTAACTAAAATCATCGTCAGTTGCTTTTCTTGTTTGATAGATAAAATCTCTCGTTGCATTTCAATTTTGGTTAAAGCATCAAGTGCGCCAAGCGGTTCATCCAATAACAATAGTTCAGGTTGGGTGATTATTGTACGGGCAATTGCTGCACGTTGTGCCATTCCTCCTGAGAGTTGTTTAGGATAAGCATTAGCAAACTCAGTCAAGTTTACGAGTTTTAAATAATTTTCAACTAAAATTTTCTTCGTTTTTTTATCTATATGGTCTAATCCGAAAGCGATATTATCAGCAATTGTTAACCAAGGTAGAAGCCTATTTTCTTGAAAAACCATTCCTCTTTCTATATTTGGTTCGGTTATCTCTTTATTTTTAAATAGTACACTTCCACTATTGAATTGGTTTAAGCCTGCAATTATGCGTAGTAAAGTACTTTTCCCACAACCACTATGGCCAACGATAGCAATAAATTCACCTTGTTGAACTTGAAGGTTAATATCTTCTAAAACAGGAAGTAACTTATTATTGATAGTAAAGTTTTTAAATCCATTTTTGATTGACAGCATATTTATTTCCTTTCTGTTCTTAACCATGGCAGCAGGTAATAAGATATAATTAATAAAATCTTATCTAATAATAAACCGACTATACCGATAACAAGAATACCCACTATAACGACTGGGGAATCTAGCATAATTCGGGCATCATTGATGCGATAGCCAATACCTGAGTTAGCTGCGATCATTTCTGCTGCAACGACTGTTGCCCAAGATAACCCCATTGCAAGCCTTAAACCTGTAAATAGGTTGGGAAGTAGTGATGGAATATAAATTTTTCGTAATTTTTGCCAGATATTGAATTGATAAAGATTACCTAATTCAATATAAGTCATAGGTGTCGTTTGTATTCCATTGATGGTACTTAGTAATATAGGGAAAAAGGCACTTTTTATAATAAGAATAATTTTAGTTACTTCACCAATCCCAAACCATAAAATTAATAATGGTATCCATGCTAGTGGAGGAATTTGACGTATAGCATTTAATGTCAGGTTGAAAATTTGGTTTGTTCGTAGCGACAATGCCATGATAATACCAAGAAAAAAAGCAAAAATAGCAGCGATAGCAAAGGCTATTAATACTCGGGATAAACTAATTGATAAATCTTGCCATAATTGCCCAGAATATAATTGGAAATTCAAAGAATGCCATGCTTGCGGAATAGATGGAAAAATAACAGGAGAAACACCTCCAATTGTTGTTGTAATATACCAAATTGTAAAAATAATGACTGGAAGTAGAAGTAAATAAAAACTGTTTTTCAACATGATATATAAACCTCAACTTATTTTATCGAAATATTGATTGAGGAAGCTCACATATGTTTTTGTATCCTGTAATCCAACGAGTTTATCCACTAATTTCCCATTATTTGAGACTGCAATAATAGGTATACTTCTAAGTGAATACTTTTGAAGAATTTCAACAGAATTATCTACAGAGAGATAATTGATTTTATTTATTGAGTAAAGTTTCACTAATGAAGGTAATAACTCATTCAATACTTTACATTTATTGCACCAATTAGCACCGAAGAAAATCAAATTATTTTTATTTTCATTAATAATTGAATAGAATGTTTCACTATCTATTTCATATATTTTATCGGAAAAGAAAAATATGTCAGATTTTTTGGAGGAATGATTATCTCCAGTGCGAGCAATACATAAGATATCATCATCTGGAATTTTATGTTTTATTATCCCTTCGATATACACTCCTGTAATTGTATCTTTAGGGGCTGCATTTGGTAATCGAAATTGAGAGACATCCAGAGGTGCTATGCTATTTTCTTCAGGTATATCTAATTGAGGGATCCAATCATAAGGGATTCTATAGGCACGATAGATCATATTATTGCGTTTTTTTCCTTCTCGCCAGTAAGGTGAGACATATTCCCACACAATCTCATGTTCAGCTGTTATTTCAATCAATCGCCCATTTGAGCCTTCGGTAATTAAAGTATTACCATTTGGTAGACGCTGAGCGCTACTTACATATGGGCTATAGAATCGACTCGAATCCATGGGAGATGCAAAACCTAGTTTTTCTGCATCATGTTGCCAAATAATTTCGAGAGTAACTGGGTTTATTTCTAATACTCGAGAACTATCTCTCCATGCATTTTTTAAGCCATATACAGATGAAGGGTTTGGTGCTCCATAACCAGCCCAACCTCCATTATCAAAAATTAACATATTTCCTGCACCTGGGAGGCCATGAGGTATAATATGAGCATGATGAGGTCCGATAATCCAACCAAGATGATGAACTTGTTTGTCGTTATAATCTGGTCCTAATTGCCAAACTATTTTTCCAGTTTTTCGACTAGTTATTCCGATTATATTTGCTTCTCTAGAATCCCAAATAATGTTATCAGGATGAAAACGTTCGTCTCCATTATCATAATGTAGATTTGGCCCTATACGAGACATGGTATTAATATGTAGATAATCTCCCATGCCTCCACCAGCACTACGCATATTTGGATCACGATATAAAACATTTCTAGCTTCTTCGCTGAAATTTAATTCTGAAAAGTGATCGCTAAATGCCCATTGCCAGATAATATTACCTTGCCAATCTACTTCGATAAAAATATCATCAAGTAGCCATTTATCTGATATTTCAGGTTTGTAAATATTTTGATGGCATAGTATTAGAGTATTTCCGCTATGGGTTTGTGATGTTAATGTAGGAGAATAATAACCAACAGGGTTTCCATCACGTTGAAAATCATGATGTTGTCTTGCCATCCATATTATTTCTTGATTAGGATCTTGTATTTTTTCTAATTTATTGAATGACCATATAATGTTACCATCCCAATCAAATTGAACTAAATCAACTTGATCTTGAACACCATATTTAGGTGATCGCAAACCATGACTACCAAATAAATATCCACCAGGTAAAATTTTATTAGGGAAACCATCAACTCCTTGCCATAAATGCACTTCTCGACCATTCATATCAATTAATAGCGCACCTTTTCCTGGTGCGTTAAAAAGGGTATAACCTCTAAATGTTTTTTCTTTATTGAAAATAGTAGTTCCTGAAGGATAAATACTTGGATGCCCCATATTAAATATTCCTATAGTAAATTTTTTCTATGTGGAATAATGGTGTAAAGGTAATGGCTTTTGAAATATTTTTTATTATGGTGTTATAACTTAATAGAACAATACAGTAATGTTCTATTAAGTGCTTATATTTATAATATTAAGTGATAAGAATATAATATGTAATTAATACAAAAAGTTAAAAATATAATTGATTTTTTCCTAGTGATGGTATGAGTATTGTTCATATCTTATGATCAGTAACACAGTATGAATGATATTAAACTATACATTATGTTAATTCATTTACTGATCGTTATTTACGGGCTAACATTGCGTTAGCCCGTAAAATTTAACGGCCTAAATAACTATCCCAATCTTTCCAAACGGGCTGTAAACCGGCTTGCACAAGGGCATGTGCGACTTGAGCGGCACTGCGGTTATCATTTGGGGAAAACTGTTCTAGCTCTTCTTTGGTATCTGCATAGCCACCCGGTTGGGTTTTTGAGCCGGCACTGACGTTGTTAATTGCCAATGGCACCACGTGATCACGGAAATAAGGTGATTCACGGGTTGAGAGTGAAAGCTCGACATTCGGCGCCAGAAGGCGAAAAGCACAAATCAATTGCACTAATTCGGCTTCATTCATCAGTGATGCTGGTTCAACGCCACCTGCACAAGGGCGCAAGCGAGGAAAAGAGATAGAATAACGACTTTGCCAGTAGTATTGCTGTAAGTACAACAAATGTTCTGCAACCATATAGCAATCGGTACGCCAACTGTTTGATAAACCAATTAACGCGCCAAGGCCGATTTTATCTATACCTGCTTCTCCTAAACGTTCTGGAGTGGCTAGGCGCCAGTGAAAATCCTGCTTTTTACCTTTGAGATGATGTAGTTGATACGTGGGCTCATGGTAGGTTTCTTGATAAACCATCACACCGTCTAACCCCAAAGTTTTCAACTCCTTATATTCATCTGTGCTTAGTGGCTGCACTTCCATCATTAACGAACTGAAATAAGGGCGAATGATGGGGAATGTGTGGCGGAAGTAGTCCATACCCACTTTACTTTGGTGCTCCCCTGTAACCAGTAATAAGCTATCAAAACCAATTTTGCGAATGGTTTCGCACTCATTGATGATTTCAGCGTCATTTAGCGTTTTTCGCTTAATTTTATTACTCATCGAGAAACCGCAATAAGTACAATCGTTTGCGCATAGGTTCGATAAATAAAGTGGCACGTAAAAACCAACAGCATGGCCAAAGCGTTGGCGGGTGAGTTTCTGGGCTTTTTGTGCCATCAGCTCAATATAGGGACGGGCAGCAGGGGAAAGCAGCGCCATAAAATCATCGAGTGTGAGTATATCTGCCGCCAAAGCGTGTTCCACATCGACAGGTGTTTTACTGTTTATCCGCAGTGTCGTATCGTCCCAATCCAGTGCTTGTAAGCGTTCTTGGAAACTTGGGATCATGATAAGGCTCCTAAAAAACGGGTCAATGGGCTGGACGCTTGCGCCTGTTGCTTCGGTGCAGCTAACCCGCTTTGATAAGCTAACTCAGCGGCTTCGACCGCGAGTTTAAACGCTTTTGCCATAAGTGCAGGTTGCTTCGCTACCGCGATTGCGGTATTGACTAAAACGGCATCGGCACCCATTTCGATGGCTTCTGCCGCATGGCTTGGCGCACCAATTCCGGCATCTACGACGACAGGCACAGAAGCTTGTTCAATAATGATACGGAGCATTTCTTTAGTTGCTAAGCCTTTGTTTGTGCCAATCGGTGAGCCTAATGGCATCACAGCGGCACAGCCTACTTCTTCCAAACGACGACAGAGTACTGGATCTGCGCTGCAATAAGGCAATACAACAAATCCCTCTTTAACGAGCTGCTCTGCGGCGAGTAATGTCTCGATGGGATCGGGTAGCAAATAACGCATATCTGGATGGATCTCAAGTTTGACCCAATTGGTACCGAGGGCTTCTCGAGCTAGGTGCGCTGCAAATACCGCCTCTTGGGCATTTTTCGCACCGGAGGTATTCGGTAATAGCTTCACACCCAATTCTTGCAGTGGCTGTAAAATACCATCATCTTGCCCACGTAAGTCAATACGTTTCATTGCCATTGTCACCAATTGACTGCCGGATGCTTCAATGGCGTCTTGCATTAGGTTGGCGCTGGCAAATTTACCTGTTCCAGTAAACAGGCGTGAGTGAAAAGTTAAATCTGCGATTTTTAACATTATTAGCCCCCAGCGATAGCTTGAAATAACAAGATATTGTCTTGGTCATTAATGAGATGTGAATCCCACTGACTCTTCGGAATGATCACTTGGTTGATAGCAAGTGCAGTTCCCACTATTGGCCGGTTGAGAGTGGAAAATAATTGATTAACCGTCAGTGGGGCGTCGAATTCCATAGGTTGGTCGTTAATTATGATATGCATGTTTCTTCCCGACAGATTGGACATTGCAATGACGACGTTAATTGCAATGTATTCCATTGTTGCTGTTTCCCATCAAATAAACGCAATTTACCGCTCAGTGAAGAGGGAAGGCCGACAAGTAATTTAATGGCTTCTAGTGCTTGCAACGTGCCGATAATTCCAACTACAGGCCCTAATACCCCGGCAGTGCGGCAGTTGCGCTCGGGTTCATCTTGGTCTGGATATAAACAGGCATAGCAACCAGTACTAAATGGCGGCTCAAGTACCATTAATTGGCCGCCAAACCCAACCGCACTACCGCTAACTAAGGTTGTATTGGTCATGACACAAGCGGTATTGACCGCATGGCGAGTGGCCATGTTATCGCAGCAATCAAGCACTAAATCGACTTGTTCAGCTAAAGGAATTAAAGTCTCAACATCCAACTTCTGTGCGACAACATGGGTTCTTACCAATGGATTGAGCCGATGCAGCCTATCTGCGGCAAGCTGGGCTTTTGGCTGGCCGATATCATCGGTATCGTAAAGTACCTGCCGTTGTAAGTTAGAAACGTGCAAGTCATCGTGGTCAGCTAGCCACAATTCGCCGACACCAGCCCCCGTTAAATAAAGGGACGCGGGGGAGCCTAACCCCCCTAAGCCGACAATGAGGACTTTGCTATTTTTGAGTTTTTGTTGCCCCTCGGGACTAATGTCTTCGAGTAGTAGCTGACGGCTGTAACGCATGAATTCTTGGTCACTTAACATGATTGAATTCCTTAAATCATCACTCACCCTGTTTTATGATGATAAAGCAGGGCGAGTTATGTGATTAAAAATTGGCTAGTTGGCAGTATTTCGCTCAATTAAATCCAACAACGTTTCTGTTGCAGCGCGCCAATCATCGGCTTTGGTAATCGCACTGACCAGCGCAACACTACCTACCCCAGTTGCTAGCACTGCAGGGACTTTATCAATAGAAATTCCACCAATGGCGACAGTTGGGTAATCAGGCGTTGCTTCCACCATGGCTTTAAGCGTTTCTAAACCCTGAGGCGAAGAAGGCATTTCTTTCGTTTGTGTTGGAAAGATATGCCCCATAGCAATGTAAGAAGGACGCACGGATTTCGCGATAGCCAGTTCGTGCTCATCGTGCGTTGATATTCCTAACCGTAAGCCCGCTTGGTGGATTGCTAATAAATCGGTAGTTTCCAAATCTTCTTGGCCCAAATGTACGCCATAAGCACCCAACTCGACCGCTAAGCGCCAGTAATCATTAATAAATAAACGTGCGTTATGTTTTTTTCCTAGCGCAATCGCTTGTTGAATATCATCACGAACATCGGCATCAGGTTTGTCTTTGATGCGCAATTGGATTGTGGAAACACCTGCATTAAGCAAGCGTTCAATCCATTCAACGGAATCCACAACGGGGTAAAGCCCAAGGCGTTGTTTGGTCGCAGGAAAAGGACTATTTGGGATAGATATAGTATTTGGAATAGATATAGCACTAGGCAATTTTGGCATTTTCATCCACCTCTGCGTTCACAATTTCAGCACCATGGTAGAGCTCGCTGCCATGAGCACGGAAGGCTTCTGACATCTGTTCCATACCGGCTTCTTTTTGTGCCGCGTAGTCACGAACTTCTTGGGAAATCTTCATTGAACAGAATTTCGGTCCGCACATAGAACAGAAATGGGCAATTTTCCCAGAGGCTTGTGGTAAGGTTTCATCGTGATATTTGCGAGCAGTTTCAGGGTCTAATGCCAAGTTAAATTGGTCTTCCCAGCGAAATTCAAAACGGGCTTTGGACATGGCGTTATCACGGATCTGTGCACCAGGGTGCCCTTTAGCAAGGTCAGCGGCGTGGGCTGCAATCTTATAAGTGATTAGCCCTTGCTTAACATCGTCTTTATTCGGCAATCCCAAGTGTTCTTTCGGGGTGACATAGCATAACATTGCACAGCCAAACCAGCCGATCATGGCGGCACCAATACCAGAAGTAAAGTGGTCATAACCCGGAGCAATATCGGTTGTGAGTGGGCCTAAGGTATAGAATGGCGCTTCGTGGCAATGTTCCAATTCTTCCGTCATATTACGGCGGATCATTTGCATTGGTACGTGGCCAGGGCCTTCGATCATGACTTGGACATCATATTCCCACGCAATTTTGGTTAACTCACCAAGGGTATGTAATTCGGCAAATTGTGCTTCATCGTTGGCGTCTTGGATTGAGCCTGGGCGCAGGCCATCCCCTAATGACAAGGAAACGTCGTAAGCGGCACAAATTTCACAGATTTCACGGAAGTGCTCATACAGGAAGTTTTCTTGGTGATGAGACAAGCACCATTTGGCCATGATGGAGCCACCGCGAGAGACGATCCCTGTTAGGCGCTTGGCGGTCATCGGTACATAGCGTAGTAATACGCCGGCATGGATAGTGAAGTAATCGACGCCTTGCTCTGCTTGTTCTAATAATGTGTCACGGAACATTTCCCACGTGAGATTTTCGGCGATACCGTTTACTTTTTCGAGCGCTTGGTAAATCGGAACCGTACCAATAGGCACTGGGCTGTTACGTAAAATCCATTCGCGAGTTTCGTGAATATAACGGCCAGTGGATAAATCCATGACGGTATCCGCCCCCCAACGTGTTGACCAAATCAGTTTTTCGACTTCTTCTTCAATAGATGAGGTGACCGATGAATTACCAATATTAGCATTAACCTTAACCAAGAAATTACGGCCAATAATCATTGGTTCTGATTCGGGATGGTTGATATTGGCTGGGATAATGGCGCGACCCGCCGCCACTTCTTGGCGAACAAATTCAGGGGTAATATTCTCCGGTAAATTTGCGCCAAAGCCTTGGCCTGGGTGTTGTTGCAATAAAACTTCGCCACGAATACGTTCACGCCCCATATTTTCGCGGATTGCAATAAACTCCATTTCAGGGGTTACGATGCCTTTACGTGCATAGTGTAATTGAGTAACACACTTGTTAGTTTGGGCTTTTAATGGGTGGGGGCGGTTGTTAAAGCGCAGATGATCAAGACCTGCATCAGCAAGGCGTTGTTGGGTAAAATCGGAACTTAAATTTTCGACAGGTACGGTATCAGCTCGTTCACTTATCCATGGCGCACGAATTTTTTTAAGGCCTTTATGGACATTCAATTCAGAAACTGGGTCGCCGTAAGGGCCAGATGTATCATAGATAGGAACAGGTTCGTTATCTTCAAATTGAGGGTTATCTTTATCGCCACCAATCAAGGTTTGAGAGAGTTGGATTTCTCGCATCGGGACTTGGATATCGTCTCTAGAACCTTGTAAATAAATGCGCTGTGAATTAGGAAACGAAACGCCAGAAACGGTATTAATAAAATTTTCAGCGGCATCACGTTGAGCTTTACGGGTGCGAGCGGGTGCTGCTTGTGGCGATAAATCAGCAGTAGGGATGATATTTTGTTCTGTATTATTGGACATAGCAATTTCCTGACATTGTCACGGCTATCACAGTTTTATGTGTAGCGGGTTTATCGAAAGAAAGTTGCTTGTCAGGAGTTCGGAGGAGTAATAAAAAGACGTTGCGGCTAATTTTTCACCAAATGTGAGGTGATAAACTAACGCTGAGTGATTACTCTTGTTCCCTTCGCGGGTATTAACCCGATCAGGTTCCGCGGATCCCGAATTAACGGTCTCAGCCTGATGCATTGCATACTAGGCACTCCGACAAGAGATTTCAGTATAAGCTTTCCTCGTTATTCTTCAAGCGATAAGTGCGTTGGCTGCTCTCGGCTACCCAAGTCACATACTTATGTATGCTCCTTGGGATATCCTCATTTGCCGCCTTCTTCTCACTTGAATAATTTAGAGGAAAGTAAAATGGAATAAGGTTATTTCCTTGTTATTTTTCAAGGGATAAGTGCTTCCTCGTCATTCTTCGCGCGATAGGTGAGTCGATTTCATAGATTTACCCGAGTCACATACTTATGTATGCTCATCGGGATAATTCTATTTATCTCCTTCCTCTAGCACGAATAATTTAGAGGAACCTTTGAAAAGATTAGTTAGTTAAAACTAAAATTAAAACCAAGTTTGAAATTAAAATTGGGCTTACAAACTCCAAGTATATTGTGGCCAATTGTGTTCGAGTGCGGCTTGCGTTAGGCGTTCGTCACCGTTGATAATAAATACTTCATCGGCGAATTGGCACATCGGGAGATCGTTGGCGGAGTCGGTGTAGAAATACACATAGGCGTCAGTGATCGGTTGGTGGCGGACCCAAGCTAATAGGCGTTTGACTTTACCTTCTTTAAAGGTTGGAATGCCGTCGATCTCTGTGGTGTAGCAACCATCTTGTTGTTTGATATCGATCCCCATCGCGACATCCGCACCTAGTTTCGCAGCAATTTTTTTCACAATAAATGAAACGGTTGCGGAGATCACAATAATTGGGATCCTTTTAGCTCGATAATTTGCGATCGTTCTAATGGCGTCAGGGTAGACTCGCGGTAAAATCACGTTTTGTACGAAATCATCCAACCAGATATCCACTTGCTCAGCTTTTACATTGGCGAGGGTTTGTAGGTTAAAATGCAGGTAAGTCGGCATATCCAAAGTGCCTGCATTATACTGCGCCATCATGGCTTTATCTGCCTCCACAAATTGTGGGTCGCTAATGATTTGCTTATCCCACAGATATTGTGTCCACAATACACTGCTATCACCTTGAATTAACGTATCATCTAAGTCAAAAATGGCCAGTCGGTTTTGCATTATATTCCTATCTACTTATTAACTAAGTGTGCGAATTTCATTTTTATTAAACATAAGTTCAAGGCGAGTTCCAGGTTCAAATAAACGCTCAGATGAGCGGTTAAGTAAATCCACCGTCATATCACCTGCAGGGGTATTCACACTATAACGAATAATATTGCCAAGCAACTGATGGTCCAATATCACGGCATCAACAGGGTGAGAAATATGGCTACCGTATTGGCGCCCCGCTTCTTTGACATATATAGACTCAGGGCGGATAGCAAGTGTACCTTGTAAATTAAGGCCTAACATCGTATTGGCCTTTTCGGAATCAACAAGGTTGTAATGGCCCATAAACCGAGCGACAAATTCTGTTGCTGGTTGGGTATAAATATTCTCTGCCGTATCACTTTGCACGATCTGCCCTTTATTCATCAAAAAGATCCTATCGGACATGATCATCGCTTCATCTTGATCATGAGTAACAAAAATGGTGGTTAAGCCTAATTCACGTTGAATTTGGCGAATTTGCTGGCGTAAGTGCTTGCGAATCCGTGCATCAAGAGCGGAAAGCGGCTCATCAAGTAACAAAATTTGCGGTTTCATCACTAATGCTCTTGCGAGTGCTACTCGTTGGCGTTGTCCCCCTGATAGTTGATGGGGAAATTGTTGTTCTTTTCCTTGTAATTCAACTAATTCAATCACTTCAGCGACTGCTTTAGATCTGGCTTGGCTATCAATTTTACGCATTTTTAAACCAAACGCGATATTGTCAACCACAGTCATATTGGGAAATAACGCATAACTTTGGAACACCATGCCAACGCCACGTTGCTGTGCGGCTTGGTGGGTTACATTCTGGCGATTAATATAAAGTTCGCCATCATTAAGTTGTTCAAGCCCTGCGATACAGCGTAATAAAGTCGATTTTCCGCAACCACTTGGCCCAAGTAGGGTAATAAATTCGCCTTTTTCGATAGTAAATTGAATATCAGCAAATACCTGATTAGTGCCAAAAGACTTGGCTAAATTTTCCGCAATAACATAACTCATCATTCATCTCCTGAACGATTTAATCGCATTGCTAACCATGTCAGCAATAAGGTAAACAGAAAATATGACATCACCAGAGCAGAAGTGAAATGCCCGCTGGTTTGTCGCATATTGAAAAGATAGATTTGCAAGGTTTCATAACGTGTTCCCACAAGGATATTGGCAAACACAAATTCACCCATTAAAAATGAAAATGAAATTAATAATGAGACCAACATACCTTTGCGAATATTGGGTAACACAATCATCATAAAGGCTTGGAAGGTACTGGCACCGAGTAAATGCGCGGCATCCATTAAGTCATGTAAATTAATGCCTTGAAAGCTATTCGCAAGAGCACGATACATAAAAGGTAACGTGATGGTGAAATAAGTACCAATCAGGATCCAAGGTGTACCAACCAACATGAATGGTTCATCAGCAAATATTTGCAGCAAGCCCACCGATGAGACCACAGGCGGGATCGCAAAAGGCAAAATAATGAGTAAATCCATCATCCCTTTGAGTTTGGGGAACCGATAAAATACCGCAAACGTCATGGGTAAAATAATTAATGTGCTAACCAGTAACGTACCAAAGCAAATTATTAATGAACGACCAAATGCCATGAGAAAACGCGGGTCTTGCCACAATTGTAGATACCATTTAATCGACAAGGCATCAGGTAGCACAGTGGCTCCCCAAGAGCTGGCGATGGAATACAAAAATGTGGCAATAATAGGTAGCGCTAATAGGCTAGCAACACTGATTAGAACTAACTTATGAAGCAATAATCCAGAGGGTTTATTGCTATTGGTTATAACTGGACTAATCGCATTATTATTTTGCATGGTAGCTCCGCTTGATTAACCAATGATGGATAGCCGTGATAAAAGCTAAGATAGCGATAAGTAGCATTGATAAAGCCGCAGCCATATTCGGCTCGAGAAATAAATCACCGGAAACTAAACTGGCAATTCGGATAGTCACAAGGTTGTAATTACCACTTGTTAACGCATAGGTACTGGCGTATGCGCCCATTGCATTAGCAATTAGGATAATAAAGGTGCCAAGTAGAGCAGGGGAAAGCACCGGAATAGCAACTTTTAGCCAATAGGTTAGTTTGCTTGCTCCCATCGTTTTTGCTGCGTCTTCCCATTCAGGTTTTAGTGCGTCAAAGGCGGGATAAAGCAACAGAACACCTAATGGGATCTGAAAATATACATACAACAGCATTAACCCGCTGGCGCTATATATATTGAAATCTTCGATAATCCCCCATGACTTGAGTTGCAAGGTAATCGCCCCATTGAAGCCCAAAATAATAATGAATGCGAAAGCAAGAGGAACACCGCTGAAATTACTGGCCATGGTGGTGAAGGAAATCATTATCCGGCGAATTTTCCCTTGCATTTTATAAATGGAAAATGCCGTGATACTCGAAATGAATAAGCCAATTACACTGCAAATAATGGAAAGCCATAAGGTATTTTCAAACGCTTGCAAGTAAAAATCATTATTGAATACTTCAAGATAGTTACCTAATGACCATGCTTCTTCGTAGATAAAGCTATTAATAAGCACCCAAATCATTGGGGCGATTTGGAATAAACTAAACAGCACAAAGAATGGTAGCAGTAGCAGTGCAGCGCGCCAATGAAAACGAGCAAAGCGTTTTTTTAACATGGCAATTTTTCCCTGTGGTTGGAATGTCTGCTCACAGGGGGCAGGGATATCAGCCATTACAAACCTCCTCGTAATAGCGCATCACAAACAGGTTTATCGAGAGAGTTGGCACCAAGTAAACGACAAATGGTTCCACAAATTGCGGTTTGCTCAATATCGCAGGGTTGATGAGAAAATTGCGAACCGACGACAAATAATGGGACTAAACACTCTTCAGGAAGTGTCCCGCCGTGGCTACGATCATTATTCATCCCATGATCACTAGTGATCAGGATTTGATAACCTTGCTCAATCCATGTAGGAATATAATTCGACAGGATGATATCTGCATGGCGTGCTGCATTACGATATTGCGGCGAATCAAAACCGAACTTGTGCCCGGTGTCGTCTATATTCATAGGGTGAATCAATAAAAAATCAGGGTTAAATTGAGTGCGTAAATATTCCGCATCGACAAATAAGTGATCATCAGGGTAATGGTCTGCTTGATAAAAGCAGCCATGCTGGATAGCTAGCGATTCATCGTGAGTAAAACGGTCTCTTGTTGCGACGAAAGGCGCTCGGTTATACAGCTCACTCACCCAATAATAAGCGGCGGCGGCGGTCGTTTTGCCGGCAAGGCGCGCAAGAGAGAATATGCTGTCAAAATGGGATAAACGGATAATTTGGTTATTCACAATACCGCTTTTGACAGGAGGGACTCCCGTTAGTATGCACTCATATAAAGGGCGAGACATCGAAGGAAGCTCGCACTCTAATTGGTAAAGTGTTGCACTGTCGGCTTTGATTAAGCCGTTGAGATAGCCCATACAATGATGGGCTACTGAATAACTTAAACCGTCTAGGACAACAAGTATGACTTTCTCAGACATTAACTTTTCCTAAAATCAATACATTAAATTACTGCTGGTGGATCAAAACTTGTTGCTGCCACATTTTAGGGAGATTACGGGACGATTTTTCCCAGCCTTCTGCATTTTTAATGGGTTGAACATTTTTATATTGTTCTTCGGGTAGTAATTTGGCTTTAATATCGTCAGGTAATGTTAGATATTGTGCACGAATTGGCCGAGCGTAGCCTTCAGCAAGGTTTAATTGGCCTTTGTCACTGAAAATAAATTCACGAGCTAATTTTGCTGCATTTGGGTTTTTGGCAAATTTATTGATGATAGTGGTGTAACCTGAAATGACAGAACCGTCAGATGGGATCACAACCGTAAAGCGATCGCGGTTGATCTGATCTCGGTAATTCAGTGCGTTAAAGTCCCATAAGATGCCAACTTCGACTTCACCTTTTTCGATATTTGCGACAGTTGGGTCATTAACGGATAGGCGTTTTTGTTTGGCGAGTTCAGCAAAAAATTCAATGGCAGGTTTTAGGTTATTTTCGTCACCACCACGGGCAAATGCGGCGGCCAGTACAGCATTATTGGCTTGTGCAGCGATTCCAACATCCCCAACGGTGACTTTATATTTTCCTTTTAATAGGTCATCCCAGCTTTTCGGCGCATCTTTCACTAGATCATTATTAATCATAAAAGCAATTGACCCTGTATAGGCTAAAGCCCAATGGCCGTCTTTGTCTTTTGCCCAATCAGGAATTTGTGCCCAAGTTGTTGGTTTATAAGGTTGAGTCACACCTTTTTGCACGGCAACAGGCCCAAAAGAGGCACCTACATCACCAATATCTGCGGTCGCATTATTTTTTTCTGCGGCAAATTTGGCAATTTCTTGGGCGGAGCTCATATCGGTATCTTGATGCTTCAACCCATATTGCGTCGCTAAGTCTTGCCAAGTTCCTTTCCAATTAGCCCAAGAATCAGGCATTCCAACGCTGTAAACTTGCCCTTCTTTTTTCGCTGCATCGATTAACTCTGCTAAATTAGCATCAGCAGCTAATGTCACACTGGATGCAGTCAATGATAGTAAAATCGCAGGAACGATAGTTTTCATTATTTTCTCACTTTTGAAGAACGGTGAACCGTATTGGTTACTTAGCATCCTAATTTTAAGAGGTGACAGTTAGTTGACCCTTTTATGACAGTTTTTAGACATTTTATGGAATGGAACGTCTAAAAAGTGTCAAAATTGATAATGAAAAATAATGAAACAAACGTTTGAATGACATTGCGCCAAAGAAGTGTATTGTGTCATTAATAGATTTATTTTTTCGACAATAAAAACTAACAAAAGATATGAAAAATGAATAAGTTAAAATTATCAGGAACTGAAAGTGGTTGGTGGTTTATCTGTTTTTCCGGGCGTTTGTGGCTACCTCATGGAGATATTCCTCGAGGCATGGCAAAGGACTATTTGTTAGAAGGAAAAATAGCGACACCAATTGGTGAGTGGCAAGGGGAAATTGTCTGGTTGATAGCCGAAAAAATGCCATCAGATATGGCATCTCCCCGTATTGTTGCTGCGCAAGATGAGGGTTTATTTCGTCTCGCTGGGCGAGGCGTGCAATTGGCGGAATTTTATCGTTCTCATCGTTATTGCGGCTATTGTGGTACTGCAATGCGCCATAGTGAAACAGAATGGGCGTGTTTGTGTGACCATTGCCATGAGCGCTATTACCCGCAGATTGCCCCTTGTATTATCGTGGGGATCCGCCGTGATGACCATATTCTATTAGCTCAGCACCGGCGCCATTCGCAAAATCCATTATTTACCGTATTAGCGGGCTTTGTTGAAGTGGGTGAAACACTAGAAGAGGCTGTTATGCGCGAAGTCATGGAAGAGAGCAATATAAAAGTGAAAAATATTCGCTACGTATCTTCACAGCCATGGCCTTTTCCTCATTCTTTAATGATGGGCTTTCTCGCGGATTATGAGAGTGGTGATATTAAAGTAGACCCGAAGGAGTTGGTGAGCGCAAATTGGTATCATTACAATGAACTGCCTTTGATCCCACCCGCGGACACCATAGCTAGGCGTTTGATTGAAGATACGGTCGCATTGTGTCGTCAAAGTGATTATGAAACGGGAAAATAGCACAGCGCTGATATTGTTATCATTAACATGATACAATAATGAACTTCGCTCTTAGCCATTTGCGGCGGCCACTTATAATAATGGAGTAAATAATGACTGAGTTAAAAAATGACCGCTATCTACGTGCTTTGCTACGTCAGCCTGTAGATGTGACCCCTGTATGGATGATGCGTCAAGCAGGGCGTTACCTGCCTGAATATAAAGCAACTCGCGCTGAAGCTGGTGATTTTATTGCTCTGTGCAAAAACACTGAATTGGCTTGTGAAGTGACATTACAGCCATTACGTCGTTTTCCATTAGACGCTGCAATTTTATTTTCTGATATTCTCACTATCCCCGATGCAATGGGGCTTGGGTTATATTTCGAAACGGGTGAAGGCCCACGTTTTCATAAACCGATTATGAGCGCGGCAGATGTAAAAAACATCCCTATTCCTGATCCTGAAATGGAACTTGGTTATGTAATGGATGCAGTTCGTGCCATCCGTAAAGCCCTTGAAGGTAATGTGCCACTGATTGGTTTCTCTGGTAGCCCGTGGACACTGGCGACTTATATGGTGGAAGGTGGCAGTAGCAAAGCATTCACTAAAATCAAAAAGATGATGTACGAAGACCCGAACACATTACATTTGTTATTGGATAAACTGGCGGACAGTGTCATTTTATACTTGAATGCTCAAATTCGTGCAGGCGCACAGTCCGTGATGATTTTTGATACATGGGGTGGGGTGTTAACTAAGCGTGATTATTTACAGTTTTCACTGAATTATATGCATAAAATTATTGATGGCTTAATTCGTGAAAATGATGGTCGCCGTGTTCCTGTCACCTTATTTACTAAAGGTGGAGGCCAGTGGTTAGAGGAAATGGCGGCAACGGGTTGCGATGCATTAGGCCTTGATTGGACGACTGAAATTGCTGATGCTCGTCGTCGTGTTGGTGATAAAGTCGCTTTACAAGGTAATATGGATCCATCCATGTTATATGCACCACCTGCGCGTATAGAAGAAGAAGTGCAAAATATTCTATCTGGCTTCGGCCAAGGTGAAGGGCACGTATTCAATTTAGGCCATGGTATTCATCAGGATGTTCCACCTGAGCATGCAGGTGCATTTGTGGATGCAGTTCACCGTTTATCCCGCCAATATCATCAATAATTATCGTTTATTGATCTTCTAGGTTTGTGGTGTATTTATAGAATCTTGTAAGTACACCATTATCATCTATGATTAAGAATAATTTAATCTCATAAGCAATGGACGCATGATGGTTTTAGATACTCAATTGTTACGAAAAGAACAAACTAGGCAAGCTTCAAAAATCATTTTGCATGATGAACTTCCACCACTCAAACTGATTGGTGGAGCGGATGTGGGCTTTGAACAGCAAGGCGCTATTACGCGTGCAGTGGTAGCTGTATTATCTTGGCCACAGTTAGAACTTGTTGAGTATCAAATAGCACGAATACCGACTCAATTGCCTTATATACCGGGGTTACTTTCTTTTCGTGAAGTCCCTGGGTTAATGGCGGCGTGGGAAAAAATACAAAATAAACCTGAATTAGTACTCGTAGATGGACAAGGGATTGCACACCCACGGCGCTTTGGTGTTGCCTGCCATTTTGGGTTACAAGCTAATATAGCCACAATTGGCGTTGCAAAAAGCCGTTTATGTGGTGATGCGGTTGAGTTAAGTGAAGAACCCGAAAGTGTTCAGCCATTAATGGCAGGTGAAAATCAACTCGGTTGGGTATTGCGGAGCAAAAAACGCTGCAAACCATTATATGTTTCACCTGGTCATAAAGTAGGTTTTTCCTCTTCCTTAGAGTGGGTAAAGCAGAGTCTAAAAGGTTATCGGTTGCCAGAACCGACGCGTTTTGCTGACGGAATTGCATCAAATCGAACGTTTTTTAAGCGAATGAATGAGAAAATCAGCTAATTATCAGCAAAATATGTGGCATTGACAGATTTTCAGGTAAACTGCGAAGTATTAAGATTGATGAGTCAGAAATTATGTTAAGAAATCCCATTCATTTGAGGTTGGAAAAATTAGAAAGCTGGCAACATACAACTTTCATGGCAAGCCTATGTGAAAGAATGTATCCGAACTTTCAAATGTTTTGTCAGCAAACTGAATTTGCCGATGCAAAAGTTTATCGTTCCATCCTTGATTTAGTTTGGGAAACTTTGGTCATTAAAGATAGCAAAGTCAATTTCGACAGTCAGTTAGAAAAATTAGAAGAAATTATCCCATCAGCAGATGATTTCGATATGTATGGTGTGTATCCAGCTATTGATGCCTGTATTGCGTTAGGTGAAATTATCCATTCGAAATTGAGTGGTGAAACCCTCGAACACGCAATATTGGTTAGCGAAGCATCCATTCGTACGGTTGCCATGCTCGAAATGACTCAAGCAGGGCGGGAAATGACAGAAGAAGAACTCAAAGAAATCCCGGCCGTTGAAGAGGAATGGGATATCCAGTGGGACATTTTCCGGTTACTGGCAGCTTGTGAAGAGCGCGACTTAGAGTTAATTAAAGGATTAAAATCTGACCTCCGCGAAGCGGGGGTGAGCAATATAGGTATTACTTTAAGCTGATTTTTGCATTTTCATTATCGAAAACGTGACTTGACGCAGTAATGCTGAGTACTAAGACTTCACATTTGCCCCTACTCTGGTCTACATTTAGGGGCGAGAAGAAGTGGCTATCGGGGGCGTGTATCAGGGGCTGTCAATTTGGCATATCCGACGCACTCGATGCTTTGCAAACGATAAACACACTGTGTAAGGATAATTTATGAATAAGACTGAATTAGTTGATGCTATCGCAGAATCAGCGGACCTGACCAAAGTTCAGGCAAAAGCAGCATTAGAATCTACTCTGAATGCTATTTCTGAAACGCTGAAAAAAGGCGAACAAGTCCAACTGGTCGGTTTCGGTACTTTTAAAGTTAGCCATCGTGCTGCGCGTACTGGTCGTAACCCACAAACTAAAGCAGAAATCCAGATTCCTGCTACAACTGTGCCTGCTTTCTCTGCCGGTAAAGCACTGAAAGAAGCTGTAAAATAAGAACATTGTACAGCCGAATCACCAGAGGGGGTAAAAAACTACCCCTTTTGTTTATTCAAAAAGGGTTGCTGGTGTTGGGAACTATCTCAATGCTAAGCGCCTGTTCTTCTAATGCACCAAAGCTCCCTGAGTTTAGTGCAAGTGGTTTTATTGCCGATGATGGCGTCATTCGTATGTGGCGACTTAATAATGCAAAAAGCCAGCCTCTGGTCTTAATGGTGGTTTATAGCCCCTATAAAGGTACAGACACTTCCGTTAATTTCTTTGAATATCGTTCAGGCAATCTGTGGCAAATTCGCAGCCAAATCTTGAATCAAAAAAACGGTGATATCACCGAACAATTACGCTTCGATAAAAATAATGAGGTTATTTTTATGCAGCGTACTCAAGACGGCTATAAAACACCTCTTTCAACGGATGAAATTACGCGTTGGCGCTTTGAAGCTGAACGCATACTCGAGACAAACACCGCACTTATTGTTGGCGGCGTCAAACTCTATCAAGGTCGCTGGCAGCAAGGTAAAGTGACGACTTGTGAAGGTGATGTACGCGAAGTGACTTTTGAGCCCTATGCTGAAAATTGGTTACAGAGCCGTGCGAAAGTGTGGCATTCCCAGCTAAATTTAGCGTGGTTGGAGTCTTCTGAGGGGAATCAGCTTTTGATGGTGGCTGACACGGATTTTTGCCGCTGGCAACCTTCTAAAGATTCGTTGTAATATCTCCGCTCGTCGTCTTTCGACCCACCGCTCGTCGTCTTTCAATCCATAGCGTTGTTGGCTGCTCTCAGCTACTTAGGTCACATACTTATGTATGCTCCCTAAGATATCTTCGTTTGCCGCCTAGCTCTGAATTGAAATACTTAGAGCCGATATTTTTGCTCGTCAACTCGTAGCCTTTCGACCTTCAGCATTGTTGGCCGCGGTGACTTAGCCTAGTCACCTTGCCGTCTAGCTACGAACAGAAATCCTTAGAGTGCTTGTTTGATAGTACAAACAACAATAAAAAAGCTGATAAAAGTTTCCTCTTATCAGCTCAGTAAATGGTTTGGTGCTTTGTATTATTTTATGCGAGCAATAGCGCGGTAACCGATGTCGTTGCGGTAGAAGCTATCATTCCAGTGAATGGTTTTTGCCACTTCATAAGCTTTGGCTTGCGCTTTAGCGATATCATTACCTAATGCTGTTACACATAGGACGCGACCACCGGCAGTCACGACTTCTCCATCTTTCATGCGAGTACCCGCATGGAAAACTTTGCTATCAGCCGCTTCGGTGGTTGGTAAACCCGAAATTACATCGCCATTGTGGTAGTCGCCTGGGTAACCACCTGCAGCAATTACTACCCCTAAAGCAGGGCGCTCATCCCATAATGAATCTTTACCTGCCAGCTCACCTTTCGCCCCCGCTAAACATAAAGCGACTAAATCTGATTGCAAGCGCATCATGATAGGTTGAGTTTCAGGATCACCAAAACGGCAGTTGAATTCGATAACTTTTGGGTTACCTGCTTTATCAATCATTAATCCAGCGTATAAGAAGCCTTGATAGCGGTTTCCTTCTTGGTCCATGCCTTTAACAGTTGGATAAATAACTTGTTCCATCACGCGCTGGTGTATTTCATCTGTCACAACAGGAGCTGGGGAGTAAGCGCCCATTCCACCTGTATTTAGACCTGTATCACCATCACCGACACGTTTATGGTCTTGGCTAGTTGCCATTGGAATGACATTTTCACCATCTACCATAACGATAAAACTTGCTTCTTCACCATCAAGAAACTCTTCGATCACGATACGATGTCCTGCATCACCAAAGGCATTCCCCGCTAACATGTCATGAACAGCTTCTTTTGCTTCTTGCAGAGTCATGGCTACGATAACACCTTTTCCCGCTGCAAGGCCATCTGCTTTGATCACGATTGGCGCACCGACTTTATCTAAGTAAGCTAAAGCAGGTTCAATCTCAGTAAAATTTTCATAGGCCGCGGTAGGAATATGATGGCGAGCTAAAAAGTCCTTAGTAAATGCTTTAGAGCCTTCAAGCTGAGCAGCACCTTTGGTTGGACCAAAAATAGTTAAGCCAGCAGCCTTAAATGCATCTACAACACCAATAACTAATGGTGCTTCAGGGCCGACAATCGTTAAACCAATTTGCTTTTCTTTAGCGAATTGCAGCAGCCCATCAATATCGGTTGCAGAAATATTAACGTTCTCAAGGGATGGTTCTAATGCTGTGCCTGCATTGCCCGGGGCAACATACACTTTATCTGCTAAAGGGGATTGAGCCGCTTTCCACGCTAAGGCATGTTCACGGCCACCGCCACCAATAATCAAAATATTCATTACTAGGCTCCTAATAATTAGTGACGGAAATGACGCATATTAGTGAAAAGCATTGCAATACCATGTTCATTTGCAGCAGCAATCACTTCTTCATCGCGGATAGAACCACCTGGTTGGATCACACAAGTTACTCCAACAGCAGCTGCGGCATCAATACCATCGCGGAATGGGAAAAAGGCATCTGAGGCCATTGCACAGCCAGCGACTTCTAAGCCTTCATCTGCGGCTTTAATACCTGCAATTTTTGCAGAATATACACGGCTCATTTGCCCTGCGCCAATACCGATAGTCATATCATTTTTGGCATAAACGATAGCATTGGATTTCACAAATTTTGCGACTTTCCAACAGAATAACGCATCTTTTAGCTCGCGTTCAGTTGGTTGGCGCTTAGTCACAACGCGAAGTTCTTCTTTTTCAACCATTCCTAAGTCACGGTCTTGCACTAATAAACCGCCATTCACGCGTTTAAAGTCTAAACTTGCAACTGGTTTGCTCCATTCACCACATTCAAGTACGCGAACGTTTTGTTTAGTCTCAAGAATAGGCAATGCATCTTTAGCAACAGAAGGCGCGATAATGACTTCTACAAATTGGCGGTCAATGATCGCTTGAGCGGTTTCTTTATCTAATTGACGGTTAAACGCGATAATGCCACCAAAAGCAGACGTTGGGTCAGTTTTGAATGCGTTATCATAAGCTGTATGAATAGAATCACCGATAGCGACACCACAAGGGTTAGCATGTTTGACAATTACACAAGCAGGTTCTTCGAATGATTTAACACACTCAAGAGCCGCATCGGTATCAGCGATATTATTATAAGACAGGGCTTTACCTTGAATTTGTTGTGCAGTTGCAATAGAAGCTTCTTTTGGGTTTTCTTCTATATAAAAAGCAGCATCTTGGTGGCTGTTCTCTCCATAACGCATGTCTTGTTTTTTTATAAAATTTAAATTCAAGGTGCGAGGGAAACGGCCAGAAGGTTGGGTCGTATCACCATAATAAGGGGCAACTAATTCACCAAAGTAATTCGCAATCATGCTGTCATAAGCAGCTGTGTGTTCGAAAGCTTTTATTGCGAGGTCAAACCGAGTTGACCAATTTAGCGAGTTTTCGTGGTTATCCATCTCATCAATGATGGTTTGATAGTCATTACTATTCACCACAATTGCTACATCTTTATGATTTTTAGCCGCGGAGCGCACCATGGTTGGGCCGCCGATATCAATATTTTCTACAGCATCTTCAAGAGTGCAATTTGGTTTTGCCACTGTTTGGGCAAAAGGGTACAGATTAACAACGACCATATCGATAGGGGCAATATCATGCTGTTGCATAATGGCATCATCCGTACCGCGACGACCTAAAATTCCGCCATGCACTTTCGGGTGCAATGTTTTCACTCGACCATCCATCATTTCAGGAAACCCAGTGTAATCTGAAACTTCAGTTACGTTTAGTCCTGACTCAGCAAGTAACTTTGCAGTACCGCCAGTAGATAGAAGCTCAACACCACGTTGAGATAACGCCTTAGCGAATTCAACAACCCCTGTTTTATCAGACACACTAAGCAGGGCACGACGAATAGGACGAAGCAGTTGCATGAGATAGATCCCTTGGATTTGAATAAATAAGGCAATAACGAATATCAGTCAGTAAAAACTCAAAGAGCTTTTCTTATATACCTATTATATCTATTGATGAAAGCAAAGCGGAATTGGCCAGCTTTCCCTATAACAATATATAAGTCACTAACAATTTCAGAACATAAAAACAAAATCAATGCCGAAATTTCGAGCCAATTGTAACGCAAACGTTTGCGTAATGCGCGATAATTTTTAAATTATTTTCATGTTGTGGATAACTTCGTGTATAAGTCGGTATAAGTAGGGGTTTTGCTGTGTAATGCAGCAGTTGAATAAAAAAATGC
>NZ_JAMPOL010000031.1:0-63272 GCF_028480325.1 Providencia sp. PROV182 | reverse complement strand
CTAAATTTCTTTCTGTTTTTCGAGATTTTCGGCTAACCGTATTCTCGTATCAACGGCGGCTTATATTACTGATTTCTGACGAGGGTGCAATGATTTTTTTGCAAAAAAAGATTAAACGCACACTTATCATACTGATAACCCCGAAATATTCGGTAATATTGCTTCGGGGCTATAAATTAAAGTGTACTCAGCTTTTTTTCGGCTAATTTTGAACCAGCACTGTTTGGATATTGTTTCAATACCTGTTGGTAAACAGCTTTCGCTTTATCTTTTTGTCCCTTATCTTGCATGATCAGCCCAACTTTATATAAGGCTTCGCTGCTTTTTTGGGATTTAGGATACTGCTTAACTACAGTGGCGAAATAAAAAGCAGCATCGTCTTTGCTACCTTTATTGTAGTTTAACTGCCCCAGCCAATAGTTGGCGTTAGATTGATACCCAGACTTAGGGTAGGCTTTAATAAAACCTTGTAATGCACTTATTGCTTGGTCAATTTGAGCTTTGGATTTGCTTTCCATCGCTAATTTGACTGCAGCATTATAATCATCTTTCTCATTTCCACCTGTATTGGCCGCTGCCGTAGGTGTCGCTGAGGAAGATGATCCATTTGATGCGCTAGTGTCAGGTGTTGCTGTATCGCCTGAGGTTGCTGAATTACCACCGCCCGCATTGTCTAATTGCATGTATAAATCTTTCTGACGCTCAATGACTTGATTCAATTTGTATTCACTTTCTTGAATCTGACCACGTAACATGTCGATATCGCGTTGATTGTCAGCGAGTTGCTGTTGAATTTGATACAGAATTTGACCTTGAGAGCTAACTGCTGTCTCAAGTTGGGTAAGGCGATCTGCTGTTGAACCAGATCCGACATTGTTGATTGGCGCTTGGGCAATAGCGGCCCAAGGGGCCGCTACGCCAACCAATAACGACAGACCGACTAGTAAGTGTCTGAAGTTACTGTTCATAATAGATAATTTCGCTTATCTATTAGTATGCAATGACTGCACGACGGTTTTTCGCGTAGTCTGCTTCAGTATGACCTAACACAGCTGGTTTTTCTTTACCGTAAGAAACCAGTGAAACTTGGTCACCAGAAACACCTTTGCTTTGCAGGTACATTTTAACTGCATTAGCACGACGCTCGCCCAGCGCGATGTTATATTCTGGAGTACCACGCTCATCCGCATGACCTTCAACAACAACACGTACAGATGGGTTGCTACGCAGGAATGCTGCGTGTGCATCTAACATTTCAGCGTACTCTGGAGATACGTTGTATTTGTCAAAGCCAAAGTAAACAGTGTTGTTTTGTTGCAGCTGTTCCATTTGCTGACGTGCCAGCTCTTCCGCAGACAGACCAGTATTAGTTTGGTTAGTAGAAGTATCTACGCCATCTTGGTCATTGTTTTTGTTAGAGCTACAAGCTGCGACTGCCATGATTGGTAACGCGATCATCAGCCCTTTAAGCACTTTATTCAGTTGCATCGTTTTGATCCTTAATATTTTTTGCCACACATTATTATTATGCATCACAGATACGGCGACCAGGCAGGAAATTTAACCTGTCCATCGGTAGCCGGAAGACGCGCTTTGAAACGCCCGTCGGTCGAAACTAGCTGCAATATAGTCCCCAAGCCTTGAGAGGAGCTATAAATTACCATAGTGCCGTTAGGTGCGATACTCGGCGTTTCATCTAGGAACGTTTTCGTTAAAAATTCAACGTTATTCGTTGCCAGATCTTGTTTGGCGACATGTTGCTGACCGCCACCGGAGCTGACCATCACTAAGAAAGTACCATCCGGGCTAACATCAGCGTCCTGATTTTGTGTTCCTTCCCAGGACACACGCTCAGGGCTGCCACCATTAATATTCATTTTATAAATCTGCGGACGTCCTGCCTGATCTGAAGTATAGACTAAAGTTTGGCTATCTGGCATCCAGCTTGGCTCGGTATTGTTACTACGACCATCGGTTACCTGACGAATTTGCCCACTCGCTAAGTCCATTACATATAAATTCAAGCTGCCTGTTTTAGACAATGCAAATGCCAGTTTAGTCCCATCCGGAGAGAATGCAGGTGCCCCATTGTGACGAGGGAATGATGCTACCTGACGAACCGCTCCTGTCGATAAGGTTTGAATGACAAGTGCTGAACTGCCGCTTTCAAATGTAACATAAGCCAGTTTTTCACCATCTGGTGACCATGCTGGCGACATCAAAGGTTCTGGTGAACGGTGAACCGTAAACTGGTTAAAACCGTCGTAATCAGAAACACGTAATTCATATGGATACTGACCGCCTTTGTTGACAACAATATAAGCAATACGTGTACGGAATGCACCACGAATACCTGTCAATTTTTCAAAGACTTCATCACTTGCAGTATGCGCTGCATAACGTAACCATTCTTTTGTTACTTTATATTGGTTCTGAGATAAAACAGCACCTGGGTTAGCCGCGACATCGACTAACTGATAGCTAACAACAAAGCTACCATCTGCTGCAGGCTGTACTTGCCCCACAACAACTGCGTTAATACCTAATGCTGTCCACGCTTCAGGAATCACTTCAGAAGCGGTACCCGGTTGTTGAGGCATACGGCTTGGTTCGATAGGGTTAAATTTCCCGCTATTGCGTAAATCAGCACCGACTATTTGGCCGACTTCTTGTGGTGGTGCACCGGCACCTGACCATTTAAACGGAACAACACCAATAGGTTGAGCTGAGTTAACACCTTCAGTGATCTCAATACGTATTTCAGCCTGAGCCACTGTCGCCCATAGCATTAGGAACCCTAAAACTACTTTAAAAGCCTGCTTCATTCTTATCTCCCTTACTGCGGATTATTTACTACCGCAATAATTCGCTGAATTTTAACAAAGGTATAATAACAAAACTAGATACCACACAAACTATTTATGCTATTGCCTTAATAATATCAATACAGACTGCTCTGAGTTATTGAATATTAAGGTTTAAACACAACTACACTACCTTCCCTCTTGAATGTGTCATAGACTTCTCTATTAGGCGGTTTAGGCATTGTTGCAAGTTTTGCTGCACGAATTGCCGCATCGCATAAAGCGGCATCATTTGCTGGATTATTTTTTGGTGTAATACTGAGCAATAGTCCATCTGGTGCTAGCTTTAATTGTAAATCACAGGTACGTCCTCGGTAAGTATCTGAATCATAAAACTTACTTTGGATTGCAGCTCTTATTTTCCCAGCATAGCTGTCTACATCAGCATTGGATGCCCCTGATTTTTTACCGCCACCTTTTCCAGCTGCAGCTTCGCCACCTTGCTTGCTAGGGCCTGATGCCGTTAAATCACCAAGTAAATCGTCAACGGAAGCGGCATTTTTTGCAGCCTCAGCTTTAGCTTTTGCCGCTTTGGCTTTCGCTTCTTTATCTGCTTTTTCTTTGGCTTCCTTATCGGCTTTAGCTTTAGCTTCTTTCTCAGCTTTTACTTTAGCGTCCTTTTCTGCTTTTTCCTTGGCTTCTTTTTCGGCTTTCTCTTTAGCTTCTTTTTCAGCTTTGGCTTTCGCCGCTTCTGCTTCTTTCTGAGCTTGTGCCTCAGCTTTCGCCTTTTCAGCGGCTTGCTCTTTAATTAATTTTTCTTTTTCTGCTTTCGCTTTCGCGGCAGCTTCTTCAGCTATTTTTTGCTCTTCCTTCGCTTTTTTAGCCGCTTCTAACGCTTTCTTCTGTTGTTCTTCGGCTTGCTTTTGTTGCTCCGCCGTTGCACGCTCAGTTTTAATACGCTCTTCTTCAAGCTGCTGAAGACGCTTTTGTTCCTTTTCTTGCTGCTCTCTAAGCTCAGCCTCTTGCTTTTGTTCTTGCTCTTTACGCTCTTTCGCCGCTTGTCTGACGTTATTTTGCTGCCTTTGCATTTCTTCATATTGCTCAACAACCACGCCAGGGTCAACCATCACAGCATCGATGACAGTTCCCTCTTCTCCGCCACCACCAAGTTTGACGACGGAAACTAAAGAGCCTATAACAATCAAGCCGATCAATAGGACGTGCAATGCAATTGACATCACTAATGATCGATTTAAGTTATCTTTTTTCTCTTTTGTCTTTCCCACTCTGGTATCCAAAAAAAGAATTGTGACTTATTCAAACGACAATAACCCAGCCTAAATAGGCTGAGTCATCAAGCCAACCGATTTTATCCCTGCGCTGTGTAATATATTCAGCGCCTTAATCACTTCTTCATAAGGGACTTCTTTTGCTCCACCAATCAAGAAAATCGCTTTTGGATTTTTCTCTAATTGAGATTTTGCTTCTGCCGCAATTTGCTCTGGTGGTAACAATTCTAAAACCTCACCATCAAGACGCATATTATATTGGCCACCCCCCGACACTTCTAAAATAATCGGTGGGTTATCACTTGATGAGACGGTTTGTGTATCTGTTGCATCCGGCAATTCAACTTCCACACTTTGAGAAATAATCGGTGCTGTTGCCATAAATATCAGCAACAGTACCAACAATACGTCCAGTAATGGAACAATGTTGATTTCGGATTTCAGCTCACGTCTGCGACTTGTGCGCGCCATTCGCTTATCTCCCCCGTCTTATTTCTTATCAGCAGAGAAAGCTTGACGATGCAAGATGGCTAAAAACTCTTCCATAAAGTTATCGTAGTTTTGCTCTAATTTGCTGACACGTAAGTTCAAACGGTTAAATGCCATAACTGCAGGGATCGCTGCAAACAAACCAATTGCGGTTGCAATCAATGCTTCAGCAATACCCGGTGCAACCATTTGTAATGTTGCTTGTTTTACCGCGCCCAATGCAATAAATGCATGCATAATCCCCCAAACGGTACCAAATAAACCAATATAAGGGCTAATTGAACCAACAGTACCTAAAAATGGGATATGTGCTTCAACTGATTCGAGTTCACGATTCATTGAAATACGCATTGCACGGGAAGCTCCCGTCACTACTGCATCTGGCGCATGAATATTCGCTTGGTGTAAACGAACGAACTCTTTAAAACCAGAATGGAAAATTTGTTCGGCACCACTCAATTCATCACGGCGAGCTTGGCTTTCTTTATATAAGCGCGATAACTCGATACCTGACCAGAACTTATCTTCAAATGCTTCAGCCTCACGAGTTGCCGCATTTAAAATTTTCGTTCTTTGAATAATGATCGCCCATGATGCGATAGAAAAACCGATCAAAACGAACATAATGAGCTGAACCAAAAGGCTCGCTTTAAGGAATAAATCCAGGATATTCATGTCAGTCACTGTTTAAACTCCGCGACAATAGACTTAGGAAGCGCAATCGGCTTCATTTTTGATGTGTCCACACAAGCAATAAGGGCATTTGCCCCACAAAGCAGGTTACCTTGCGAATCAACTAACCTTTGCTGAAAAGTTAATGAAGCGCGTTTCATTTCAATAATTTGCGTTTCAACTTCCAGCAGGTCATCTAGCTTAGCGCCTTTGACAAAATCAATTGTCATGCTTCGCACAACGAAGCCAAGGTTTTCAGCAAGCATACTTTGTTGATTGATACCTTTATTTCGCAGCATTTCGGTTCTTGCTCGCTCAAAAAAGGCTAAATAGCGTGCATGATAAACAACACCGCCCGCATCTGTATCTTCATAATACACGCGAACAGGCCAGCGAAATAACATAACAATCACTCCGTCTTAGGTTAAATTAATTAACGGTGCCACTATACGCAAGACAGTGCCAGTTTGGAATCACTTTGAAAGTAAAGATATCAAAAATAATTATGGGTCCATTGACCCATAATTAGCAATTAGAATTATCTAAAGACCTGAAAAAGTCCCCAAATAAGAATGATGGCAGCTGGCAATGGATGGAAAATTGCACGGAAGATAACTTTTTTAGGTTTAAAACCCACACCAAAAATCATCGCGGTACATGTTGCCCATATTAACAACAGCCCTTGCCATATCTGAAATGAACTCGTTTTCGCAGCAAATAGGGTTGGATCCCACATGACTGCACCTGCAGTTACTAAAGCTAAGATAAGGATAAGGGCCCTTATCGGCCCCTTATCCAATAGCTGATAGGTTTTATCCACCAGCATTTTTATTACTCACCATCTTTAGCTGTTTTAGAGTCTTCTGAGTGCTCTAATGCTAATGCTGCAATCACTGCAAAACTACAAGCTAACAGCGTGCCGAGGATCCAGGCGAAATACCACATAGTTATGCTCCTTAATACAGTGAGTGCTTGTTGCCTTCGATGAAGTTTTTGTCCAAACGACCGAACATTTTATAGTAACACCATGCGGTGTATGCCAGTACGATTGGAACAAAGATAATAGCAACAACAGTCATCACTTGCAGTGTGAACAAGCTAGATGTTGCATCCCACATGGTCAAACTTGCGTTTGGCATGATGCTTGAAGGCATGATGAATGGGAACATTGCTACACCACAGGTTAAAATGATACAAGCGATAGTTAATGAAGAACTCACAAACGCCCAACCATTTTTGTCTGCTTTACTAAACAGCATTGTGATTAACGGTAGTGCTACACCCAGAGCAGGCAACGCCCACAGAATTGGGTAAGTGTTGAAATTAGTCAACCAAGCACCTGATTCAACTGCGACTGTCTTGTTTAGTGGGTTAGAAACACTCAATGTATCGATAGTTGAAGTAACAACATAACCATCAATACCCATTACTAACCAAACACCTGCGCCTGCGAAAGCAACTAAAGTAACTAATGCACAGATATAAGTCGCTTTACGAACACGTAGGTACAGTTCACCCGTGGTACGCATTTGCAAATAAGTTGCACCTTGCGTCACAATCATCATTAAGCCGACAACACCCGCTAACAGACCATATGGATTTAGCAGACCAAACAGGTTACCTGTATAAGTCAGGTACTGCTGGTTATCAATTTGTAGTGGAACACCTAATAACAGGTTACCAAACGCAACACCGATAACTAATGGTGGAACGAAACCACCAATAAACAGGCCCCAGTCCCACATATTACGCCATTTTGGGTTCTCCAGTTTTGAACGGTAGTCGAAACCAACCGGACGGAAGAACAGTGCTGCTAATACCAAAATCATAGCGACATAGAAGCCGGAGAATGCCGCAGCATAAACTTGTGGCCATGCAGCGAACATAGCACCACCCGCGGTGATTAACCAAACTTGGTTACCATCCCAGTGCGGTGCAACTGCGTTAATCATGATACGGCGTTCAGTATCTGTTTTACCTAAGATAGGTAATAAGAAGCCAACGCCCATGTCAAAGCCATCTGTGACAGCAAACCCAATCAGTAATACACCGATAAGGATCCACCACACAAATCGAAGAACTTCATAATCAAACATAAGTGGACTCCTATTTACTGAACGTCGTGTGCAGAAGTGTTTTTCTGTTCAAAGTGGTAACGACCGGTTTTCAGGCTACTTGGCCCTTTACGAGCGAATTTGAACATTAAGAACATTTCAGCAATTAAGAACAGTGTGTACAGACCACAGATCAATACCATAGAGAAGATCAGGTCATGGGTTGTCAAGTTGGAGTGTGCAACCGAAACCGGTAACACTTCACCAATTGCCCATGGCTGACGACCATATTCAGCAACGAACCAACCCGATTCAATTGCAATCCATGGTAATGGAATACCGAGTAGTGCAATACGCAGCAATAGTTTATTTTGACCAATACGGTTACGAACTACTGACAGGAATGCCCAGCCAATAATCAACAGTAACAGGAAGCCAACACCAACCATGATACGGAATGCCCAGAACAGAGGCCCAACGTTAGGAATACTATCTTTCACTGCTTTTTGGATTTGAGCTTCAGTTGCATCAACAACATTTGGTGCATATTGTTTTAACAGAAGACCATATCCAAGATCTTTTTTGCTTGCTTCGAATGCCGCACGCAGTTCAGGATCTTTATTACCTGCAAGAAGTTCTTGTAACTGACCGTATGCAATCATACCGTTACGAATGCGAACTTCGTGTTGTTTCATTAGGTCTTTCAAGCCTAAAACAGGTGTGTCGACAGAACGGGTTGCAATGATACCCATCGCCCAAGGAATCGAGATAGCAAATTTATTTTCTTGTTTCTCGGTATCTGGCCAAGCGATTAAGTTAAACGCGGCTGGAGGAGCATGAGTTTCCCACTCAGCTTCAACGGCTGCAAGTTTCGTTTTTTGTACGTCACCCATTTCGTAACCTGATTCATCACCAAGAACGATAACAGATAGAACCGCTGCAATACCAAAACTTGCCGCAATTGCAAAAGAACGCTTAGCAAAAGCAACATCACGACCTTTAAGCAGGTAGTAAGAGCTAATACCTAAGATAAACATTGCACCGGTACAATAACCTGCAGCAACTGTGTGGACGAATTTAACTTGTGCGACTGGGTTCAAGACTAGCTCAGAGAAGCTAACCATTTCCATACGCATGGTTTCAAAGTTGAAATCAGCAGCGATTGGGTTTTGCATCCAACCGTTCGCGACCAAAATCCACAAAGCAGAGAAGTTAGAACCTAAAGCAACTAACCATGTTACAGCAAGGTGTTGTTTTTTGCTTAAACGATCCCAACCAAAGAAGAATAAACCAACAAAGGTAGATTCTAAGAAGAACGCCATCAAACCTTCGATTGCAAGAGGTGCACCGAAGATATCTCCAACGTAGTGAGCGTAGTAAGACCAGTTAGTACCGAATTGGAACTCCATGGTCAAACCCGTTGCAACACCCAGAGCAAAGTTAATACCGAATAACTTACCCCAGAACTTAGTCATATCTTTATAAATTTGTTTGCCTGACAGTACATATACCGTTTCCATGATCGCAAGCAAAAACGCCATACCTAGCGTTAATGGTACGAACAGGAAGTGATACATCGCAGTTAAGGCAAACTGTAATCGTGACAGTTCGACAATATCAAACATCTTGACTCCTTGCTCCTAGCAGGAAGACACCGACTTGCGGCAACCCAGCTTCCAGTTTTAAATACTTAGAAAGCCTCTTAACTACCAGCAAAAAATGCCTCAAAACAACAAATAATTAACAAAATTAAAAGAACAAACGTTACTATAATAATAGTACGCCTATCTTCACACACAATAAACTTCTTTTACGTGACTCAGATTTGAATTCTGAATTTACATCAATAATTATACCCTTTAATAGAAAACCGAGTATTTGATCGAGCACCAATTTAAGCAATTTGAACAAATAAAGCCAGAGGCAATGAATTGATTTACGTCAATTTTTTTCCTGTTGTTAATTGATATACCTGTCAGTCAATTAATGGTTATTTACTTGTTAAAATGCTGTTATTGATAATGATACAAATGTTCTTAATTTTTCCAAAGATTAACAAAAAATATAATCATTGAATTAAAGCCTCGAAAAAAGAATATTTAATTTGTAATAGTATCTTATTTTAAACTTATTATGAATTTTATTAATATAGCCGTTTTTATCAACTAAACGGTTATATTGGTTTAATTGAATTGCCGTCAATATTATAAAATTGACATGCCGCAATTTTGCTATTTTTTGCACAAAATGCGATTAGCGCCTCCCCTACTCGTCTAATTGCCCCTCATTATCAATTTTCCTTCATATAAGCCTGTAATACGCATTTTTAAGTATAGACACTCTTTTCAGAAAACCGCATAACCACATAAAATTTGTTTGAAATGTTTTTGTAAACCATAAAAAAACCCGCGCTCACATGAGCACGGGCTTTCGTCTCTTACTCTTGCTAGTTGCCTAGCGAATCACTTATTTGTTCAGTAATGATTTTACTGCATCACCGATGTCTGCAAGGCTACGAACGGTTTTCACACCAGCCGCTTCTAATGCAGCAAATTTCTCATCAGCTGTGCCTTTACCGCCAGCGATGATTGCACCTGCGTGCCCCATACGTTTGCCTTTTGGCGCAGTTACACCTGCGATGTAACCGACAACAGGTTTAGTGACGTGCTCTTTAATATAAGCCGCCGCTTCTTCTTCTGCGTTACCACCGATTTCACCGATCATGACGATAGCTTCAGTTTGCGGATCCGCTTGGAATAATTTCAGGATATCAATGAAGTTTGAACCTGGGATTGGGTCACCACCAATACCTACGCAAGTCGATTGACCTAAGCCTGCATCTGTTGTTTGTTTAACAGCTTCGTAAGTCAACGTACCTGAACGTGAAACGATACCGACTTTACCTGGCATATGGATATGACCAGGTTGGATACCAATCTTACATTCACCCGGAGTGATAACACCTGGGCAATTAGGCCCAATCATACGAACGCCTGCTTCGTCTAATTTCACTTTCACTGTCAGCATATCCAACGTTGGGATACCTTCAGTGATGGTGATGATCAGTTTAATGCCTGCATCGATAGCTTCTAAAATAGAATCTTTACAAAATGGTGCTGGAACATAGATAACAGAGGCTGTTGCGCCCGTTGCTTCTACAGCTTCACGAACAGTGTTAAATACAGGTAGACCTAAGTGAACAGTGCCACCTTTACCTGGAGTCACACCACCGACCATTTGCGTGCCATAAGCAATCGCTTGTTCTGAGTGGAATGTACCTTGACCACCAGTGAAACCTTGGCAAATTACTTTAGTGTTTTTATCGATTAAAATAGACATTATTTAGCCTCCGCTGCTGCTACTGCTTTCTTAGCTGCATCTGTCAGGCTATTTGCAGCGATGATGTTCAAGCCGCTATCTGCCAGTTTTTTAGCACCTAACTCTGCATTGTTACCTTCTAAACGCACAACTACCGGTACATTTACGCCAACTTCTTCAACTGCACCAATGATGCCGTCTGCAATCAGGTCGCAACGAACGATACCACCAAAGATGTTAACAAAAACCGCTTTCACGTTTTCATCAGAAAGAATGATTTTAAATGCTTCAGTTACACGCTCTTTTGTCGCGCCGCCGCCAACATCTAAGAAGTTAGCTGGTGCGCCGCCGTGTAATTTAACGATGTCCATCGTACCCATTGCAAGGCCTGCACCGTTAACCATACAACCGATGTTGCCGTCTAATGCAACATAGTTCAGTTCCCACTGAGCTGCTTGTGCTTCACGCGCATCTTCTTGTGATTCATCACGCAGTTCACGGATTTCAGGTTGGCGATATAACGCGTTGCTATCGATACCTAATTTACCATCTAAGCAAACTAAATCACCCGCAGTGCTGATAACCAGTGGGTTGATTTCAGCTAATGCTAAATCACGTTCTAGGAATAATGTTGCTAGACCCATGAAAATTTTCGCAAATTGGCTAACTTGTTTGCCAGTTAGACCTAATTTGAATGCTAACTCACGACCTTGGAAAGGCATTGGGCCAGTCAATGGGTCGATAATCGCTTTGTGAATTAACTCTGGGGTCTCTTCTGCGACTTTCTCAATTTCCACGCCACCTTCGGTAGAAGCCATGAACACAACGCGGCGAGTGCTACGGTCAACAACAGCACCTAAATAGAGTTCTTTATCAATGTCAGTCGCAGTTTCAACTAAAATTTGGTTTACTGGTTGGCCATTAGCATCTGTTTGATAGGTAACTAAGTTTTTACCTAACCAGTGTTCTGCAAACGCTTTAACTTCATTGATATCGCTAGTGACTTTCACGCCACCCGCTTTACCACGTCCACCAGCGTGAACTTGGCATTTAATTACCCATGGGCCGTTACCAATTTTTTTAGCTGCATCGACGGTTTCAGCAACTGATGAACAGGCATAACCTGTCGGTGCAGGCATCCCATAACGTGCAAACAACTGTTTTGCCTGGTACTCGTGTAAATTCATGATGTTCTATCCATAATTGAGTCTGAAGAGGCGTTTATTCGCCTCCTGCAATTGTTACTGATTTAGCAACCCGCGAACGGGTTGCATCGGTTACTTCAGACCGGGCAAGTTGTACCCTGCCCTGTTATGTTGCTATACGTCCAGCAGTAAACGAGTTGGGTCTTCCAGCATATCTTTGATAGCGACTAAGAAGCCAACTGACTCACTACCATCGATTAAACGGTGGTCATAAGACAGTGCTAAATACATCATAGGAAGAATTTCTACCTTACCATTTACAGCCATAGGGCGGTCTTTAATCGCATGCATGCCTAAAATCGCGCTCTGTGGTGGGTTAATGATAGGTGTAGACATCAGAGAACCGAATACGCCACCGTTAGTGATAGTGAAGTTACCACCACTTAAGTCTTCGACAGTTAATTTACCGTCACGACCTTTGACAGCCAGTTCTTTAATTTTCTTCTCGATATCAGCCATGCTCATTGCATCGACATCACGCAGCACTGGCGTTACCAGACCACGTGGTGTTGATACAGCAATACTGATATCGAAATAGTTATGGTAAACCACATCATCGCCATCAATAGAAGCATTCACTTCTGGGTAGCGTTTCAGTGCTTCAACCGCAGCTTTAACATAGAAAGACATAAAGCCTAAACGGACACCATGACGTTTTTCGAATACTTCGCCATATTGTTTACGTAAGTCTTTGATTGGTTGCATGTTGACTTCGTTAAACGTCGTCAGCATTGCAGTCGTATTTTTCGCTTCTAACAGGCGCTCTGCGATACGTTTACGTAAACGAGTCATTGGAACACGTTTTTCACTACGGTGCGCTAATGGCGCTTGTGGCGCTTCTGGTGCTTTCGCCGCAGGTGTCGCAGATTTATTTGCCGCTAAATGTTTTTCAACATCTTCACGAGTTAAACGACCGCCAACGCCAGTCCCTTTGATATCCGCAGGGTTTAAATCGTGCTCTGCAATTAAACGACGAATAGCTGGTGTCAGCGCATCGTTGCTTTCTGTTTCTAAACTTGCAGTTTGACGTTGTGCAGGTGTTGACTCTTGTGCTTCTTTCACTTCAGCTGGAATGCCAGTGCTATCGCCTAAACGAATGCGACCCAGTAACTGCTTAGACAATACTGTTGCACCTTCATCTTCAACGATAGCTTCTAATACACCCGCTTCGCTTGCAGGAACTTCTAAAACGACTTTATCTGTTTCGATCTCAACCAGTACTTCATCACGCTGAACACTGTCACCTGGTTTTTTATGCCATGTGGCAACCGTAGCATCTGCAACGGACTCAGGAAGATCGGGAACAAGAATTTCTACGCTACTCATTTTCTATCCTTTAATTATTCAATGTTCAAAGCGTCATTAACCAGGGCTTTTTGTTGTTCCTGGTGTACGGACGTATAGCCAACTGCTGGAGATGAAGAAGCAGCTCGACCTGCATAACGTAAAGTTGCCCCAGCTGGGATAGCTTCACGGAAATTATGTTGACTGCAATACCAAGCACCTTGGTTTAATGGCTCTTCTTGACACCATACAAAGTCTTTTACATCAGTAAATTGCGCCAACGCTTTTTGTATATCTTCGTGTGGGAACGGATATAGCTGTTCGATACGCACGATAGCAACGTCTGTTTGTTCATTTTTACGACGCTGTTCTAACAGATCGTAATAGACTTTCCCTGAACACAGAACGACGCGTTTCACATTTTTCGGATTGATTTCATCGATTTCACCGATAACTGGCTCAAATGTACCATTAGCCAATTCTTCCATGCTAGAAACCGCTAACGGGTGACGCAGCAGAGATTTTGGTGACATCACAATCAGAGGACGGCGCATGCCACGTAAGGCTTGGCGACGTAACATGTGATAAACCTGAGCTGGTGTTGATGGCACACACACTTGCATGTTTTGGTCAGCACACAGTTGCAGGTAACGTTCTAAACGTGCAGATGAGTGCTCTGGCCCCTGACCTTCATAACCATGAGGCAGTAGCATTACCAGACCACACATACGACCCCATTTTTGCTCACCAGAGCTAATGAATTGGTCGATAACCACTTGCGCACAGTTAGCGAAGTCACCGAATTGTGCTTCCCAAATAGTCAATGCGCGTGGTTCTGTCGTTGCATAACCATATTCGAATGCTAATACGGCGTTTTCAGTCAGAACAGAGTCCCAAACATTAAAAACACCTTGCCCGTTATGGATATTCTGCAGTGGGACGTAAACTGAACCATTCGTTTGATTGTGAATAACTGCATGGCGATGGAAGAATGTACCACGGCCCGCATCTTCACCCGATAAACGTACAGGAACACCTTCATCAACCAATGTTGCGTACGCTAAAGTTTCAGCGGCGCCCCAGTCGAGAAGTTTTTCACCTTTTGCCATTTCGGCACGGTCTGCATAGATTTTCTCAACACGAGATTGCGCAACCACGCCTTCTGGAATAGTACTGACTTTAGTTGCCAGTTCAGTTAGGCGTTTAATATCAACGGTTGATTTGTATGATGCATCCCATTCATGGTTTAAATATGGAGCCCATGTGTATGAGTTCAGACCCATTTCACGGTATTCTTCAACCACACAGTTACCCGCATCTAACGCATCACGATACAGATTAACCATTTCAGTGACATCATTAGCACTTAACACATTTTCTGCAATTAAACGGTCTGCATAAATTTTACGTGGTGTTGGGTGCTGTTTGATTTTTTGATACATCACTGGCTGAGTTGCACTTGGCTCATCCGCTTCGTTATGCCCATGACGGCGATAGCATACTAAATCAATCATAACATCGCGTTTGAACGTGTTACGGAAATCCAGTGCCAAACGTGTTACAAATGCCACTGCTTCAGGGTCATCTGCATTCACGTGGAAAATTGGCGCCTGCACCATTTTAACGATGTCAGTACAGTATTCGGTTGAACGTGTATCTTTTGGATTTGAAGTAGTGAAACCAATTTGGTTATTAATTACGATACGTACAGTACCGCCAACTTCATAACCACGTGCTTGAGACATATTTAATGTTTCTTGCACAACGCCTTGGCCAGTTACTGCTGAGTCACCATGAATGGTAATTGGCAGAACCATATTGCTGCGGCCTTCATCCAGACGGTCACGACGAGCACGTACTGAACCAATAACCACAGGGCTAACAATCTCAAGGTGAGATGGGTTAAATGCTAATGCTAAGTGAACACGAGAACCTGCGGTTTCAAAATCAGAGGAGAAACCTTGGTGATACTTAACATCACCCGCACTAGAGTGATCTTTATGTTTGCCCGCGAACTCATCAAATAATTCGCCAGGTTTTTTACCTAAGATATTAACTAGAACGTTTAAACGACCACGGTGAGCCATACCCAAAACAACTTCACGGGTATCTTGCTTGCCTGCGTGGTGGATTAAATCTTTCAGCATTGGGATTAGTGAATCACCACCTTCCAATGAGAAACGCTTGGCACCTGGGAATTTAGCCCCAATGTAACGCTCAAGCCCTTCAGCTGCCGTTAATTCTGCTAAGAAGCGTTTTTTCTCTTCTACTGAGAAAATTTTAGATACGTCTACAGATTCAAGACGCTGCTGAATCCAACGTTTTTCTTCTGTATTTGTGATATGCATATATTCAGCACCGATAGAACCGCAATAAATACGTTTCAGGTGCTCATATAGCTCACTCAGCTTCATGGTTTCTTTGCCAATAGCAAATGAACCCACATTGAAGGTTTCGTTGAAGTCTTCTTTCGTCAGGTTGTGGAATGCGGGGTCTAAATCTGGAACAGATTCACGTTTCCAAAGACCTAACGGGTCAAGATTCGCATTTTGGTGCCCGCGGAAGCGGAACGCATTGATTAATTGCAAAACTTTGACTTGTTTTGCGTCGATAGCTGGATCGCTAACAGAGGTGTGATAACGTGTAGAGTCTTTTGCTAAGCGACGGAAGTAATCGCGCGCTTGGGAGTGGAATTGTTCACCGCTAGTACCTAATGCCGCACCAGGTAGTTGATCAAAAATTGCTTTCCACTCGGCATCGACAGAGTTAGGGTCAGTCAGATAATCTTCATAGAGCTGTTCTATATAAGTCTGGTTCGCGCCTGCCAGAAAGCTTGAATCCAGCCAGTCCTTCATTACGCCGTTCTGCATTGTGATCCCTTAAGCTTTTAAAGCTTTAGTTTTCGCCGTGGTTAACTAATCGCCGCATTTAAGCGACCTCGATAAAGGTTCTCTTGGACGTGCTTTATGCATGTTCTCTCTTTGGGAGGCCCTTTATCAGTAAGGGTTTCCCTTTTAAGGAACCTTTAAAAACTGGCTGCGGTTTTTAAAGGCCCCTATGCTTGGGCTGTCGTCTTCATCTTTTTTTGCAGTTGGCTATTTTTTCTACTTTTTGCTGTTACTTTCTTTGCTTTCACTTTTTTACGCTTTTGTAATGACAACGTTTTAATAAGTACTACTTTTTATGGGTGACAATGTTACTTTCTGACGCTCTTTGTTGGTATTTCGTTTTCGCGCTTTTGTGAGCTTCCGCGCATTTAAATCATGTCATTGTTTTTACTTTACGCGTTTCTTTTAACTTATGTTTTTATTTTGTGCTATTTCATTTTAACCCACAGCACCTGAGCACTGCGGGTTAAATATGCATCATTAAGCACTATGTTTTAGTAACATAGATTTAATATGACCGATAGCTTTCGTTGGATTTAGTCCTTTAGGGCATACATTGACACAATTCATGATGCTATGACAGCGGAAGACACTAAAAGCGTCGTTCAGATCATCTAATCGCGAATCGGTTTCTGTATCACGGCTATCAATTAAGAAGCGATACGCCGCCAGCAAGCCTGCAGGCCCGATAAACTTGTCCGGATTCCACCAGAAAGATGGGCAAGAAGTCGAACAACATGCACACAAAATACACTCATATAAACCATCGAGTTTTTCACGTTGTGCAGGAGTTTGTAAATTCTCACGCGCCGGTGGGTTCTTATTATCATTAATAAGATATGGACGAATTTTTTCATATTGGGTATAGAATTGTGTCATATCGATAATCAGGTCACGTACAACAGGCAGACCTGGTAATGGACGAATGACAATTTTCTTCCCACCACGGATTAACGCGGATAATGGCGTAATACATGCCAACCCGTTTTTACCGTTCATGTTCAGACCATCAGAACCACATACCCCTTCACGACAAGAACGACGGAAGGATAATGTTGGGTCTTGCTCTTTAATTTGGATTAACGCATCCAGCAACATCATGTCACGCCCTTCAGGAACTTCTAGCGTGTAATCTTGCATACGTGGTGCGTTGTCCACATCAGGATTGTAGCGATAAATCGAAAATTGTAATTTCATAGTTTATTTCTCCGCAACTGGATTAACACCACGCATTAGTAGGTACGAATTTTCGGTGGGAAGGCTTCACGCAGTTTTGGCTGCATGTTGACTTCACGACGCGTCATCGTTTCAGATTGCGGTAAATATAATGAGTGACATAACCAATTCGCATCATCTCGCTCTGGGTAGTCAAAGCGGCTATGCGCACCACGGCTTTCTGTACGGAAGTTTGCAGCTTGTGCCGTTGCATAAGCCGTTTCCATCAGGTTATCCAGTTCTAAACATTCGATACGCTGAGTATTAAACTCAGTCGAGGTATCATCAAGACGTGCATTTTGCAGGCGCTCACGAATCACTTTCAGCTCTTCTAAACCTTTCGCCATGGCATCACCTTCACGGAATACCGAGAAGTTATGCTGCATACAGGTTTGCAGTGCTTTACGGATTTCAGTTGGGTCTTCACCAGTACGTGCACCTTCCCAACGGTTAAAACGAGTCATCGCTGCATCGATATCAGATTCAGACGCATCACGCATTGAACCTTGTTCCATGATGGACTCTTTCAAATGCAGACCCGCTGAACGACCAAATACCACTAAGTCGAGGAGTGAGTTACCGCCTAATCGGTTAGCGCCGTGTACTGATACACAGGCAATTTCGCCGACTGCAAACAAGCCAGGAATGACTTCATCTTCACCTTTTTCGTTATAACGAATGGCTTGGCCTGTAACTTTAGTCGGAATACCGCCCATCATGTAGTGGCAAGTAGGAATTACTGGGATTGGCTCTTTGATTGGGTCAACGTGAGCAAAGGTACGAGATAACTCAAGAATACCCGGTAAACGAGATTCCAGAACTTCTTTTCCTAAGTGATCCAATTTCAGTTTAGCATGTGGACCCCATGGGCCATCGCAACCACGACCTTCACGAATTTCAATCATGATAGAACGCGCAACAACGTCACGCCCCGCAAGGTCTTTCGCATTCGGCGCATAACGTTCCATGAAACGCTCACCGTCTTTGTTCAGCAAGTAACCACCTTCACCACGGCAGCCTTCAGTAACGAGAACACCCGCACCTGCGATACCCGTTGGGTGGAATTGCCACATTTCCATATCTTGTAGTGGAACACCTGCACGAGCAGCCATCCCCACACCATCACCTGTATTGATGTGTGCGTTAGTGGTTGATTGGTAAATACGCCCTGCACCACCGGTTGCTAAAATAGTTGCTTTCGCTTTGAAATAAACTAATTCGCCTGTTTCCATACAAATTGCAGTACAACCTACAATATCGCCATCTTGGTTTTTAACTAAATCAAGGGCATACCATTCTGAAAAAATGGTTGTGTGGTTTTTTAAGTTCTGCTGATACAAGGTATGTAACAGTGCGTGGCCAGTACGGTCAGCCGCAGCCGCAGTACGTGCAGCTTGCTCACCACCGAAGTTTTTAGACTGACCACCAAATGGACGTTGATAAATACTTCCGTCATCAAGGCGAGAGAATGGCAACCCCATATGCTCTAATTCAAGGATAGCCTCTGGCCCTGTTTTACACATGTATTCAATAGCGTCTTGGTCACCGATGTAGTCGGAACCTTTCACGGTATCGTACATGTGCCATTCCCAGTTATCAGGGTGAGTATTACCTAACGCAACAGTAATACCGCCTTGCGCTGAAACAGTATGAGAACGGGTTGGAAAGACTTTTGACAGCAGAGCACATGACAGGCCCAACTGTGAAATTTGCAGTGCAGCACGCATACCTGCGCCACCAGCACCGATAACGATAGCGTCAAACTCTCTGATTGGCAGATTCATTTATGCACCCCACACAACAATTGTTCCGTAAATTAAATAAGCCAACAGACCTACAACGATAGCCAGTTGCAACACTAAACGAATTGCTAAAGGCTTAACGTAGTCAGTCAGCACTTGCCACATGCCAATCCACGCATGGACAAGAATCGAGAACAACGTGAGGATAGTGAATACTTTCGTCACAGAAGAGGCGAAAAAACCACGCCAGACGTCATAGGTAATGTCATTAATAGCAACAAAACCAACAATGTAGAGTACATAGAGCGCGATGACAATCGCAGAACCACGGATTAATAGCCAGTCCTGGATACCAGTACGGCCTAAAGCTGAAGCATTACTTACCATACTAAAACCCCCGCCAGAATTGCTAAAATCACGGTAATGACAAATGTAATTTTTGCAGATGAGTTACCAGCAGCAAGCGTTTCATCAACACAACCGAAATCCATTAGCATATGACGAATACCACCACAGATGTGGTAAGCCAAAGCCGTCAAGATGCCCCAAAGAATGAACTTAGCAAAAAAGCCAGTCATTATTTCAGACGCGTATTGAAAACCTTCTGGAGAGGAGAGAGATGTCCCTAACAACCAAAGCAGAATACCAACTGCGATGAGAGTAATGACGCCAGAGACACGGTGCAAGATCGAAGATATTGCAGTGATCGGGAAGTGAATCGTCTGCAAATCAAGGTTGACAGGTCTTTGTTTTTTCACAATTTTGCCCACACAGCTCTTTATTATTTTCCATCCTCCGGACCTGGGGTGGAAATCAGACAGCGACAGGGGGTACAAAATGCAACTTAACACAAACTCTAATCCATCATGTTTAAATAAAGTTGCATACTGATCACGCTGGGAACTCCTACTACAGGGTAATCCGGAGACCTGCCGCTAGTATAAAGTCTTCACAATGCCATTACAATTCCCACACAAAATGTTTGGAGACATTTAGCCCGAACAGTGAGAAGGATCACGATTTAAACATTTTGTATAAATGTGCTTATGTTATTTGACAATGATTCAACATTTATCTTACATATAGGACTGGCAGAATTATCTTAACGGTGCTGTTGACACTTCATCGTAAAAGAAAAAAACGTGAATGTTGCAATGTTAAGTACTCTTCAATTTGAACTATGATGGGTATTAATAACAAAAGTTATGAAAGTTGTTCCTCTTACCACAAATAATGATATTGTAGGGAAAACAACAAAAAGAACATAACATCTACACACTCATAAACAACCTAACTACATTGTCATCGGTCTCAGATTTCAGGTTTTATGTGATAGCTAGCTGATTTCCAAAGCATACCGGTAGAACAATGCACGAAGACGCAGTATAACGCTGGGCTTCTGGGTTGTTGGGTGTCGATTATCAAGCGCTAAGGAGACCGTAATGGCTGATAACAAAGCTAAGCTAACGACTGGTAGTAAGGGTGATATTGACCTAGATATTTTAAGCCCAACGATTGGTCAAGACGTTATCGATGTCCGAACTTTAGGTTCTAAAGGGTTCTTTACCTACGACCCTGGTTTTACTTCTACTGCATCCTGTGAATCAAAAATCACCTATATCGATGGTGAGCAAGGCATTCTGTTACACCGTGGTTTCCCTATCGATCAACTCGCTACTGAAGCCTCTTATCTCGAAGTTTGTTATATCCTGCTATACGGTGAAGCACCGACTCAAGAACAATATGACGTATTTAAAAATACGGTGACTCGCCACACCATGATCCATGAGCAAATTACTCGCATGCTTAATGGTTTCCGCCGTGACTCACACCCAATGGCTGTATTATGTGGTGTTACAGGCGCACTAGCGGCTTTCTATCACGATGCATTAGACGTGAATAACCCACGCCACCGTGAAATTACGGCTTATCGTCTGCTATCAAAAATGCCAACAGTTGCAGCGATGTGTTACAAATATTCAATTGGCCAACCTTTTGTTTATCCACGTAATGATCTGTCATACGCGGGTAATTTCTTGCACATGATGTTCTCTACACCATGTGAAGAATACACAGTTAATCCTGTTTTAGAACGCGCAATGGATCGTATTTTGATTCTGCACGCTGACCATGAACAAAACGCCTCAACATCGACAGTTCGTACTGCGGGTTCATCTGGCGCAAACCCATTTGCTTGTATCGCAGCGGGTATCGCTTCACTGTGGGGGCCTGCTCACGGTGGAGCTAACGAAGCTTGCTTACGTATGTTGGAAGAAATCCAAACTGTTGAGCACATCCCTGCATTTATCGAGCGCGCTAAAGACAAAAATGACTCTTTCCGCTTAATGGGCTTCGGTCACCGTGTTTATAAAAACCATGACCCACGTGCAACCGTAATGCGTGAAACTTGCCATGAAGTTCTAAATGAACTTGGCTTGAATGACAGCTTGCTGGAAGTCGCTATGGAGCTGGAACGTATCGCATTAAACGACCCGTATTTTATTGAGAAAAAACTGTACCCGAACGTTGACTTCTATTCGGGTATCATCTTGAAAGCAATGGGTATTCCATCTTCAATGTTTACTGTTATTTTTGCTATTGCACGTACCATTGGCTGGATTGCACATTGGAATGAAATGCACGATGACGGCCTGAAAATTGCACGTCCTCGCCAGCTATATACTGGCTATGACAAACGTGAATTCAACTCTGAATTATCAAAAAAATAATATTTAATTAAATCTGAACCCCTACATATGCTAAGGCCTCGAATTTTCGGGGCTTTTTCATGTTTGTTTACCAAAGTCATTTAGCTTACTGCTGTTGATATTCCCTTGGGGTCATTCCACTCATTTTACGGAAAAAACTAATAAACGCGCTATCACTTGTTAAGCCAAGTTCTTGAGTAATATAATGATATGGCTTTTCTTGTGCGAGTAATTCAATGGCTTTAATATAACGCCATTGTTGGCGCCATGCTTGATAACTCATTCCTGTTTCCTTAAAAAAAATCCGTGTAATCGTCTTCTCACTCGCACCGATAGTTTGCGCTAATTGGTTTAAATTCGGTGGTAGTTGTTCAATATCAACCCCTTTAAAGCGCCTATCTTGCGGTAGTGCTAACAGTGTTGGTTCTAAAGCAGCACTCTGTAATTCATCGATAAATACCGGTAATAAGTTGGCCAAACGCCCCTGCTGCCAATCACTATCAAACGGAGCAATAGCAATACGTTCTAGTACTTCCCTTAATAATGGGGAAATATTTAAAATAACCACATCGTTCCCGATTTTTTTGGCATATTCTTCTGATAAATAAACCGAACGATACCCCACTGATGCCCTCATTTGCGCCCGATGAAGAACAAATGGAGGGATCCAAGCCATTCTACCAGGGGGGAGCAAAGACAGGCGATTTTCCAGTGAAATTCGTATACACCCTTGTTGTGTAAACAAAAGCTGTCCCATTTCATGTCTATGAAAACCTGAGTCATGCTGCCCCATTTTTGCTGCAATTCCCAATACTGGGGCGTGGTACCAGTGAGTTTGAAATTCATCTGTTTGATTTAACCAAGCCATAATGTCTCTTTTTTGATATTTATAGTCTTTGTTATTGTAATAAGACAATAAAAATAACACTAAACTGCCTGCTATTAAATAGTTGTATCCGATTAGCCCCTTTATTTTTAGTAGATTGGCAGGAAAAAGTATGAAACATCCTCTCTCATTATGGCTTGCTGTTGCCTTAATGATGTTTCCTCAAATTGTGGAAACCATATACAGCCCCGCTCTCACTGATATCGCCAGTGCTTTCTCAGTAAATGCGGAACAAGCTTCACAAACACTGTCGCTTTATTTCTTTGCTTTTGCATTAGGCGTGGTGTTTTGGGGGCGTATGTGTGACACCTTAGGGCGCCGCCCGACTATTTTGGCGGGTTTATTGATTTATGGTATTGCCTCTGTTGGCGCGTTATTTGTCACACATTTTTATTTATTATTATTAATGAGAATGTTGTCAGCATTTGGCGCTGCCGTAGGTTCAATTGGCACACAAACTGCCATGCGCGATAGCTACCAAGGCCATGAATTAGCGAAAGTTTTTTCTATTATGGGAGTTGCTTTAGCAATTAGCCCCGCTTTGGGGATGTTATCTGGTGCTGGGTTAGTCAATTTTGGCGGCTATCGTACCGTTTTTATCGGCTTAGCGATTTTAGCAGCGGTGCTTTTTCTCTGGTCCGCCTGTCGTTTACCTGAGACCAGGCCTGAAAACGTGATACAAATCTCATTCATTGAGACATTTTTACGCATGATTGCGGATAAAGAAATTATTAGAAATGTGATCTTAATAGCATTTTTCAACATTAATTTATTTAGCTATTATCAGCTGGCACCTTTCAGTTTTGAACAATTAATGCTCACTCAACAACAGTTTGGATTAACAGGGATATTATTAGCGCTTGGGGTCGGTTTAGGTTCGATATCAAATCGCTATTTATTGGCTAAAAAACACACATCTGAACAACTTGTTAAGCTATCGAGTATCATTTCTTTAGTTAGTGGCTGCTTAGTTTTTGCTCTAATGGATTCTATTTGGTTTGTTTTACCGGTTATTGGTGTCGTTATTGGTTACGGGATTGCGATTCCGAACATACTTGCCCATGCATTAAACCGTTATAGCGACCGAAAAGGCACTGCCGGGGCAATTTTAGGTTTATTTTACTACATCGGACTCGCCATCGGTCTAATGGTCGCTGGTTGGAGCCAACACTTAGGTTTAGTACTAACTATTTCGGGTTTGGTGTTGGTTTTTGCGTCACTAAGGTGGAGTAGCCAAGTACACTAAATAGATTTAGAGAAGCCCTTTTAGGTAGCTGTACAGCTAAAATAATGCCTGCTTGAGCCTATGGTCGACCAATAATTCAGAGACACGGATAACTTTTCTTCGGTTTCTAGAGGGATAACGTTACCGTGTCTATACATATACTTTGAAAGCGCTTTTTCTTAAAAATAAACGACATTCCCAAGATGAGCAAACCAAACTACGATAAGCCCTGTAAATTCTAATATACATAGAAACAAACTATGCAACTAATTACTTCAAACATACACTAGTAGCATGATAAATAAAGGTATTGTATTAGTGAGTTGGCTATTACGCTGTGGTGAGTTATCACACAACGCTGTTTATTGACCGTATCTAAAAATACCAGTTTTGAGGCTACAATGGAGCATCGTAGTGATGACTTTCCGCAATTAATGGCGTGGTTTCTAATTGCTTGGAATGCTTTGTTACGGTGTATAAACTCGTCATTCGGTGCCTTCCTCATCAATGGAGGTATTCAAAATTTACTGAAATGCATGACAAGATTATTGGTACTTTTACTGAAAGAGAACATTATATTTAACCAAATCAACATATTTAATACACGACCAGCTAGGTGAGATTCACCGGACGCTTACTTATAAACCTAAATCAAGACTTTAGTAGAGACTTTACCAATGCCCCGAAGCACCGCCACCACCGCTAGAACCGCCTCCCCCACCGCTTGATGAACTTGATGAGCTAGATGAGCTAGATGAACTTGATGAGCTTGATGAGCTTGATGAGCTTGATGAGCTTGATGAGCTTGATGAACTGAAATCGTGACTGGAAGTAAAATTAGAAGCATGTTTATGGGATGTGTTTACTGAATATGAAGGTTGATAAAAAGGTGAACCAAATCGACTGAACTCACAAATCGCTTTCCATTCTTTTCTCTGCTGTCGATAAATAGGAAATAAGATATTGATGCCAATAAACAACACGGTTAATGAAATAAGGTTAAAGAATAATGATAACACCACCATCAGTAATAAGATAAAAGGGTTAACAATACCATTAAGAATTATTTGTGTATAAAAAATGACAACGACTGAACAAAACACTACAGGGAAATACAGCGAAAATGATGTTGGAAAATAGAATGAGTAATTCAGATAATTTTTTAACCGTTTTAGCTGATTTGCACCTATCTTATATCCTCGCTTTTCTGAATTTTTCTTTTTTTTACCTGACTGCGCTATCACTTGATTAATTTTTCTTTTCAATTTTTTCGTTGAAAATACAAGCTGAAAACAATAAATTAGCCCTAATATTATCACATAAATTAAAATAAAATGTGTTTGTAATATTTTAAGAGGAATAAGATCTGTCAAAGAATTCGTTGAGCTTATTGGTCTATCATTAGCTACATGAATGGCATTTATAATCCCTTGCTCAATACCCGTATAATAGTTTTCTGCTCTAAAATACGGCAACATATTTTTTCGAATAATTCTCCCAGCAAGAACATCGGTAAATGTCCCCTCATAGCCGTACCCGACTTCAAAGCGAACACTGCGGTCATTTATTGCCACAACAAGCAGTAATCCATTATCAAGCCCCTTTTTACCTATCCCCCATTGATTAAAAACACGATTTGCGAAAGTTTCGATATTTTCACTCCCAGTAGTCGGAACAATATAAACAACAAATTGCGAACCATCATTCCGATTATTTTCAAAATTAATCAATAAATTATTTAGCGTTTTGAATTGCTGCGCCGTTAATAAATTTGCACGATCAATGACCCTATCTATTTTTAATGGGGGTGTATTATTCACTGATGCGCTCGCAATAGCACTAAATAAAAGCAAGGAGAATAAAAATAAAATATTACGTATCATGAGTTAAAATCCACCGTTGGTGTTCTTTTGACTTCATGCCCATTCTCAACGTTAAAATTAATTTTTTTATCATACCCCATAGATTCCGCAATTAAGTTATAGGGGAATTGCCTAATTTGAGTATTATAATGGCGTACCGCCTCTATATACCGCCCTCTCGCAACTGAAATACGATTTTCAGCTCCCTCCAACTGTACCATCAGGTCTTGATAGAGTGAGTTTGCTTTCAATTCAGGGTAATTTTCTGAAATGACTAACAGACGTGATAGAGATTGCCCTAAATTATCTTGAGCTTTTTGATAGCTCGCAGAAATTTCAGGATCATCAAACACGCGACCATCCACATTAATTTTCCCGACAGACGCTCTCGCCTTTACAATTTCTTGTAACACATTGCTTTCATGACTTGAATATCCCTTAACTGTACTGACCAGATTAGGGATCAAATCAAATCGACGCTGATATTGGTTTAATAATTCTGACGCTGCCGCAGAGACTAACTCATCATTTTTTTGGATTGTATTGTAAGAATTAACTAACAGAGTAAAAATTACAATCATCACTAATACTAAACCTATCGCTAACTTGCGCATTAAATATCCTTATATTAACCACTTAATGTTAATATTGACTATCTGATATAACACTAATTTCTTTACTATCATCAATCCTAGCGAACTCAATTATTATCCGTCAGAACATCGTATTTTCTAACCAATTTTTACCGTTGAATTACCAATTAATACGCCACCGCAACTTACTGTATCACCTGTTCTGGCCGCAGGCTTGCCATCAATAAATACACTACTTGAACCATCAACGATAGTTCTTGAATGCCCACCGTGAGGCGCTAATGCGTCTCCTTGCCGAGCAACCGCCTTACCATCGACTTTTACTGTTGGAGAACCTGTAATCACTTGGGTTGGGCCATGTTTTCCATGGCCTGTATCAGAATCACCAATAAGAATAATGTTTGGCATAAATTAATTCCTTATCGAACAATCGTGACTTTTCCATCAATAATGGATAAATAGGGATTGTAGTGAAATGTTCGACCTTCAGGGCTAACTAATTTTATTGGTGACAGTCGGCTAAAACCAATTTCATACCGGAATATTCGTTTATCTTCATAAGTACTGAATATATAGCGACTCCAATCTATTTTAGCTGGCTTATATCCTTCATCTAGCATTTCTTTAAATTCTAGAGAGTTCCAAAATAGATCAGGGGAACTATTATCTGCATAAGCAAACTCATCCCATGATATTTTACCCATTGCTTTTAATTTGTTGAGATTTTTATCAGCAAAGGCTTGTTGTAGCTCTAAATAAAACGCTTGAACCTTAGGAATATCGGATTCCGTTACAGGCGTTGCTTTTTCCCATTGCCATTTGGGGAGCCCTTGTAAATTAAATTGGTTTTTTGCTTCTAGCATACTTCCTTCACTTTTTCTATTGGAGCCACCGAAATAAACTTGATCCATATTATGTTTATATTTATCGGAAATAATTATTTTTCCATCGTTATTTCCAGCTAATTTAATACCTGATATAAATGTGCTATTACCATTTTCGGATAACTTATTTAGTTCCACCTCACACCACATTTCCGGTGTTAGTTTTTCTTCTTCTGCTAGAACAGAATCATTATACATAATTAAACTTAATGTATTTAGTTCATTGGTTAGCATACTCGATATATTTTGGCCTGCAGAATACATCCCTTCAGTAGCATTTTCATTATCCATAATAAGCATATCATTAATTTTTATACCGCAGCCTGCATTATTAGAGGATAAATTAATCAAATAAATTTCATCCATTGTATTTTTTGCCATACTGACTCCACTAAAACCTAATACCATTATAATACTCGTTATATGCAATACGTTTTTCAACGAAAGACGCTTACCAGATCTCTGATGCCCCATAGCTTTCGTTAGATGGTGAGAAAATAGACCAACGATACTCTGATTTTTCTTTGGATAACGGTTCATGAATAATCCACTCCTTATCTAGTGGCTTGGTTGATTCTTCGACTTTGATATTCTTTTTTGAATGACCAAATTTACCAGCGTCATTATTCTCTTCTGTTTCTTTTTTTCCGATCCCTACACCATATTCAACACTCGCATAAGCCTTTATCCCCTCATGATAAAAAACAATCTCACCATTTCCATTTGGAACCCAAGCCGCTTTTACAACTGCGGTTACTTTCGCTTCCGCTTTAAAAAAGCCTGAGATACCATAATAACGAAAGCCTCCGCGGATGTTCGTTACACAGCTCATTGTGAACGATAAGTGGACATCACTACTTTTTTCATCAAATTTTGTAATGCCATCACTCTCTGTCTTATATTTTACGCCGCAGTTTAAAGACAGGTTAAAGGTTAAATCAAGCTGGACACCAATAAATGCCCCATCTTCCCCTCTATTGACCTTCCCTTCACTCTGTGTCCCCCTTTCTCGAATAACGGTGACAATAGTGTTGATACCAAAATAAGCAGCGAAAGCCTGTATCATGTCAAATGTGAATTTGAAACCAAAAAACGGGTCGCCACGTAAATACACATCATATTTAGGCATGACTTGATTATTTTTTGTTAATGCAATTTCTCGGCTACCACTGACTTTGATTGTCGGATAAATAAGCTCAAATTTTGCCAATTCATATTCTTGTTGTTTGTACTTACTTGGGCTTTTATCTGGAGCGGTCGATAATAATCGATTAAAACTATCGACGCCTTTATTTACTTTTTCAAGCAAAGAAAGCTCTTTTTTCTTTTTTAATTGTGAGTATTCATGTTTCAGTTCAGCACTCCATTTTTTACTGTCCATTCCCAATATTTTTGAAATCGAGCCTTCAAATTTAATACTTGAGGTTGTCAGTTCTGTACCTGATTTTGTCCAGCCACTGTGAGGTTTTGAGCCGTTATGGCCCAACGCTTGGTTCTTTTGTGCAGTTAATTTTTTTCTCGCAACATCATTTTGACCTGTTGTTTTTTCATTGAACGCAATCGTTAAATCAATTTTGGTTTTTTGCTGTAAAATTAAATAGAACTTTGTATCAAAAACCGACCTCGAACCAAATTTTTGATACACGAAAGCCCCTGCATTTAACAAAATATTATTGTTGATTGAGGCATTATACATTTTGGGCTCAAACGGTTTGTGCCCACATTCTGCAATCGATAATCGATATTCTTGGGTATGCTTCAATCTACTAACGGCGTATTCATCATCCAAATCATTCCATAAATCAACGAATAAATCAGCCAACACCGTAAACGGATTCATCACCTCTGCACCAAATTGACGAAATTGTTTTGTGTAAACTAACGGAATATCTAATGCCTTAGCTGGCGTGACTTTACCCACAAACGTATTCTTGACTTCCCCAATCGGTTTTACACCTTGAGGTACTTGTGCCACTTTATTGTTATAAGATGTTGATTGCCCAAAGTCATAGGCAACATCACCATAGACATTTCCAATGGGGCACTCAGGATTATTAGAGACACATACCTTCGAACAGGTCTTTACCTTAAAAGGCACTGAGATTTCAGGTAAAAACGATTCAGGATTTTTTTCAATGTTGAAAATATTATTAAAATCAGAAAGCTCTGCCGCTAGAAAACTATTTTTACCTTTAAATTCGATAATATGAAAAAAATCTTTTTTAATCCCATTTTGGCGATAAGTTTCTTTTTGTTGACCAAATTCAATCTCGACTTCAAGTGTGCAATCATCGGGTAATTTACAATCACAAACGACCTCTGGATATTCTTTAGACACTGGCAATCTCCTTACGTACTGTACTGCCGATAAAAATCTGGAATGGTATTTATTAACATCATCGATAACTTTTCAATTTTATAAAAGTCCATTGCATCCGGTATTGATAAAATCACACGCCATTCCGAAGGAAGAGAATCCGCATCATATATTTCGTAATAAACAAGAAGATAACAAAATAGACTTATTGATTTTTCGTGATTGATATCGTGTTCATAACAAATATCTACGATCCTTTTTGCATACTCAAAGTAAAATGCCCATGTTTTTTCATGACACAAATCTGACGTAAAATATTTTAATGAACGTATTTTGGGATTACAGATAGTTTGCAAGATTAAACTTTCAATTGTTTCATATTCTTTTTGAGTCTGATATTTTTCAGTTGCTCGAACAAAAAAAAGTGCCATTTTCGCTGTTAATAACGCTATTTTTTGTTGAGATAATAATTTCATTTCTGCATCAGTAAAACGCATCAGCTTGCCCCCAAGCTTCGCATTATCCGGAAATCCGCGGCGCTCACGCTCAAAGCGGGAAGCCGTTTCCTCTCCCCATAGCAATGTCTTCAGTTTCGTGATAGGACCTAAAAACACATGCAATCGCCAATTATCAAAGGTTCCAAGCACATCCCACACATTGCGAGGGTCATAAAAACGCCAAAAGACCGGCTTTTCTTGTCCCGGTATCATCACCATCAAGTATTTGCGCAGATGCTGACGTAACTCACGCATGGTTGCGTGCGTATAAACATAAATTCCCCAAGGCGTCTCTCGCGTATTTAACCAGCGTTGCACCTCTTCGGTGACTTCCACTAAATAGGGCGCTAATGACACAATCTCCGGTTGAATCGGTTCGCTGTATAAGCAACTCGCCGGCGGTTCGTGCTCGGCGAACAAATTAAAGACATCGGGCTCGGAAGCTGCATCGATAACGGCATAGCACGTTTCAGGTTTAACCATTTTCCGCCTCCTCTTGCCCTTCCTTCATGGGACAATGCGCCACAAAGGCCGCGCCACTGCTCGCGGCGGCTTTAAGTACCGCAGGGTTAGTTGCTTGCAGGATATCCCCAGGGCTTCCCCCTGAATTTAAGTTTATCGCCGGTCCTTTAATATCCACGCCACCGCTGTGAACAACGACAAAGCTTCCGCCCACTTTTAACGTGATTTTACTGCTGCTTTGTAAGGTGATATCCCCTTGTACATTCACGCTGACCACACCTTGTATTGCCTTAACCAAATCCCCCTCAACCGAAAGGTGGTGGTCTCCCTCAACTTTGTCTTGATAGTTACCGGTTGTTTTGTGCGCTTGATTACCTTCAACCGTCACGGTCCGATTACTGGCAACAACCAGTTCATCGTTATGGCCAATACTGGTTGTCCGGTCGTAATTAATCCGTTCACCCCGTGAGTTCAGCACATTGATGGCCAAATTCTTTTGCGCATGCAGATAGATTTCTTCTTGGCCTGCTTCATCTTCAAAGCGCAACTCATTAAAGCCATCCCCTTTGTGGGTTTTGGTGCGAAACGTCGTGCGTGTTTTGTGTTTCGGTAAATCAATGGGCGGCCGATTACGGCCATTATAGGTACAGCCCGTAATAATCGGTTTATCTATATCATTGTTAAGATAGGAAATAATCACTTCCTGCCCAATTCTGGGGATGGACATAAACCCAAAACCATCGCCGTTCCAACCGTGGGCGACTCGCACCCAACAAGACGCGCTATGGTCAGGTTTGCCGCGCCTGTCCCAATGGAAATAGACCGTAACCGCCCCTTGTGAGTTGGTGTAAATTTCTTCACCCGGTGGCCCGACAACGGTAGCCAGCTCATCCCCATCCGCTGTAGGTTTATACCGATAGGGCGGTCGCCACTCTTGAGTACTGGGGATAAAGGACAGCTGGTTGCTCAATTGAGTGCCTTCACCGCCACTGTTATCGGCAAGAGGTTGCACGCCATGATGAGAGACACTCACTACCTGCCATGTCGTATTCATTCGAGGGCTAGGATGGTTAGACAAAGTAAAAATACGTCCCGGTGCTAACTCAATGCAGTTCGTCGTGGCTGACCCCACTTGACGCTGGTTTTGCGATTGCTCGTAACGAATTTGGTTTAAGGGTTTACCTTCTGCATCTTCTTGAAAGCGACCGTAACTTTCAAACATTTCATGTTGTTGGTGAACCTCCCCCGTCACTTGGTGTGCCAGCGGATACGATGGGCGTACCGAGTTATAATCTTTATCCACACGGATATCGCTGCACAACTGCTCGGCATAGCGCCATGTGGTGGCGGTGCTGTCGGTGATATCCGTTTCAGATTGCGGATTATAGGTGAGCAAAATACCCGCCTTCATACCTAAATGACGGTCACTGTAAAACAGTTGTGGACCTTCTTCGAACCAGAACGTAATCCCTTCCTCCGCCGCCAGACGGCACCAAAAGTCGTACATGGTTTCACGCTTTTGAGTGATATACTCGCGTTTCAGATGCTCTTCGGGGTGGTAAAACTGCTTGTCAAATTTAATGTGAGATTCGCTCAATAGCGTCTCAAGAATGTTCGGCACCGTCATATTTTGGAAAATTCGGCTGTCCTGCTTAAGCGTCATCACCCACATTTCAGGACGTATCACAAAGTGATACCAGGTTTTTACCCCGTCGGTGTTGCCTTGTTCTGCCCCCGCTAAAATGCCTTGTACCGTGCGAAGAATTTTTCCATCTCGCTTTACAGTCAACGAGGAGGCCACACCCAGAACCGTTTGAAAATCAATCTCGGGTAACGGGCTGACCGCCTGAATCGACAGTGAAAAGAGCTGGGAAAGCCCTTCTTGTAAATCAAACTGCGTGACTTGAAAGGTATTTTCAGGTAACCCACCAATCGTGCAGGTGAATACCAATCCCGTCCCCATTTCGCCATTCATAATACGCTCTAGCAGTTGACCATGGGCTTCTTGCAAGGCTTGGTCTTGTGCGTAGGTTCTGCCGCCGGTGTATCCGCCACCGTGAATAAGCGGGTTATTTTCGGGGCTGCCGAGTCGTCTATTTTTCTTTGGGTCAGTCCAAGACATGGGAGTTTCCTCTACGGAAGAAAAAGCTAAAAACGCAAACGAGCCTCGAAAGGCTCGCTAAATTTGAACTTACGCTTCGAGCGGCGCACGCCAGTCATCGGCACCGGATGTGCCTGCAACGGTGTGCTCCCAATCGATTTTACGGTAAGACAGTGACACTTCAATTAACTGCGTGAAATCGGCTTTCGCGGGATCTTGGCAATGTGGCATTTGGCAATCAATATTGACGATAGTCGCATCGGTTAACGTGGTGGTGAAGAAATGCTCTTGCTTGCCTTCAACTGACGTGCGGTACCATTTCAGTTCCACTTTCGGCAGCATTTCACCAGACGCTAAGGCGTTATACAGCAGTGGAACGGCTTTATTTAACGCCACGGTGAAACGGAACGGCTTGTGCGCACGTTGGCCTGAAGGCTGGCCGGATTGTGGGTCTGTCGGTACAGTCACGACGTGAGAGAATTCTTGCACCAGCATTTGGTCTTCATGACCTTGCACGTAGATGTTACCGACAGAATCCGCAGTAAATGCACCGGCAGTGATGTTACCTTGGGTTTTTCCTTCAATGGAAATATAGCATGGAGTTGGCATAGCGATATCCTTTATCCAGAATGACAAATTGGGTTAAGTCGATATAATTATCGATTAATTTCCGTCATCTCAACCAGTGCGCACGGTAAGATTTGAGTTAAGGATAATAAAAGCTTATGAATGGACTGTAAACTGGAGGGCTAGTTTGTATCTCTCTAGGATAAGTGACTTAGCGTAAACGGGTTGAAATATCGCTATATAACTCCAGAAAAACACCAAAAATGAATCATTACCGAATAATCATCGAGTAAAAAATAGACCAAACTGCGATAAGCCCAGTAAGTTCTAATGTACATAGAAATAAACTATGTTACTAAATATTTCAGCTTGCGATATTTTCATAACAACATGATTTAAAATAAATAAAATAGAGAATTTAAGCTACCCTCTACTAGCAGTGAAATTATCGGCCTAATTTTATAGTGTATTTAACTACCTACCATGAAATTGCAAGTGATTAATATCAATTTATTCACTAACCAACTGTAAGTTTTACGTTTTTCCTGTGTGACATAGGAGCGGTACAATAATTTAGCAAGAAAGCACTATATTAAAGAATAATAGTAAAAAAACAAAGGGATACTTATCTAAGCTTATGATAAGTATCCCTCATATTGATAATACGTTCAAATATCAAACTAAATCTTAGGTACATACATATTAAGTGAAGCCAACACCGCCACCGCTCGAATAAAACGAAAATTTAATTCTATAAATATATTATTAATCCATCTTCTATGCTTTTCGAATCACAGCTAGGCGGCAAGAGAGCGAAGCCCTAGGAGCATACATAAGTATGTGACTAGGGTTCGTGAATGCAGCCAACAACGCAGTGATGTAAAAGGCGACGAAAATTAAGCCGGATTATCGATATCGATAAATTCGGCATCTAATCCATGTTCATCCACCAGCCACTGAGTCAGTGCTTTGATCCCATAACGCTCTGTTGCGTGATGCCCTGCACTGTAGAAATGGATCCCCATTTCTCTTGCTATATGAATGGTTTGCTCGGAAACTTCCCCTGTTACAAAGGCATCTACGCCAAATTCCGCCGCTTGTAGGATGAAACCTTGCCCTCCTCCTGTACACCATGCAATTTGGCGAATTTCTTCTTTTGCATTATCACCACAATGAAGAACTTTACGGCCAAGGCGAGTTTCTAAGCGAGACGTTAATTCTGAAGGTGTAATGGGTTGATCAAAAAAACCAAATGGCATTAATGGGTCAATTTGGCCGTTCACCTGCACCCCCATAATATAGGCAAGCTGAGTATTATTACCTAGTTGGTGATGTGCATCTAATGGGAGGTGATAACCATACAGGTTTATATCATTCGCTAATAATGTTTTTAAGCGATTTCTCTTCATGCCTTTGATAATGGCTGGCTCATTTTTCCAAAAATAGCCATGATGAACAATGACGGCATCAGCTTTCTTTTCAACAGCAACATCCAGCAATGCTTGGCAAGCTGTCACCCCTGTGATGATTTTATGTACATGGGGCCGCCCTTCAACTTGCAATCCATTCGGTGCAAAATCTTGGAACTCACTAACTTTCAATTCGTCATTAATGATTTCTTCTAATCTTAAATTATGCATTATGTTGTCCTTTTTACTGCACAGCTAAACGGTTTATCCACCAGTTTGAACGTAATTGACTGATAATCAATAAGCATAAACGGAAACATAATTTTTTTCTGTGTTATTTAGAGCAAATCGAGGGCATTAATCGATAAAAATTCAGGTGGATAGTAAATGAAAGTAAGAAAATAAAAAAACAAAACCCCCACAATTCAACATCGTAGGGGTTATTACTCGCCATTAAGTACTAAATTAGCGGTGGCTTTCCAGCGTTGTCTCTGAACGTTCTAGCCAAACCGGTTTATCACTGGTTTTTGCCCAAACTTTATGTAAATGGCTATAAAACTTTGCTCTTTTTGGATAAAAAACCATAACCGGAAACGCAATAATGCCAGCTGTTACAGCAGCAGTGCGGCGTGCAAGTACCTGATTACGGGAATATTCGCGATATGTGGACATCGGTATCCTCCTTCAGTTGCCACTTTATTTGTCGATTCCAGCTTTGCTCTACCATTCCCCATTAACACACATTTCCCATTAACACAGTAGTAAAGAGCGACTAAAACCGAACAGATAATATGAAATATATTGACTGTAGATAGGATATCGCAAATTGTGTAATAAAACTACTCATCTGACCACTTAGTATGTAAATTTTTCTAAAAAATCTGTTCATTCCGTATTTTTATTACATTTTTTAACCAATTAATGTTTTATTTGTACATTTAAATTACAATTATTTAACAAATAAATTAATAAAACCACACGCCACTTTCTCTATTAAGCACTCTCTTCTTGCTCGATAAATAACCATTTTTATACTTTTTTTACACCCTACCCGTGATTTTTATCAGCTTCTTTACAACGAACTCTTTAGCCTTATCTCATGGAAATAATAAGGAGAAAATACTGTGTCATTACTTTCCATTATTGGGGCAGTTCTCGTTGTTTTACTGCTGGCGTATCTGATTTATGCCCTGCTTAACGCGGAGGATTTCTGATATGACTACCACTACATTGTTATTTTTAGGTAGTTTTTTACTGATCTTATTCATCTTAGCAAAACCTTTAGGTAACGGTATTGCTCGGCTAATCGACAATGATATACCTCGTCGGTTAGCAAGCAGTGAGTCCTTACTTTGGCGCCTTGCTGGAGTCAAACAACCAGGGCGTGAAATGGCTGAGATGAATTGGCGACAATATGCCTTAGCAATTGTATTATTTAATCTTTTAGGCTTTGTTTTATTATTCGTTATTTTAATCTGCCAAGGCCGTTTACCTCTTAACCCTCAACACTTTGAAGGGATGAGCTGGGATTTAGCCTTTAATACCGCGGTTAGTTTTGTTACTAATACTAACTGGCAAGCCTATAGCGGCGAAAATACATTAAGTTATTTAAGCCAAATGGCAGGGCTGACTGTACAAAACTTTCTTTCCGCAGCGACAGGCCTTGCTGTGGCCTTCGCAATTATTCGTGCTTTTTCACACCATGGCAATAAAACTGTCGGTAATGCGTGGTTAGATATTTACCGCATTACTGTGTATTTGCTCTTCCCTTTAGCGATTATTTTTGCGCTATTTTTTGTCAGCCAAGGTGTGATCCAAAATTTTTCCAATTATTTACTTATTCATCCTTTAGATAGCAGTGAACAGCTATTACCGATGGGGCCAGTTGCGTCCCAAGAAGCGATAAAATTGCTCGGCACAAATGGTGGTGGGTTCTTCGGCTCTAATTCATCGCACCCTTTTGAAAACCCAACTGCACTGAGTAATTTTGTGCAAATGTTAGCGATTTTCCTAATCCCTACTGCACTTTGCTTTGCCTTTGGTCGTGTCGTTGGTAACAACAAGCAAGGCCATACCTTACTCTGGGTTATGGGGATCATTTTTGTGGTTGCTGCCATAGTCGTAGTTAAAGCGGAATATGTGGGAAACCCATTTTTAGCCGAACTGCATGCCACTAGCTCTGCCAATATGGAAGGAAAAGAGAGTCGTTTTGGGATTGTCGGCTCCGCTTTGTTTGCCGTCGTCACCACCGCAGCCTCTTGTGGAGCTGTTAACGCCATGCATGACTCCTTTACCGCAATGGGCGGAATGGTACCAATGTGGTTAATGCAAATTGGTGAAGTGGTATTTGGCGGTGTCGGTTCCGGTTTATACGGCATGTTGCTATTTGTATTACTCGCAGTCTTCCTTGCTGGTCTCATGATTGGTCGTACACCTGAATACCTGGGTAAAAAAATTGAAGTGCGTGAAATGAAAATGGTCGCACTGGCGATTTTAGTCACCCCAACCTTAGTGCTACTTGGTACAACTATTTCATTAATGACCGAAGCTGGGCGTGCAGGGATTTTAAATCCAGGCGCGCATGGGTTTAGTGAAGTGCTATATGCCTTTTCTTCTGCCGCCAATAATAATGGTAGCGCTTTTGCAGGGCTCAGCACGAATACGCCGTTCTACAATGTGCTACTTGCAATAGCCATGTTTATTGGTCGTTTTGGTGTGATCCTTCCCGTCTTAGCGATTGCAGGCTCAATGGCCAATAAAAAACCACAAGCCCAAAGCCATGCTACTTTACCCACAACAGGCCCTTTATTCATTGGGTTACTTATTTTTACCGTGCTTCTCATTGGCGCACTCACCTTTGTGCCGGCTTTAGCATTAGGGCCAATCGCTGAACAATTACACATTGGTTTTGCAGGATAATGAGGGGAAAAAAAATGAAAAATAAACAAACTAAATTATTCAACAATCAATTAATTAAACAATCTATTATTGAATCAATCAAAAAATGCACCCCGCAAGCGCAATGGCGTAACCCAGTGATGTTTGTAGTCTTTATTGGCAGTATTATCACTACGTTACTTTGGTTAGCCATGGTAATGGGTTACACACAAGGTAGTGCTTGGTTCAGTGGTATGATCACCCTTTGGCTGTGGTTTACGGTTATTTTTGCCAACTTTGCGGAAGCGCTCGCTGAAGGGCGTAGCAAAGCACAAGCCCAAAGCTTAAAAGGCGTAAAGCAACAAAGTAGCGCAACGCGTTTAGCGTCTGCTTCGCTGGATGCCAATCAAGAAATAGTGAATTCAGATCAGTTACGTAAAGGCGATATTGTGTTGATCCGTGCCGGAGATACCATTCCTTGCGATGGGGAAGTCATCGAAGGCGGCGCCTCTGTGGATGAAAGCGCAATTACAGGGGAATCCGCTCCAGTGATCCGTGAATCTGGTGGTGATTTTTCCTCTGTAACAGGGGGAACTCGCGTACTTTCCGATTGGCTGATCGTGGAATGTACGGTCAACCCCGGTGAAACCTTCTTAGATAGAATGATTTCCATGGTGGAAGGTGCGCAACGCCGTAAAACACCCAATGAAATCGCACTCACCATTTTGTTAACTGCATTAACGATCATTTTCGTCCTTGTCTGTGCAACTTTGTACCCCTTTACCTCTTTTGCCGCAGATTATGCCGGTGCTGGCGATGCAGTTTCTATTTTAGTGTTGATTGCCCTATTAGTTTGTTTAATCCCAACCACCATTGGTGGCTTGCTTTCGTCTATCGGTGTAGCAGGAATGAGCCGCATGCTAGGAGCCAATGTTATTGCCACCAGCGGGCGTGCCGTAGAAGCTGCGGGAGACGTTGACGTTCTATTACTCGATAAAACAGGGACAATTACACTGGGAAACCGCCAAGCCTCCGAGTTTTTACCGCTAACGGGTATCACTGAACAGCAACTGGCTGATGCAGCACAATTATCTTCTTTAGCCGATGAAACACCAGAAGGCCGCAGTATTGTGATACTGGCAAAACAAAAATTCAATTTACGTGAAAGAGATATTCATGCCCTGAATGCGACTTTTGTTCCTTTTTCTGCAATGACGCGTATGAGTGGAGTCAATATTGGCGAACGGATGATCCGCAAAGGCTCTGCGGATGCGATCCGTCGTTATATAGAAGCTAACCACGGTAAATTCCCAGTAGAAGCCGATCAACTGGTCGAAAAAGTTGCTCATTTGGGAGGAACCCCACTCGTTGTCGTTGATAACCAAACTGTATTAGGGGTTGTGGCACTCAAAGATATCGTTAAAGGTGGAATGAAAGAGCGTTTTGCTCAAATGCGCAGTATGGGCATAAAGACCGTGATGATCACGGGAGATAACCATTTAACCGCCGCTGCTATTGCGGCAGAGGCTGGGGTTGATGATTTCCTTGCTGAAGCCACACCGGAAGCCAAACTGGCGTTGATCCGCCAATATCAATCTGAAGGCCGCTTAGTTGCCATGACAGGTGACGGCACCAACGATGCGCCAGCACTGGCGCAAGCGGATGTCGCAGTGGCAATGAACTCTGGCACCCAAGCGGCAAAAGAAGCCGGTAACATGGTTGATTTAGACTCTAACCCAACCAAATTAATCGAAGTCGTGCATATTGGTAAACAAATGTTGATGACTCGCGGCTCATTAACGACATTCAGTATTGCCAATGATATTGCTAAATATTTTGCCATTATCCCTGCAGCTTTTGCGGTGACATGGCCACAATTAAATGCATTAAATATTATGCAATTACATTCACCTGCGTCCGCTATCCTTTCTGCGGTCATCTTCAACGCATTGATTATTATCTTCTTGATCCCTTTAGCCATTAAAGGTGTCCATTATCGCCCAATGAGTTCCCAATCATTATTGCAACGTAATTTAGGCATTTATGGCTTAGGCGGGTTAATTGTGCCATTCGTTGGGATCAAACTGATTGATCTGCTTATTAGTTTTTTTGGAATATAAGGAGTTGATTATGAATATGATCCGTTCGTCGATTATCATGTTACTAGTACTCACCATTTTTACCGGTATTGCTTACCCATTAATGGTAACTGGTCTCGCTAACATCTTTTTTCCATGGCAGGCTCACGGCTCTCTACTTATGCAAGATGAACGTACTGTTGGCTCAGCCTTGATCGGGCAAAATGTGGGTGATGTCCGCTATTTTCACGGTCGCCCCTCTGCGACGGTTGATAGCCCCTACAACGCATTAGCTTCTGGCGGAAGTAATTTAGCGGTCAGTAACCCGTTATTACAACAAACGATGATTGAGCGTAACGAACAACTGCGCGCAGCAAACCCCGATGCAGATAACGCCACCCCAGTGGATTTACTCACGGCGTCTGCCAGCGGCTTAGACCCCAATATTTCTATTGATGCAGCATTATACCAAGCTCCACGCATTGCAAAAAGCAGGCAAATTCCTTTGGATGCGGTAAAATCATTGATAGAAACACATACTGAACAGGCGCTGTTACCCTTTTTAGGCGAATCAGTCATTAATGTGCTAAAACTGAACCTAGCACTTGATGAATATCAACAACAAATAAACAGTCAAACTCACTAGGGGCTGTGATGAACAATCAGGAACCTATTCGCCCTAACCCCGATGAACTCTTGGTCAAAGCCAATGAAATTGGGCGTGGCAAATTAAAGATTTTTTTCGGTGCCTGTGCAGGTGTTGGAAAAACGTATGCCATGCTGCAAGAAGCGCAAAGGCTTAGAGCCCAAGGGCTAGATGTTCTGGTTGGCGTGGTAGAAACCCATGAAAGAGAAGAAACAGCCGCGTTACTTGACGGCCTTTCTCTGTTACCACCCAGACGCATTACTCATCACGGCCGCCGCCTAAATGGCTTCGATATTGATGCTGCAATTGCTAGGCATCCTGCCATAATTTTAATGGATGAATTAGCATTTAGTAATCCTAATGGCAGCCGACACCCTAAACGTTGGCAAGATGTCGAAGAGTTACTTGATGCTGGAATTGATGTACTGACGACCATCAACGTTCAGCACATTGAAAGCCTGAATGATATTGTTGGAAGCATTACAGGTATTCGAGTCCGTGAAACGGTTCCAGACCATATTTTTGATGCCGCTGACGAAGTGGTGTTAGTCGACCTTCCCCCTGACGACCTACGGCAACGTCTTAAAGAAGGTAAGGTATACATACCAGGGCAAGCCGAACGCGCCATTGAGCATTTTTTCCGCAAAGGAAATTTAATTGCACTTCGTGAACTCGCACTTCGTCGCACTGCCGACCGAGTTGATGACCAAATGCGTGAATTTCGTGGCGGTAAAGGCCAAGCGCCCGTATGGCACACTCGCGATGGGCTATTGTTATGCGTTGGCCATAATACGGGAAATGAAAAGTTAGTTCGTACCGCGGCTCGGCTTGCCGCAAAATTCGGTAGTGTCTGGCATGCTGTTTATGTTGAAACCCCTTCGCTTCATCAGCTACCTGAAACACAGCGTAGAGCTATCTTAAAAGCATTGCGACTTGCTCAAGACTTAGGGGCAGAAACAGCGACCTTATCAGATCCTTCTGAAGAAAAAGCCATATTGCGTTACGCACGAGAACATAATTTAGGGAAGATATTAATTGGCCGACGTAATAAAACAAATAAATGGTTTAAGTTCAATTTACGCCCCGGTTTTGCCGATCGCCTAGGTAAGCTCGGCCCAGATCTAGACCTAGTGATCGTCGCACTTGAAGAAAAAAGTGAGTGGGACAAAGAACCCGAAAGAAAACCGTTCTCTGAAAAATGGCGATCGGATATGAATGGCTATTTAATGGCCATTGTGATGTGCGCCGCTATCACCTTATTTTCACGTACCTTTTTATTAGCACTCGATAAAGCCAACCTCGTGACACTCTATCTATTAGGTGTCGTGTTAATCGCATTATTTTATGGTCGACGCCCCTCTGTCTTTGCCGCCTTGGTTAACGTGATCAGTTTTGACCTGTTCTTTGTTCAACCCCATTTTTCCCTTGCTATCATGGATATGCAATATTTAGTCACTTTTACGGTGATGCTAATTGTTGGGGTTGTTGTGGGGAATTTAACTGCGGGTATGCGCTACCAAGCTCGTATTGCTCGGTATCGCGAACAACGGACCCGTCATTTATATGAAATGACAAAAGAATTAGGCCAAGCCATCACCACTGATGATATTGGAAAAACAGGATATCATTTTCTCAATAATGCCTTCCAAGCCAAAAGTTGCTTGTTATTACCTGATGAGGATGGCCAATTAACACCGTTGCAATGTGATGGCTACACGGCAATGCAAATTGATAAAGCCATTGCTAAGTGGAGTTTTGATAAACGCCAGCCAGCCGGTGCTGGTACGGATACTTTGCCAAGTGTTCCTTATCAATTACAACCTATCACCACTGCCGACCAAACCCTTGCCGTTCTTGCCATTGAGCCAAGAAACATACGCCAGTTATTGATCCCAGAGCAGCAACGCATGCTGCAAACCTTTACGGGGCTGATTGCAAGCTCGCTTGCTCGTCTACAACTGACCAAACAAGCTGAATTAGCCAAATTAAATATTGAACGTGAACAACTGAGAAACTCGTTACTTGCCGCACTTTCCCATGATCTAAAAACGCCACTTACCGTTTTGTTCGGGCAAACTGAAATTTTAATGTTGAACTTATCAGCGGAAAATTCACCATTAACAGAGCAAGTCAACCAAATGCGCCAACAAGTACTAAGCACCTCTCGCTTAGTTAATAATTTACTGGATATGGCTCGTTTGCAATCTGGCAGCATTCAACCCAACTTAGCGTGGGAATCACTACAAGAAATTACCAGTAGTGCCGTTAGAACCTTAGATTACACCTTACACAGTCACCCTTTAGAGATTGATATTCCAGCAGATTTATTGCTTTATTGTGATGCCAATTTGATTGAGCGAGTACTAATCAATCTCTTAGAAAATGCCGTAAAATATAGCAATAACGATACCCCGATTGGTATTCGAGCCGCAGTTGAAGGACAAAAAATTCATATTGAAATATGGGATGCCAGCAATGCGATCCCAAACGGGCAAGAAAAAACCATTTTTGATAAATTTTCTCGGGCACAAAAAGAATCAGCAATCCCAGGCGTTGGCTTAGGGCTTGCCATTTGTCGTGCTATTATCCAATTGCATGAAGGCGAAATTTGGGCGCAAAACAATAATAAAGGTGGAGCCAGTTTCCATTTTGTTTTACCTTTAAAGCAACTGCCTGATATTGAGGCAGAAATATAGAAGGACCCTCGATATTGTGAGTACTAACCATCAAATACTGGTTATTGAAGATGAAAAAGAAATCCGTCGCTTTGTTCGTTTAGCGTTGGAGGGTGAAGGCTGGAAAGTGTTTGAAGCCGAAAATTACCACCGCGGCCTAATCGAATCGGGTACTCGGCAACCTGATTTATTGATTTTAGACCTTGGCTTGCCCGATGGTGATGGGCTTGATTTAATTCGTGACCTACGTCAGTGGAGCAGTATTCCGATTATTGTTTTATCCGCTCGCGAAGAAGAATCACAGAAAGTGGCTGCATTGGATGCAGGCGCTGATGACTACCTCACAAAACCCTTTGGGATTAGCGAATTACTGGCTCGTGTTAGGGTTGCTTTACGGCGTTTCGGCAAATCCACCCAAGAAAACTCAAAATGCCAGTTTGGCGATATCACTATCGATTTTATTAATCGAATTGTTACCAAGCAAGGTGAAGAGCTCCACCTTACCCCGATTGAGTTCCGTTTACTCAGTGAACTCGTGGCTAATAGCGGTAAAGTATTAACTCAACGGCATTTATTACTGCAAGTTTGGGGGCCTAATTATGTGGAACATAATCATTACTTACGCATCTATATGGGCCACCTACGGCAAAAATTGGAAAATGACCCTGCTCGCCCTATTCACTTATTAACCGAAACAGGGATTGGTTATCGGTTTATGCCCTAATGGATTACCATTCATTGAATTCTAGGAATCTTACCGATAGTTTAAATTAAAAGGCTGCCTATAATTTACTCACCTTTTTTCTATGGAGAGAAATTCGTGCAGTCACTCACAGCCCAACTATCAAACCGTTTTTCATCTGCTTTAGTACTTTTTTTAAGCGTTTTTGTTACCACCCAAGCACTTGCGCTAAGCCCTGAAGAAAAAGTTCGTACTGAATCATTACTAGCAGAGCTTGGTAAGCAACAGAACCTTACTTTTACTCGTAACGGAACTGAACATTCTGCTGCCGACGCAGAATCTCACTTACGTTTAAAACTACGTAAAACAGAAAAACGTCTCAAAACTACAGAACAATTTATTGATAATGTTGCCTCAAAATCGTCCATTACTGGCGAAGAGTACCAAGTCAAAGATGCACAAGGTAATGTGATCCCAGCCAATAAATATTTGCATGGTTTACTGAAAGACAAAGTGGATAACAAATCTGAGTAAATACTGTAGGTTCTGTTGATTACTATAAAAAACGCTGGCAAATAAATGTCAGCGTTTTTTTGTTCTAATATTCGATCTAGCCCCTAAATAATTTGTACCACAGGTAGGCGGTAAATTAAGTTATCCTGTGAGCATACATAAGTATGTGACTCGGGTAACTTAATGAAGCCAACACCCCTGTGGTGCAAAGTATGACAGGGACATAAAATTAAGAATTTTCGAGCTTCGCCCAAGTATCACGCAACCCCACCGTCCGATTAAAGACTAAATGATCTGCACTACTTAGCTTATTATCCGCGCAGAAATACCCTTCACGCTCAAACTGATACGCTTTTTCTGCCTCTGCATTTTTCAGGCTTGGCTCAACAAAACCATGGCGAATAATTAATGATTCAGGATTGATAACGGATAAGAAATCGTCTTCTGCACCTGGGTTTGGCACAGTGAATAAACGGTCATACAGACGAATTTCTGCAGGTAATGCATGCGCTACGCTAACCCAATGAATAACGCCTTTCACTTTACGGCCATCTGCTGGATCTTTATTTAATGTGCCTGCATCATAAGTACAGTAAATGGTTGTAATATTACCATCCGCATCTTTTTCAACACGCTCTGCTTTAATGATGTATGCATTACGCAAACGAACTTCTTTGCCTAATACTAAACGCTTATATTGGCGATTTGCTTCTTCACGGAAGTCCGCACGGTCAATATAAATTTCGTTACTAAATGGCACTTGGCGCGTTCCCATCTCCGGTTTATTTGGATGGTTTGGCGCTGTTAAAATCTCTTCACCAGCAGGCATGTTTTCAATGACAACACGAACTGGGTCGATAACCGCCATAGCACGTGGTGCTGACTCATTCAGATCATCACGAATACAAGATTCTAAAGAAGCCATTTCGACGTTGTTATCTTGCTTCGTCACACCAATACGTTGGCAAAATTCACGAATAGATGCTGCGGTATAACCACGACGACGCAAACCTGAAATGGTTAACATCCGTGGGTCATCCCAACCATTTACGTGTTTTTCGGTCACTAATTGGTTCAGTTTACGCTTAGACATCACCGTATATTCCAGATTCAGACGAGAAAACTCATACTGACGAGGGTGACAGTCAATCGTGATATTATCTAAAACCCAATCATATAAACGGCGATTGTCTTGGAATTCTAAGGTACATAAAGAGTGAGTAATGCCTTCTAATGCATCAGAAATACAATGCGTGAAGTCATACATTGGATAAATACACCATTTATTGCCAGATTGGTGATGTTCCGCAAATTTAATACGATATAAAACTGGGTCGCGCATCACCATAAATGGCGAAGCCATATCGATTTTCGCGCGTAAACACGCTTTTCCTTCTTCGAAGCCGCCCGCACGCATTTTTTCGAATAGTGCTAAGTTGTCTTCAATTAGGCGCTCACGGTATGGGCTATTTTTACCAGGCTCTTTGAGTGTCCCACGATATTCGCGAATTTCGTCTGGGCTGAGCTCATCAACGTAAGCTAAGCCTTTTTTGATCAACTCGATCGCGTATTGATACAAAGTATCAAAGTAATCAGAGGAATAACGAACATCGCCGCTCCACTCAAAACCAAGCCATTTAACGTCTTCTTGAATAGAGTTAACGTATTCGACATCTTCTTTTACAGGGTTTGTATCATCAAAACGTAAGTTACATTGGCCCTGATAATCCTTGGCAATGCCAAAATTCAAGCAGATTGATTTCGCATGACCAATATGTAAATAGCCATTCGGTTCAGGTGGAAAACGCGTATGCACTGACGTGTGTTTTCCAGTCGCCAGATCTTCATCTATGATCTGACGGATAAAATTTGTTGGGCGAGCATCTGCCTCATTCATTGTCATCATTCCTCAATGCCAAAAGCGCGCAAAAGCGTATAGTAATTAAATATATTCTACCATAATCAATCAGGAAACAACCGTTTGATTGCGCCAAGTGCAGCAAAAGCGATGATCAGAAGGAATTTAGGGTAAAAACCTCATCTTTACCCACCGATATACGCGATTCTAAGCCAGTATCATGACGGCTAAAACGACGAGTAACAGTAACGGATAACTTTGGGCATGACGTTTATCGCTCAAGTAAGGCATTAATAAAGAAGCAAAACGGATCCCTAACCACGATGTCACAATTAAAATTAATGCCCCTTTGATATAAATCATCCCCAGAAACCCTGCTCCGAGATCAGTGTGCTTATCAATAGCGAAATAAAAATAGGTTAATGTGCCCGTGATTGCCATTGGTAATGTCAATAGGTTCGCAAATGCGGCTGCTTGGATCATACTGGCACCACGGCGCCGCATTAGTGGAACGGTCATCACACTGCCGCCAACACCTAAAAATGCCGCCACCGCACCAATCACCACGCCAATCGGGGTATCGGCAAAAATACCGCCACGGGAGGCTTGTATACCTATAGATTCTGTTTTCATAAAACCGGGACGAATAAAGCAATCTAAAATAGTGATAATTAAATAACCAATAAATATCCAACGAATTAATGCACTATCTACGGATAGCGCAACAATGGCCCCAAATATGCCACCAATTGAAATTGGAATAATAAACGGACGAATAATTGCCCAGCTAAGATTACCTTTTAAGTAATGGGCACGACTTGATAACGTTGATGAAAAAATCATCACGCAGGTTGAAGTTGCCACCGCAATTTGCATTGCCACTTCATTCGCACTATGGCTCGGCCCCCACACTAAGGTAATCAATGCGTATAACAATGGAACAGTGATAAAACCACCACCGAAGCCGAATAGTGCGGTGGTGATCCCCGAAATAAAGCCAAATAAACACAGAAGCAGTTCCACATATAACCCCTCTCAGTAATTGAGAAAATATTTTATCGATGAAAAAAGCCCCTTGCTTATGCAAATTTGACAACCTTGTTTGAGATTTCGCCAATGTTATTAATAAATGCAATTTTTTAATACGAAAAATAGAGTGTTTTTTACACTCTATTTTTAACGTATTATTCATAACTACCTTTCATACTAGTCATAAAATAAAATTTTGGTAAATTAACCAATCGCATCTTTCTCTTTCTGATTTCCTCTATGTTTTTTTAAGTACGCTTCTATTTTCTTTTCTACTTTATCATTACATTCTTTAACCCAAATACGATTATTAGGATCCTGTTGTTTACATTTATCACCCTCATTTGATATTTTGAGTAAATCAACATAGGTATCAAAATTCTTGAGGTAATATGCATCTTGCCCCTTTGGATTATCTCTTGCTACCATTTCTAAGTAGTATTTAGCTTTATTAAAGTCCTGAGGGATCCCGCCGAGTCCATGTAAATAAATCGTCGAAAGATTTTTTCCTGCTACAAGTACCTTATTACCATAAAGGTGATAAGCGCGTTTATAATATGAAATTGCTTCTAACATATTTTTTTTCGAGCCTTCATTACCATGCTGATGGTTTACCCCTGTAAATAACAGAGCTAACCCATTATTAGAATTAATTTCTAATACTCTCTTCAAAAAGAAATTAGCCAGAGCACACTCCTCTTTTGCACCTTTCACATTATGTAAATGCTTAAAATCGGTACAACCAATTCTGAAAAAAGAAAATAAGGCATAATTATCATCTTCATTATTGTTTTTTAATGCCCGATGATATAACTCAACCACTTGCTGTTGGTTTGCAGGATAAGAAACTTTTTTAGGTAGGTCTGGGTCATAACGTAGTTCTGTTTCATTATACCCAATGGTATATAGACGATCTCTTACAGTTGGAATTAAAGGAGGATTTGTATTCCCTCCCCAAGTTGGAGTCCCGATAATGAACGCTCCTATAACGATAGACCATGAAAGCAACCTCACGAGATTTTTCCTAAATCATTGGTAGAGAGTGAAGTTGCATGAGGATAGCTTGTTATGGTGTCTGCAATTAAAAAGATACAGTCATCATTTGAGGGGAATGAAAAACCAACCATATTATCAATAAGTTGATTAAAATTTTGTTGTAAATTAATCGTATTCGCTCGCTGGTGAAATAATACATCAACGACTTCAGTTTGCTTATTATTATCCCAACTTACCTTAGCCATTAATTTATGGAAATTACCATTCTCATCATAAAAATTGAGCTCATTTGCATTCAACTCAATTGCGTTAATGCCCATATTACTTAAATTTGTTAATTCATGGAATTGACTAATACCATCCGAATTTTTATCTTGCCAGACTTTTAACTCCAACCAAAACTTATCACTTGAATTAATAATTCTATCAGTATTACTGTCCAATTCAGATAAAGCAGAAAAGCCATCTTTCAGTCGTGTATTACTAATCTGTAGGCTATTGTTACCAAACAATTCGTTACCTGAATTAATCATGCCATCTTTATTTTTATCCCACACCAGTAATCCATCATCTGGGTGTACCCAGCCTGTTCGCGACTTAATTGCATTTCCTTTAAAATCGAATTCAACGCCAAAACTATCTACTAAAGTTTGTACACCATTACCATCTAAATCAATTACTAATGGTGTTTCGTAATCATCAGCCAAATTGTCTAAATTCTCATAAGCATCATCAGGCCAAAAGGGGATATTAATACCTTGCATGCCTGCTTTTTCTAGCTCTGACTGAACAAATTTACCGCACGTTTTTTCCCCAGTTAAACTAAATGGATTATAATTCGGAGGCTGCGTTTTTCCTGTTTTATAATCATGCATAGCCGTATATAGATTATTGAAATGACTAAAAAACTGTTGATTATTTGATGTTATCGTCAATGTGGAAGCACTTTTATAACGAACATGATCATTAAAAGACAAATTATCTTTTGATGACCCCCAATCTTCTCCTGGACTAAGTCCCATGCTAATTTGTTCATAATTATGTGTCACAGGATTAATGCCTCGAATACTAATATAGGTATGTCCCCATTGTGATGTATTCCCCGTGTCTTCTCCTAACTGATTGTAAATTGGACTACCTTTAGGCGCCACATGAATGGTTATGCTGGGTGGCCCTATCTGCATCGGGTCATGACCTGCGCCTAAGTTTCTATGAATATTCATATCTTCTAGTTTATGGATCTGTAGGTGCTTTATTGACTCTGTCATAATACATATTCCTTATGTTATTACTTTGAATAAACCCCTAATATTTCTACAGATTTTTACCTTTATTTTAAATAAATAAATTATTTACCAATTATTTTATATACCCCCCATTTTTATGGGTAAATATTAACCTGCATAAAAAAAAGCAAATTAAATGATTTACTAATAATTTATAAATATAAATAATTACCATTCTTCTCGATAATCGAATGAAACTTGATAATCATATTTATTAAATTTAAATTTATGTTTTATATGCTTTTGAAGATTAGAGGCCCAATCAGAAAGCACATCAAAACAACCATTATTAATAATATTTTCCTCAGGATTAATGGTTTCCTCTATAATGCTATCATTATCGCCTAGATCTAGAGAATACTCTTCACCAACATATTCCTCTGTTTGTTTATCAAACCAAACCAAATGAATTTTTAATCCCATTTCTTTCTCCTTATAGATACTTTTTTATAATTATTTTAGGCGCTTTAATTTTAATTATTCGCGTATTTTAGAAAAAACACCTCCCCACAAAGCTAACAATTAATTATATTTTCTTTATAAACTAAACTCAATTGATAGTGATTATCATTATTTGTTATACCCTGTATGATTATCTTTTTCTTATTTAACCACCATAAAAAAAGGGTGGCCTAAGCCACCCTCTTACTAACTTATAATATTAAACTGAACTATTTCAGAACATTATAAATAACCGTTTCGCCTGCTTTTACTTCACCGTCAACTAAAATCTCGACGCCAGCAAAATCATCGATATTACTAATGATAACAGGGCTAATCATTGATTTGGCATTAGCTTCAAGGAACGCGAGGTCGAGGTTCAGAATTGGTGTTCCAGCAGTCACTTCCGCACCTTCTTCCACTAAACGTGCACAACCTTCACCTTTCAGTGCAACAGTATCAATACCCATATGAACTATGAGCTCAACACCGTTTTCTGTTTCAAGGCAGAATGCGTGGTTAGTTTCGAAAATTTTCACCACCGTACCTGACGCCGGCGCTAACACTTCGCTGCTTGTTGGTTTGATGGCAATACCATCGCCCACAATGCGGCTAGAGAACGCTTCATCTGGCACATCGTCAAGGGAGAACACTTGACCACTGACCGGCGCAACCAAAGATAAAATCACATTGCCCTTTGCTTTTGTAGGCTCTGCGGCTTTTTTCTCTTCTGCTGCTGCAACTGGTGCAGAACCGGCAATAGGGCCTTTTGCAATTACTTCAGTCATTGCTTTTGCGACCAATTCAGCACGTGTACCGACAATCACTTGCACATTTTGTTTGCTTAAGCGGATAACACCTGAAGCGCCTAAACGTTTTGTCATGGCGTCATTAACAATCGCTGAATCTTTAACACCTAAACGTAAACGTGTGATACAGGCATCAATACTGACGATGTTGTCACTGCCACCAACTGCTGCAACATATTGGCGAGCTTCTTTTTGAATATCGCTGTCACTGTTATCGGCAGGGCTAATGCTTTCGTCATAACCATCAATCGTTTCATCACCTGCGCTCTCTTCACGGCCTGGTGTTAACAGGTTGAATTTACGGATCATGAAACGGAAAATGACATAATAAATGCAGAAGAAGACTAAACCTTGGACAATCAACATATACCACTGAACGGCTAATGGGTTACGTGACTGCAATAGCATATCGACTAAACCTGCGCTGAAGCCGAATCCAGAGATCCACTCCATCGTCGCTGCAATATAAACAGAGATACCCGTTAATAATGCGTGGATTACGTACAGAATTGGTGCCACGAACATGAAAGAGAATTCGAGTGGTTCAGTGATACCTGTAAAGAATGCCGCAAACGCACCGGCAATCATAATACCAGCAACTTTCGCTTTATTTTCTGGACGTGCGCAGTGGTAAATCGCTAATGCCGCGCCCGGCAGACCAAACATCATAATTGGGAAGAAACCAGCTTGGTAGCGACCTGTAATACCTACCGTTGCCAGACCTGCATCAATTGACTTAGCGCCGCCTAAGAAGTTTGGAATATCATTGATTCCTGCAACGTCAAACCAGAACACCGAATTGAGTGCGTGATGCAGACCGACAGGAATTAATAAACGGTTGAAGAAGGCGTAAATACCCGCACCCACAGAACCTAAGTCTTTAATGCTTTCACCGAAAGAGACTAAACCGTTGTAAACCACCGGCCAGACATACATCAGTATGAAGGCTAAGATGATCATTAAGAACGAGGTCAAAATCGGTACGAGACGACGGCCGCTAAAGAAAGACAACGCTTTGGGTAGCTCTACGCCACTATAACGGTTGTACAATTCAGCTGATAGAACCCCAACTAAGATACCCACGAACTGGTTATTAATTTTACCGAATGCCGCAGGAACGCTTTCCAGCGGAACATTCATGATCATGGAATAAGATGCAGGCGAACACAGTGTTGTCACCACTAAAAAGCCGACAAAACCGGTCAGTGCAGCCGCACCGTCCTTATCTTTTGACATCCCATAAGCAACACCAATAGCAAATAGCACGGACATATTATCGATAATAGCCGCACCCGATTTAATCAGTAACGCCGCGATTGCACTATTGGCTCCCCAACCATCTGGGTCAATCCAATAGCCAATCCCCATCAGGATTGCTGCGGCTGGTAGTACAGCAACTGGCACCATAAGTGCCCTACCAATCCGCTGTAAGTAGCTAAGAATATTCACAAACTCCCCCCTTTATCGCCCTATTTTTGCCCCATTTACGGGATCTTATTGTTCACACACCTAAATCATAATTTAGGTTATTGAGAGTATCAATTTTATAGTCTAAATTAATTGTTTCGCGATGCAAAATAAATAGGTTCGATTTGTGATAAATGTCAACGAAAGAGTTACCGATATGACTAAATTACTAGCTATTATCGAAAACTTATTTTATGATTAAAAATAACTTATTTATGTTATTAACCTGTATATTCTCAGCGCGTTTAAAATGCAGGTGTAGCCGTTAAAACGGCACTGTGTACCAACACCAGCGCGTAATAAATTTGTAGTATAACGAGTATTCCTATATCTAATGAATAACATCAGGGATACATATATACATGAAAGATTTCACAGACTTATTAGAGGTAATTGAGACATGAGGCTAATTCCACTTAACAATGCGCATGATGTCGGCATTTGGTCCGCACAGTATATTGCTGACAAAATTAACGCATTCAACCCAACTGCTGATCGCCCTTTCGTTCTTGGGTTACCAACAGGCGGCACTCCTCTTGCCACTTATAAGGCATTGATTGCTTTATATAACGCAGGAAAAGTCAGTTTTAAGCATGTGGTAACATTTAATATGGATGAGTATATTGGTATTCCCGCTAATCATCCTCAAAGCTATCACACATTTATGCATGATAATTTCTTTAACCACATCGACATTCAAGCGCAAAATATCAATTTACTGAATGGTAATGCCCCTGATGTTGATGCGGAATGCCAACGTTATGAAGATAAAATTAAATCTTACGGCAAAATTAATTTATTTATGGGCGGCGTAGGTAACGACGGTCACATTGCTTTTAATGAACCCGGTTCTTCATTGAACTCTCGTACCCGCATTAAGACATTAACACCAGAAACGCGCCAAGCTAACTCACGTTTCTTTGATAATGATATCAATCAAGTACCAAAATTCGCTTTAACTGTGGGTGTAGCCACGTTAATGGATGCTGAAGAGTTAATGGTACTCGCTACGGGTGCGAATAAAGCGAACGCAGTTCATGCAGCAGTTGAAGGTTCAATTAACCATATGTGGACAGTAAGTTGCGTGCAAATGCACCCAAAAGCACTGGTCGTTTGTGATGAACCCGCAACACTCGAATTAAAAGTTAAAACGCTTAAATATTTCAAACAGCTAGAATCTGAAATTATTGAAAAGTTTAACTAAGATTATGTTTATCAATCACCCGGTCAGCGAAAGCTGATCGGTGACCCACCTTCCAGAGGTCAGGAGTTTTAAGCCATGTATGCATTAACAAATTGCATTATTTATACAGGTCATGAAAGACTGGATAACCATGCGGTCGTCATTGATGGTGAAATCATCAAAGATGTTTGTCCTGTCTCTGAATTACCTTCCCATATTCCACAGCATGACCTACAAGGTGCAATCTTATCCGCTGGGTTTATTGACCTGCAAGTCAACGGCTGTGGTGGTGTCCAATTCAATGATAATAAAGAAAATGTCACATTAAAGAATTTGGATATCATGCAAAAAGCCAATGAGCGTACAGGGTGTACCAGTTACCTGCCAACGCTGATTACTTGCTCTGACGAATTAATGAAGCATGGTATTGAGGTCATGACAGAGTACTTAAAAGACCACAAGAACCAAGCTCTAGGACTTCATTTAGAAGGCCCATATATTAATGTTATCAAAAAAGGTACGCATAACCCTGAATTTATCCGCCAACCATCCGCGCAGATGATTGATTATTTAGCCGCTCATGCAGACGCTATCACTAAAATTACTTTAGCGCCTGAAATGGTAGAACTTGATTACATTCACCAATTGAAAGATTCCGGCATTGTTATTTCTGCTGGACATTCAAATGCGACGTATGAAGAAGCCAAACTGGGTTTTAAAGCCGGAATTCGCTTTTCAACGCACCTTTTTAACGCCATGCCATATATTTCAGGCCGTGGCCCAGGTTTAGTTGGCGCTATTTATGACACTCCTGAAGTATATGCGGGAATTATCGCTGATGGCTTGCATGTCCAGTGGGCAAACATTCGTAATAGCAAACACTTAAAAGGTGATAAATTAATTTTAGTGACTGATGCCACAGCGCCCGCAGGAATAGATCCTCAAACTGGTGAAATGGATCATTTTATCTTCGCAGGTAAAACCATATACTACCGCGATGGATTATGTGTAGATGAAAATGGCACACTCAGCGGCTCATCACTCACAATGATAGAAGCAGTGAGAAACAGTGTAGAGTACGTGGGTATCCCATTAGATGAAACACTGAGAATGGCAACGCTCTACCCCGCAAGAGCCATTGGAGTTGATGAGACCTTAGGGTCTATTGCTCCGGGTAAAATTGCGAATTTAACCGCGTTTAACCACGACTTCGACGTCCTTGCAACCTATGTTAACGGAGCCGAAGTCTACAAAAAATGAGTAACTAGCTAATGAATCAAAGCCACTCGCTGAAGCAAATTGGTAATATTGATCTCGTCAAACAACTAAATAGCGCTGTCGTCTATAGTTTAATTGACCAACATGGCCCGATATCAAGAATTCAAATCGCGGAGCAAAGCCAACTTGCCCCAGCCAGTGTGACTAAAATCACTCGCCAGTTACTCGAACGTGGTTTAATTAAAGAAGTTGACCAACAGGCCTCCACTGGGGGCCGTCGTGCTATATCTATTGTTTCTGAGCACAAAAATTTTCATACGATTGGCGTCCGCTTAGGCCGCTATGATGCCACCATCGCCTTATACGACTTAGGTGGCAAAATGATCGTCGATGCTCATTACCCTATCACAGAGCCTTCTCAGCAAGCCGTAGAACAAAAACTGATTGCTGCCCTTGAAGACTTTATCGAACACAATCAGAAACGCTTAAAAGAGTTGATCGCGATTTCTATTATTCTCCCTGGGTTAGTTAACCCAAACAGTGGTATTGTTTACTACATGCCGCATATCAAGGTCGATAATTGGCATCTCATCGACAACTTGCAAGCACACTTTAAAATTACCTGTTACGCAGGGCACGATATTCGCAGCCTAGCCCTCGCTGAGAGCTATTTTGGTGCAACTCGTGATTGCGAAGACTCACTGCTCGTTCGTATCCACAGAGGCGCAGGGGCAGGCTTAGTCATCAATAAAGAGATATTGCTCAACCACCGAGGTAACCTCGGAGAAATCGGCCATATCCAAGTTGACCCCCTTGGCGAACTTTGCCACTGTGGTAATTTTGGTTGTTTAGAAACCATTGCCTCAAACCAAGCGATTGAAGCCCGCGTAAAACAGCGTTTAGAACAAGGCTATTCAAGTTCCCTTACATTGGAAACTTGTACGATTTCCCATATTTGCCAAGCCGCTAATAAGGGAGACCCACTTGCTACGGAAGTTATCCAACACGTTGGTCGGCAAATCGGTAAAGCGATTGCAATCTCTATAAACTTATTTAACCCTGAAAAAGTCGTTATTGCAGGGGATATCACGGAAGCAGAACAAATTCTGTTACCCGCGATTCAAAGCTGTATTGACACACAAGCCTTGAAAGGATTTAGGGAAAATCTTCCCATCGTCACATCGCAGTTGGTTCATAATTCGGCAATAGGCGCTTTCGCACTCACTAAACGTGCGATGCTTAATGGTGAATTATTACAAAAATTGTTTGAAAGCTAATTTTTGGCGTTATTTTCTTTAAAGCAGGTTGAGATACCTGCTTTTTTATTAGCTATAAACTGAATTCTTCGTTTCATGAGTCATTTTTAAAACACTTCACACTCTTTCAGCTATCCTCCTCTTACAAATTCTTGGACTCTTTCGATGTTTTATTTCGCTTCATCACCAAATTACATTTATCTAGCAGGTAAGACAAAAGTGATTTTTTTCAAATATGGGCTTGTTTTTTGCTGGCTTTATCGACAAAATGATTATTCATCAAACAAACAGACACATTTTCTGAAAAATAGTGCAAAAAGCTGTTGACTGTCGTGTCTGTAATTAGCATAATGCGCCCCGCAACGCCGACGAAGGTTATGCAAAAAAAGATGGCTATGTAGCTCAGCTGGTTAGAGCACAACACTCATAATGTTGGGGTCACAGGTTCGAATCCCGTCATAGCCACCATTATTTTGCGGGAGTGGCGAAATTGGTAGACGCACCAGATTTAGGTTCTGGCGCCGCAAGGTGTGCAAGTTCAAGTCTTGTCTCCCGCACCATTTTCCTTCTCGGTAGCATTGAATTTAAGATTGGGGTATCGCCAAGCGGTAAGGCACCAGGTTTTGATCCTGGCATTCCCAGGTTCGAATCCTGGTACCCCAGCCATCTTAAAACAATCAATAGTAGAATTCCCGGATGGGGTATCGCCAAGCGGTAAGGCACCAGGTTTTGATCCTGGCATTCCCAGGTTCGAATCCTGGTACCCCAGCCATCTACTATCCTACCTATAGTTGCACAATTCATTTTAAAGAAATCATATATGGCTATGTAGCTCAGTTGGTTAGAGCACAACACTCATAATGTTGGGGTCACAGGTTCGAATCCCGTCGTAGCTACCATTTCTTTTGTTGGGGTATCGCCAAGCGGTAAGGCACCAGGTTTTGATCCTGGCATTCCCAGGTTCGAATCCTGGTACCCCAGCCATTCTCTTTTCAACATCGCTTAAATTAACTCCCTGCTCTATCTTACTATGCTTAGGCAGTCTTAATTTTACTTATCGATTTTATTGATAAATTAAATAAAAAGTAACAAATTAGCAGATAACTCCATTTTTTAAGCAGTAAAGTATCCCTCTCTACTGTTTTCTATATTTCCATCCCTATTTTTAGTTTAAATGATTACTTTTTGGTCATTTGCTTATTTATTTAATCCTAATATTACCGATTAACCAATAGCTTAATCGTTTAAAGTGATGTTAAAGCAACATTTACCTCATAAAATTTACGTTTGCATAACTTTTCTATCAAATGTGTGACTTCAATCATTTCTATATAACCATCGAAAGTGGTAATCTGCGCTCGAATTGTAGTTAGGTATGATTATTACCAGTTAAATTATTATCAACCTCTGGTACTAATAAACTCAGTCCCTTCTTCCATTCCAACTAAATTAGTTCTCAGAAACTCTAATAAAAGTTTTAAACCTAATAATTATAAATTGCCAAACGCAACATTTTTACAGAGAAAATTTATGCGAAACATGATAAAGCAACCCATATATAAGATCTTATATGTTCAGGTGATCGTAGCCATCGTTCTGGGTATAGCACTTGGCCACTTTTTTCCCGACATTGGAGAGTCATTAAAACCGCTTGGTGATGCATTCATCAAAATCGTTAAAATGATTATCGCGCCAGTTATCTTCTTAACGGTTGTCACTGGTATTTCAGGCATGTCAAACATGAAGGCAGTGGGTAGTGTCGCAGGTAAAGCGATGTTGTACTTCATCACATTTTCAACCATTGCATTAATTATTGGTCTTATTATTGCCAATATCATTCGCCCAGGCTCTGGCCTAAATATTGACCCTGCAACCTTAGACAGCACTAAAGTTGCTACTTACGTTGAAAAAGCCCACGAGTCTTCAATTGTTGGCTTTTTGATGAATATCATCCCCGATACCGTCATTAGTCCATTAGTAAATGGAAATATTCTGCAAGTTCTATTTATTGCGGTTATTTTTGGGTTAGCGCTAGCTGCAACGGGTAAACACGGCGAGCCTATCGTTAAGTTACTGCAAAACTTTTCTGAACCTGTGTTCAAAATGGTTGCGATGCTCATGAAACTCGCGCCTATTGGGGCATTTGGGGCAATGGCCTTTACCATTGGTAAGTATGGGATTTCATCTATTGGCAACTTAATGATGCTGATAATGACTTTCTACATTACATCCGTTCTATTTGTGTTGTTAGTGTTAGGAGCAGTTGCTAAATACAACGGCTTCTCCATCATTGCGCTAATTAAATATATCAAAGATGAGCTCTGGTTAGTTTTAGGTACCTCTTCTTCCGAAGCCGCACTGCCAAGCTTAATGCGCAAAATGGAGCATGCAGGGTGTGAAAAATCAGTTGTCGGGTTAGTTATCCCAACAGGTTATTCATTCAATCTTGATGGTACGAATATTTATATGACCATGGCTGCATTATTCATTGCTCAAGCTACCAATATTGAATTGACGATTTGGGAGCAAATTTCGCTGTTGCTCGTTGCAATGATTAGCTCTAAAGGTGCTGCTGGCGTTACTGGTGCGGGTTTCATTACATTAGCGGCAACCTTAATGGTTGTTCCAAGTATTCCTGTTGCAGGTATGGCCTTAATCCTTGGTATTGACCGCTTTATGTCTGAATGCCGTGCTTTAACTAACTTAGTGGGTAACGCGTGTGCGTGTATCGTTGTTGCACGTTGGGAAAAAGAACTGGATACCGAAAAACTGGCTCATGCGTTTTCAGCAAAAAATGAAACATTGGATTCTGTGATTACTGAAGATGACAGCATCAATACAGACACAAGTAATATTCAACCGGTTGATTTAGCTAATAATAAATAGCACTAACTTCTTCACTTAATAATAAATAGGCTGCTAATTAGCGGCCTATTTATTATATTCGAGATAATTTCTATAAACCTAACGCATACTTCAACGCCAGCTTTTTCGCTTCTCCAGCACGCTGTGCCGCCATCAACCCAAGATTCCTAAATATTTTTAATCCTGGTAAGTTTTCACTAAATGCCATGTAAAAAACATCCATCCCAGCTTGCATAATTAAATTATCAGGCAAACGACGTCGTTGATAACGTTTCAATACACCAAGAGAATTCCAAGGTTGTATATATTCACGCGCGTAAGTCACTTCTTTCAACAGAGCATCAACATCTCGGTAGCCTAAATTCACACCCTGCCCCGCTAATGGGTTGATAGTATGGGCTGCATCGCCAATCAATGCTAACCCATCCATCACATAGCGGCTTGCATGATGACGAGTCAGTGGAAATGCCCCTGACGCAATTGCGATAACAGGCCCTAAACGTTCAGGAAAGGCTTCGGATATTGCTCCCGTCAATTGTTCCATTGACATACCTTGTAGACGCCTAATCTTTGCGGGACTGTCATACCAGACTAATGAGGCCCAATTATCATACAGAGGTAAAAATGCCCTTGGCCCTGATGGGAAAAACTGCTGCCATGTTTTATCTTGCTGAGGTTGCTGTGTTTGAATGCTAATCAACATACATGACTGGCGATACTGCCAGCCGCGGCTACCAATTCCTGCCATTTTACGGACTTGCGAATTAGCGCCATCGGCTCCGACCACAAGCTTAGCTTGTAAAGTACGGCCATCATCTAATGCTAACATCCATTCTTTTTGCTGCTTAGGTTGGTATAAATTGATGAGTTTCGCCGGGCAAACAAGGTCTAGATTGCTGTATTTTTCACATTCTTGCCATAACGCAAGCTGTAGTACTCTGTTTTCTACCATAAACCCAAGTTCAGGTAGCCCAAGGCTTTTAGCATCAAAAATCACATTGCTATCTGGTTCTTCCCATGTTTCTAACTGGCGATATGGGGCACTTCGCATTGCCTTAACATGTTGCCAAGCCCCTAATTGCTCCAACAATTCAACAGAAGCGCGGCTAATCGCAGAAATACGAACATCAGGGGCACTTTGTGGGTCAAAGGCCACAGGTTGTGCTTTTTCAAGCAAAGCAACTCGCATGCCTTCTTGAGCAAAGCCCAATGCTGCCGCCGCGCCAGTCATACCCGCGCCAACGACGACAACATCATAAGATTCGATTAATTTATTCATACGTTCGCTACTATTTACTGTTTAATAAAGGTTACTGTTTAATAAAGGTTATTGTTTGATAACAGTGACCACGTTGATAAAGGTATTGTACCGAAAAATGAGGGTTCTCACAGGAAATATAGGCATTGAAGTCTTAGAGGTCATTCATTCCTCCACCTTAATAACCTTACAAATAGTATATTTTGCTGAAAACACTTTGATTTGCACAAAAAACAACCACAATTTTGCAACATCCTCTGGTCACTGATGCCGCAAATGAATACAATACGTGCTAATTTTAAAACAATAGGCAAATTGCCTGCCCTTAGATTTCGTGTAGTGATATTATTTTAAATATCTTTGCATTTATCCCATCATACAATGATGTCCTTAATCAAAATGCATGCGAGTTCCCAAAAATATAAAGGGTAGGACTTTGGATTTACAACGCGTTTCGGAGTCCATTACACTAGCCGCTTCGAAAACACCGGATATACGACATGTCGACGAATAAAAAGCTATATATTAAAACTTGGGGTTGCCAAATGAATGAGTATGACTCATCCAAAATGGTTTCTTTATTAGAAAATACCCATGGTTATCAACTCACTGAAGTTGCAGAAGAAGCAGACTTATTACTGCTTAATACCTGTTCCATTCGTGAAAAAGCACAAGAAAAAGTCTTCCATCAGCTTGGTCGTTGGAAGTTTTTTAAAGATAAAAACCCTGACATCATCATTGGTGTAGGCGGCTGTGTTGCTTCGCAAGAAGGGGATTTTATTCGCCAACGTGCGCCAAGCGTTGACATCGTTTTCGGCCCGCAAACTTTGCACCGTTTGCCTGAAATGATTAATCAAGTTCAAGGTACGCGTAGCCCTGTTATCGATATCAGTTTCCCTGAAATTGAAAAATTTGACCGCTTACCAGAACCTCGTGCTGAAGGCCCGACCGCATTCGTTTCCATTATGGAAGGCTGTAACAAGTATTGTACCTTCTGTGTAGTGCCTTATACCCGCGGTGAAGAAGTTAGTCGCCCTTGTGATGATATTCTATTTGAAATCGCACAGTTAGCTGCACAAGGTGTACGTGAAGTTAACCTACTGGGTCAAAACGTGAATGCATACCGTGGTGAAACCTTTGATGGTGAAATTTGCTCATTTGCAGAATTACTGCGTTTAGTCGCGGCTATTGATGGCATCGACCGTGTCCGCTTTACCACTAGCCACCCAATTGAATTTACTGACGATATCATCGAAGTTTACCGCGATACCCCTGAATTAGTCAGTTTCTTGCATCTACCCGTGCAAAGTGGCTCAGACCGCGTTCTAACAATGATGAAACGCGCTCATACCGCACTTGAATATAAAGCCATTATTCGCAAACTGCGTGAAGCACGCCCTGGTATTCTAATCAGTTCAGACTTTATCGTGGGCTTCCCCGGTGAAACAACCGAAGACTTCGAAAAAACCATGAAACTGATTGCAGACGTGAACTTTGATATGAGCTACAGCTTTGTCTATTCCGCGCGTCCAGGCACCCCAGCTGCGGATTTACCTGATGATGTAACCGAAGATGAGAAAAAACAGCGTCTATACTTACTGCAACAGCGTATTAATCAGCAGGCATTAAGCTTCAGCCGCCAAATGGTGGGAACCGTTCAACGTATCTTAGTTGAAGGAACATCGCGTAAAAACGTCATGGAGCTGTCTGGACGTACTGAAAATAACCGTGTTGTGAACTTTGAAGGTACACCGGATATGATCGGTAAATTTGTGGATGTCGAAATTGTGGATGTTTATACCAACTCATTGCGCGGTAAAGTCATTCGTACAGAAGATCAAATGGGTCTTCGCGTTCATGAATCACCAGAGTCTGTTATTGCACGTACTCGTAAAGAAGATGAGCTAGGTGTTGGCAGCTTTCAACCCTAAGCCACAACCATAGGATATTCAGTGACCGAGACAAAAAATTTGCAAATCGCAACACAAGAAATCTTTCTAGAACCCGCAGATAACCAGCGTTTAATGAGCCTCTGCGGGCCATTTGACGATAATATCAAGCAGCTAGAACGCCGCCTTGCTATCGAAATTAATCGCCGCGATAACCGTTTTAAGTTATCGGGTAAGCCGCTGAATGTTCAAGCGGCGAGCAAAATTTTGCGTCAACTGTATGTCGATACCGCGCCTGTGCGCGGTGTTATCCCTGATATCGACCCTGAAAATATTCACTTAGCCATTCTGGATAGCCGTGTTTTAGAGCAATCTGCCGATAGCGTTCCTGACTACGGTAAAGCGGTGAATATCAAGACTAAACGTGGTGTGATCAAACCACGTACTCCAAATCAAGCGCAATATATCGCCAATATTTTAGACCATGATATTACATTTGGCATTGGCCCTGCAGGAACTGGGAAAACCTATTTAGCGGTAGCCGCGGCGGTAGATGCGTTAGAGCGCCAAGAGGTTCGCCGTATTTTGCTAACCCGTCCTGCGGTTGAAGCAGGTGAGAAACTTGGTTTTTTACCTGGGGATCTCAGCCAAAAAGTCGACCCTTATCTACGCCCACTTTATGATGCGCTATTCGAAATGTTAGGCTTTGAAAAAGTTGAAAAGCTGATTGAGCGTAATGTTATCGAAGTCGCACCGCTGGCCTATATGCGTGGCCGTACCTTGAATGATGCTTTTATTATTTTAGATGAGAGCCAAAACACCACCATCGAACAGATGAAGATGTTTTTAACACGTATTGGTTTTAATTCCAAAGCGGTTGTGACGGGTGATATTACTCAGGTTGACTTACCTCGCGGGAGTAAATCAGGGTTACGTCATGCCATTGAAGTGCTTTCCGAAGTCGATGATTTAAGCTTCAATTTCTTCCACAGTGAAGACGTAGTTCGCCATCCAGTCGTTGCAAAAGTTGTCATGGCTTATGAGGCTTGGGAAGAACAAGACAATAAACGTCGCCAGCAGTTACGTGAAGAAAAAGAACAACAAAAGCAATTTGAAAAGCAGGAAAATCTATAAATGAGTGACATTATTCTCGATTTACAAATTGCGTGTGAAAACCCTGATGGCTTGCCTTCGGAAGCCGAGTTTCAGCGTTGGTTAGCTGCTGTTTTGCCTAAATTTCAAGCACTAAGTGAAGTCACTATTCGGGTAGTTGATGAGCAGGAAAGCCATCACTTAAATTTAACCTATCGTGGCAAAGACAAACCGACTAACGTGTTGTCATTCCCCTTTGAGGCTCCACCAGAAATTGAACTGCCTTTGCTTGGTGATTTAATTATTTGCCGCCAAGTCGTTGAGCAAGAAGCTATTGACCAACAAAAAACGGCGGAAGAGCACTGGGCTCATATGGTCGTTCATGGCTGCCTTCATCTTTTAGGCTATGATCATATTGAAGATGATGAAGCGGAAGAAATGGAAGGTTTAGAAACTGAAATTCTAGCTGAGTTGGGCTATGAAGACCCATATCTTGCAGAAAAAGAGTGACCTAACTATAATTTTTTGAGATATCTTTCTCAAAGAAAGCATTACTTTACAAAAAATTGACGGTTATTTTGCAGATAAACCGTCAATTTTGTGCTAAAAAAGAATGTAGTAAACTGTTTTTATTAACTAACCTAAGCTCCAAATACTTTGACTTGGGCTACTTTTGGTACCAA
>NZ_JAMPOL010000030.1:0-1624 GCF_028480325.1 Providencia sp. PROV182 | reverse complement strand
AAAATGGTACCGCACCTCAGTTGAAGGTAAACAAGAGCATTTCTTCACCACCACGTTAACCGATGCGACTATCGTCAATATTGACTGCCAAATGCCACACTGCCAAGACCCGGCAAAAGCCGATTTCACGCAGTTAATCGAAGTCTCTCTGTCTTACCGCAAAGTGGACTGGGAGCACACGGTTGCAGGCACATCGGGTGCTGATGACTGGCGTGCGCCGCTCGAAGCGTAAGTTCAAATTTAGCGAGCCTTTCGAGGATCGTTTGCGTTTTTAGCTTTTTCTTCCGTAGAGGAAACTCCCATGTCTTGGACTGACCCAAAGAAAAATAGACGACTCGGTAGCCCCGAAAATAACCCGCTTATTCACGGTGGTGGGTATGCGGGTGGCAGAACCTATGCACAAGACCAAGCCTTGCAAGAAGCCCATGGTCAACTGCTAGACCGTATTATGAATGGCGAAATGGGGACGGGATTAGTATTCACCTGTACCATTGGTGGGCTACCTGAAAATACCTTTCAAGTCACGCAATTTGATTTACAAGAAGGACTTTCCCAGCTCTTTTCACTGTCGATTCAGGCGGTCAGCCCGTTACCCGAGATTGATTTTCAAACGGTATTGGGTGTGGCCTCTTCGCTGACTGTAAAACGAGATGGAAAAATTCTTCGCACGGTACAAGGCATTTTAGCCGGGGCAGAGCAAGGGAATACCGATGGGGTCAAAACCTGGTATCACTTTGTGATACGCCCTGAAATGTGGGTGATGACGCTTAAACAGGACAGCCGCATTTTCCAAAATATGACGGTGCCGAACATTCTTGAGACGCTATTGAGCGAGTCTCATATCAAATTTGATAAACAGCTTTATCACCCCGAAGAGCATCTGAAACGCGAGTACATCACTCAAAAGCGTGAAACCCTGTATGAATTCTGGTGTCGGCTTGCTGCCGAAGAGGGAATTAATTACTGGTTCGAAGAAGGTCCACAACTGTTTTACAGTGACCGCCACTTAGGCATGAAAGCGGGTATTTCGCTCACCTATATGCCGAAGATGAAAATTTCTTTTTAGTTAAACAACTGAAGAACTGGGAAGAAAAAGATGATATTGATATATTAGAGGAAATTGATTTTAAAAGATATCAACTAGGTGAAGTGATTGTATTAAATGATTTCTTATACGAAAAAAAGATAGCATTTTTATTAGGCTCTAAAGATATTGATTCTTTTTTGGATTGGTATTTTAAAAAATATAACTCTTGTTTTATTGATGGCGATACTATTTTCTTTTCTATAAGCAAAAAAGAAATGTTATTATTCAATCATGATGGTTATTTAATGGTATATAAATTACCAATTAAGTTAATAGAAAAGGGTATTGAAAAATACATTAATTTTAAGGCTAAACATAAGTTATAATTGTGATGACTATGGTTTATAATCGGTTCAGTTTAATTGCTATCATCATTGGAGCTTTTAGTATTCTTGTAATACTTGTTAATCAAAGCTTTGAGCGTGAATATGTTCAATCCAAACCTAAGTTAGAGCAGATTGTTCATGAAAAGGTAAGTAGTATAAAAAAAGCGACAATGGATGCAATTAAAGGAAAAGCGTATCAAGCTCCTACCGT
>NZ_JAMPOL010000029.1:0-80552 GCF_028480325.1 Providencia sp. PROV182 | reverse complement strand
ATACTTTACAAGCCAAATGTTTCCCATTACTCCAGTTTCCTGACCAGCACCGACAGTGAAAACCATCGTTTTATCACGTTTCTCAATGCTTATATGCAAGAGGGGCGAGATGCCGTTTCGTCTGTCGATTACCAAGCTCGTAAACCCTTTTTGTTTTTTGGTAAAAACCCACTTCCTACTGATTTTGAGCAACAGGTCGAACAGCTTTTAGCAAAGCTTGATCAGGAGAAAAAACGCAATGCGTAGTCTTGTGAACGGCAGGAAAATTATCTTAAAAAATGATACGACAAATACTGGTGGTACGGTGCTGACAGCTTCTTCTCTCGCCAAGCAAACCCAAGGAGTCGCCTGTGTGGGCGACTCTGTTTATTGTCCTTCATGTAAAAAAACAGGGACTATCGTTGAAGGTGATAGCTTAATGAAAATTAATGGTATCCCTGTTGCGCTAGAAGGTCATAAAGTCGCATGTGGATGTTCTGGGGGCTGTGTGCTTGTTGCTGTAGGCTAAATGTTAATGTGTTTTAACTTGCTCATATAGCTCGCATATCAGTGTCACGTGTTACTGCTTTACTAATGACAAGCAAATATGCTCTAAATATTCACGCTGTAGCTAGGCGACTAGAGAAGATATCTCGGGGAACATACAAATGTACGTGACCCGAGTCGCCGAACGCAGTCAACAGAGCTACAGCGCGAAGAATGACGAGCATTAGGCATTTAAAATTTGGGAGATCTCCACTGCTGATAAATGATACTGCCTTGGACATGCATGCCAAATCGCTAACATACGATTATATTTTTCCCACATTGGCGTTTGTGAGTTAAACCCATGCGTCCCGCTGTCAAAGTGGGTATAACGCCCTTCCGTGTTGACCATAAAACGGACATAGCTCAGATAACGTGCTTCTGTTGCCGCATCAAAGCCCAAAAATTGCACACGGCGGCCATCAATGTCTTCCTTATTAGCCATGTTGCTATAAGAGACTTGCAGCGCATGGTACATTTCCATGATATCAATAACAGTACGGCAGGTATCTTCACTTAAATGACCAAAGTCTCTGTCTAACTCACGCATTTGTAAACCGAAACCACGTTCAATAATGGTTTGTTGTCGGCGATAACGTTCTGCATTATCGGGGTCAAGCATGGTCATCATTTTATATTGATTAGATAAGATCAAGCGTTGTGCGTTAGTCATTTCCATCAGGGTTCTCCCACTAAAAAGTATGGCTTATCTTCGCATTCAACATCAATCATAGACAGTGAAAACATCGCTTTTATTGATCTAAACACTATTTTTGTATTACTTATTGTTAAATCTAGCTTTTAATAGAAATTATCCCTTAGATATCTTCCATAAAGGAACGATCTAGCTGGTTAAATGCACGTTTTAGCAAGTCAGCCAACGCCATATAATCGGGTTGGTGTTCAACCGGTGCCATCGCAATTCCCGCTTCGGTAAATTTATCACGGATCTCATAAAACCAGCTTAGCAAGCTGGATGGCAAAGGCGTCGCCGCACGTTTTCCTAACCACCATAAGCCTTGCATTGGCAAACTACAGGCAAAAAGTGCCGTGGCAATGGCAGGTCCCAATTGCCCACCTAACGCGATTTGCCATGCTAATGTAAAAATTGCAATGGGCGGCATAAAGCGAATACCAAAGCGTACCGCCTTGTTAATACGAATTTCGGGGAATATCGGCGACAGTTTTTTCTCCATAGGAAAAGCCTTCAGATAGCGGTTACCTAATCTAAAGCGCTTAAAAAAACCGGGCGGTGTACTTTGCAATGTACTCATGAAACGTTTCCTATCGACTTCTTAAAAACTGAGGCAATAATTTATAAATTACGCATGGTAAAATGATAGCACATTTAAGGTAACGAAATTATTTCATTACATTTACCTTAAGTTAAGTCAATTTACTAAATATCAGCTATTCTAATAGCAACGTAACCCTGTGCTATAACACTACTTTATACGTCACTTATGATTTTAATCAATCAAAGTCCCTATTTTTAAAAAAAACGTATAAAATATAAAATAATTTTAGTAGAATCTGCCACATTTAGAATTGCTGTTGCATTTGTTATTTTTTAGCTTTATCCATCTTCGATACTGAAGATAGACAACAGTTATATATTGGGGTTGTTGGTCGTTATTTCAACACTAGGTGCAGAGGTTTACTTTTATAACCTTCTGTAGAAAAGAATAGCGCCTGCGTTATCAACCCCTGAAGATCTCACGATCTTTAATTTTTTTCGCCTTTAACATGATATCAATCATGATGTTTCAGGTCATAAATACGCTAGGCTCTAGCGGTATATTTTTATATCTGAGTCTTTTCATGTTTTTAAAAGGCTTCACAACAACAATTAACGATAGGTATTTCCATGTCAAGTAAGCTGGTACTGGTTCTAAACTGCGGTAGCTCCTCACTGAAATTCGCCATCATCGACCCAACTAATGGCGATGAATTTTTATCTGGATTAGCTGAGTGCTTTAACCTCCCGGAAGCCCGTATTAAGTGGAAAATGGATGGTGCTAAGAAAGAAGCGCCTTTAGGTGCTGGTGCAGCGCATAGCGAAGCATTGGATTTCATTGTTAACACTATTCTTGCTGAAAAACCTGAGCTATCAGAGCAAATCACCTCCATCGGTCACCGTATTGTTCATGGTGGTGAGAAATTTACCTCTTCTGTATTAATCACAGATGAAGTGATTGAAGGCATCGAAGCGGCTATTCCATTCGCGCCATTGCATAACCCTGCTCATCTCATCGGTATTGAAGAAGCAAGAAAATCCTTCCCGCATCTGGTCAACAAAAATGTCGCTGTCTTTGATACCGCATTCCATCAGACCATGCCGCAGGAAGCTTATCTGTATGCATTGCCATACGAATTATATTCAGAGCATAGTATTCGCCGTTATGGTGCGCACGGTACAAGCCATTACTATGTTTCCCGTGAAGCTGCGAAAAAACTCAACAAACCTGTTGATGAGTTAAATGTTATCACTTGCCACCTAGGCAATGGTGGTTCTGTTACTGCTATTGTTAACGGTAAATGCGTTGACACTTCAATGGGTTTAACGCCATTAGAAGGTCTGGTAATGGGAACACGTAGTGGTGATATCGACCCTGCAATTATTTTCCATTTACATGATTCTTTAGGTATGAGTGTTGAGCAAATCAACAAGATGCTGACCAAAGAGTCTGGTTTATTAGGTTTAACTGGCGTAACAAGTGACTGCCGCTATGTTGAAGATAACTACGGCACTAAAGAAGACGCAACTCGCGCAATGGATGTTTTCTGCCATCGTTTGGCGAAATACGTTGGTGCATATAGTGCTCTGATGGAAGGCCGCCTTGATGCTATCATCTTCACGGGTGGTATTGGTGAAAACTCAGCGCAAGTTCGTGAAATTACCTTGAAGAAACTGGCTATCCTTGGTTTCGAATATGACCACGAACGTAACTTAGCGGCGCGCTTCGGTAAAGAAGGTTTAATCACTACCGATAACAGCCGCCCAGCACTGGTTATCGCAACCAATGAAGAGTTGGTTATCGCCCAAGATACTGCGCGTTTAACCGCATAAGCAACTTCTACCGCCAGCAACCTGCTGGCGGTATCGTTTTGTCATTAGAGTAACCGAAATAAAGAGGTTCCCGTGTCCCGTACAATTATGTTAATACCTACTGGCACCAGCGTTGGCTTAACTAGCGTTAGCCTAGGTGTCGTTCGCTCAATGGAACAAAAAGGTGTTCAATTAAGCGTTTTCAAACCTATCGCACAGCCACGCGTCTCTGGCAATAAAGACCAAACCACTGAAGTCCTGCGCTCTCATTCAAGTATTACCACCATTGTTGAACCACTAACAATGGAATACGTTGAATCGCTACTGACCTCTTCCAAAAAAGATGTGTTAATGGAAGAAATCGTCGCTCGCTATCATGACCACACAAAAAATGCGGAAGTGATTTTAATTGAAGGTTTAGTGCCAACGCGTAAACATTCATTTGCTCAATCATTAAATTATGAAATTGCCAAAACATTAGGCGCAGAGATTGTTTTCGTCACTGCACCAGGCAACAGTTCAATCACACAAATGCAAGAGCGTTTAGAGTTAGTACGTAACGAATTTGGCGGCCAACGTAATAAAAATATCATCGGCGTTATTATCAATAAGGTGAATGCACCTGTTGATGAACAAGGTCGTACTCGCCCTGACCTATCTGAAATCTTTGATGATTCAACCAAAGCGACTGTGGCTAACCTCGATACTAAGCAACTTTCTGCGCTGAATCTGCCTGTGCTGGCATCCATTCCATGGAACTTTGATTTAATTGCCACCCGTGCAATTGACATGGCAAAACACTTAGGTGCAGAGATTGTTAACGAAGGCGAAATCAAAACTCGTCGTGTTAAATCAGTGACTTTCTGCGCTCGTAGCATTCCGCACATGCTTGAACACTTCCGCCCAGGATCATTATTAGTGACCTCAGCGGATCGCCCTGATGTATTAGTTTCTGCCTCACTAGCGGCAATGAACGGGGTTGAAATCGGTGCAGTTCTACTAACGGGTGGTTACAACATCGATGCGCCTATTCGCCAGCTGTGTGAGCAAGCTTTCGAAACCGGCCTGCCTGTTTTCATGGTGAAAAGCAATACATGGCAAACATCGCTGAATCTACAAAGCTTTAGCTTAGAAGTCCCAGCTGATGACCATGAACGTATTGAAAAAATTCAAAACTATGTGGCTCGTCATATTAGTAGCGATTGGATTGAATCACTGGTTGCTGACTCAGAGCGCCCTAACCGCCTATCACCACCAGCATTCCGTTATCAGTTAACTGAATTAGCACGTAAAGCTGGCAAACGAATCGTTCTTCCTGAAGGCGACGAACCGCGTACAGTTAAAGCTGCATCTATCTGTGCAGAGCGCGGCATTGCAACTTGTGTTCTATTAGGTAACCCAGAAGATATTCGTCGTGTTGCTGCTGCACAAGGTATTGAACTCGGTACTGGTATTGAAATTGTTGACCCAGTTAAAGTACGTGAAGAATACGTTGCTCGCCTCGTTGAATTACGTAAGAGCAAAGGAATGACTGAGGTTGTTGCTCGTGAGCAATTAGAAGATAACGTTGTATTAGGCACATTAATGCTAGAGAAAGGCGAAGTGGATGGCCTAGTTTCTGGTGCTGTTCATACGACGGCAAATACTATCCGTCCACCGTTGCAATTAATTAAAACAGCACCGGGTAGCTCATTAGTTTCTTCTGTGTTCTTTATGTTATTACCAGAACAAGTATTTGTGTACGGTGACTGCGCTATCAACCCAGACCCAACTGCAGAGCAATTATCTGAAATCGCTATCCAATCTGCGGATTCTGCCAAAGCGTTCGGTATCGACCCACGTGTTGCGATGATTTCTTACTCTACAGGCGATTCAGGTGCGGGTAGTGATGTTGAAAAAGTGCGTGAAGCAACGCGTTTAGCACAAGAAAAACGCCCTGATTTAATTATCGATGGTCCATTACAATATGACGCGGCTGTTATGGCGGATGTTGCTAAGTCCAAAGCACCTAATTCACCAGTTGCAGGTAAAGCGACCGTATTTATCTTCCCTGACTTAAATACCGGTAATACCACGTATAAAGCCGTACAACGTTCTGCTGACTTAGTCTCTATTGGTCCAATGCTGCAAGGTATGCGTAAACCAGTCAATGACTTGTCACGCGGTGCATTAGTTGATGACATCGTGTATACCGTTGCGTTAACTGCTATCCAAGCAGTACAAAACGAAAACGCTTAATTCATCTCTTTATGCTAAAAAGCGCTCAACTGAGCGCTTTTTTATTGCCTGATTATTTTTAACTATCTTTTACGCGTAAATAATGAAACCACTACTGCAACAATAATATTCAGAATAAATGCAGCAATACCGATATTCATAAAGCTCAAACTTTCTCCTAACCAAGGGAACAATTGTGCTAAAGAAATTTTCTCTATATAGGTTACCGCAAGGAATAAAACCCCCGCAGAAATTCCACAAATAGCACCCGCAGGTGTCATTGGGTTTTGCTGTTTAAAGCTCATCAGTAAAGCAGGGAAAAACTGCGCGACAATATTGACCCCGAGTAACATAATAGCCACTAAGGTATCATTACTGTGGAAAATAAAATACAAGCTGACCAACGCAACGACAGGTACCATAAAGCGAGCATACACACCAGACTGGCGTTTTTCTTCACTTACTCCCATCGCTTTTTGCACAACTCCCGCTAACATATTAGAAGTGGTTAGCAACAACATCGAACCAGGTACTAATGCGGTTAACATCCCTGCCGCACCAATAAAACCAACCACAATCGGTGAGAAGGTGCTCTTAGATATCTCAAACAGCGATAAATCCACTGCCGCCCCTTCAAGATGTGGAATTTGCAATATGGATGCATAACCAACGAAAAATGCGAATAGCATAATCAAACTGTACGCTGGGATCAGAATACTATTACGTTTCAGTGATTTTTCATCTTTTGCGGTAAACACTGCGGCCATATAATGCGGCCAACAGAAATAGGCAACCACAGATAAGAATATTGTGGAAATATACCAAGGGATATTTAGCCCCGTTTCGGAGAATGTTAAAAAGCTTGGCATCGCCGTATCTATCGCTTTAAACATGTCCCCAAAACTACCGTAATAATGAAGTGGAATATAAATACCGATAAAAACCACCACAATTAAAATCATTAAATCTTTTAGTGCTGATGTCCAAGCTGAGCCATGAATTCCTGAAATCATCACAAATAACGTCACTGCAATAATTCCAATCCAAATGGCAATATCTGCTGGAATTGCGCCATAAGACGCTTGAGAAACAATAATGCCTAATCCTTTAAGCTGTAAAACAAATAAAGGCACCATTGCAGCAATAGATATTAAGCTAATTAATAACCCTAACCCCGGGCTTTGATACTTTTTGGTAAATAACTCAGAAATCGTTCTGACATCATTATCTTTTGCGAATCGCCATACCCTTGGGTGTACCCAGTATAAAAAGATCCCCATAAAAGCATTGACTGCCAAGGTATATAGAATCGCAGGGCCTTTACCATAAGCCCAGCCACTCCCGCCAAGGAAGGTAAACGTGGTATATATTTCCCCCGCACTCAGCAAGAAAACTAACAGTGCGCCATAACTACGACCACCGACAGACCACCCTTCATGGTCCATCGTTTTTCCTTTCTTCGCACGAATAGCAAGATAAATACTAAACAGGAAGAAAACAGTAATAATAATTAGCGCGGAGCTCATGATGTTTCCTTAGTATTTTTATTATCTAATATATTGATTAGTAACATAACTAAGGCTGTAACAATCACCCATGAGACAATCCAGAACATTAAAAATGGCAAGCCCATAACAAAAGGCTCTACTTGGTTGGCATAATAGATACCCACGGTTAACGCTAGGATTGGGAAAATAACTAAATAATGATACCACTTCATATTCCGCCCCTTATTCCACTTGCCCGAAAGAAATCAATTCACGAGGCAAATGACTTAACATTTCCACACCGTCTTCAGTAATCAGAAGCATATCTTCAATCATAATACCGCCAACACCAATCCCGTAATAAGGTGTTTCTAAGCTCATTACCATCCCAGCTCGAAATATTTCTGTGGTCGCAGCGCTCACAAAAGGGGCTTCTTCCAACCCAACGAACACCCCGTCCCCATGGCCTAAGTGCCCACGGTTATAATGGGGCAAACCCGAAGAACGAATGAGTGCCATTGTTTCATTGAAAACATCACTTAATGCTACGCCGGGCGCAACTCGACTTAACATATATTGATGGCCTTTTAAGATAGTTTGATAAATAGCAGCGACTTTTTCATTCGGTTTCCCAACCACAAATGTCCGTGCAATATCAGCACCATAACCTGCCACATCAACGCCACAGTCAAATTTAATTAAATCCCCTTCTTTTGCAGGTTGGTCATCAGGGATCATTTTCGGTGAAAAATCACTGCCCACTGAAATTAAATTGAAGCGGCTATAATTTGTCTCTGGGTATTCCATCACTTTCGCTTTAAAAGCGGCGGTTAATTCCGCTGAAGTACAGCCGACTTTGATCAATTTACTCGCAGCAGCAATACCAGCCTCTGTAATTTGTGCTGATTTTCTGAGATGAGCAATTTCCCACGGGCTTTTAATCATGCGTAATTCATTAAATAGCGGCGAAGAATCAACCAAATTTAATTCAGGAATAACCTTATCCAACCATACTTTACCTGTATGTGTAATTTGGTTTAATTCAATTGCAACCGGTTTACAATAAACTCCCGCTTCTGACAACGCCTCTTTGAGTAAATTGAAAATGGTTTCTATTGGGCTATTAATTGGCCTTGCCTTCACCACTTTGCCATTTTCCGGGTTGTAAGGGTCATCAACATCCACCCAAATTGGAAATGTTTTAATCCTTGCGTTAGGCATTTGAAGTGACAAATTTGCCGCTTCAAATTCATTCATAATAACCAATGATTGAATAGAAGGATCACGAAAAATAACCGCAATCGCCGAACCTGTTTGCCTGAAAGTGTACATAAAGAAGCTCGCAAAACCGGTTAAGTGATAAAAGTTATCACCCACGGTTGCGATTAACGCTTCAATTCCTTCACGCTCCATAATCTCACGGGCTTTATTGGTTACGTTATCAAGGTGTTGTTGTTTCAAAAAAGTATCTTGTTTATCAATTGTCATTTTTATTCTCTCGAAGCGTCATGTATACACCAAGCAGTACATCATATCGCAAACGATAAATGTTAAGATCTGTCACATTATATCTAGTGTAGAAATGAATACATCGTTTAGCTTGCAAGTTTGTTATAACTAATCGTTATATATTAGCTTGAAATTAACTTTGCTAGAGATTTGATTTTGGGAGAAATAAAGTAAAGGACTAAATAAAATAGCCCTTTAACAATTTTAATCTGATCAACTATGAGTTTTCAGCACAAGTGATGGTTTTTTCTAACTCATTATTCCGAGTCAACCATAAAGAAAGCGCTTTAAGTGAATCCGGCGTAAATTCGTCACAGCGTGCGCTGATCTCTTTAGGGGTCAACCAACTGACCTCAACAACTTCAGATTCTTGTAAAGCAAATGGACCATGGCTCACACAGCTAAACAAACCACCCCATACACGACAATGCGCATCTTCAAAGTAAAAATGGCCATGTTCAGCAAAAGGAACGCCAGCAATACCTAGCTCTTCTTCAGCTTCACGCTTTGCAGAATCAAGAATGTTTTCACCTTGCGTAACCACTCCTCCAGCTGTTGCATCGAGGAAACCGGGGTGAAAATCTTTAATGTCTGTGCGTCGTTGAACCAATATTTTGCCCATTCCGTCATGAACAACAATGTAAGTTGCACGATGACGTAGGTTTTCTGCTCGCATTTGGCTACGTGTTGCCTGAGCAATCACAGTATTGTCTTCATCAACAATATCGACCCATTCAACAACTTCGGTTTGTTGTTCCATCCTGTAAACCTTTTATTTTTAAGCTAAAACTGCTTATATCATTAGACTGATTATTATTGTATGCCTGACAATACCAATCTGCATTGATCCGCACCTATGAAAATGATCCTAGCTGAATTTGTGATTGGTTGCCATCATAAAAAGCACTTCTTATTACAGTGATAATGAAACCGAATTTTTTAAAGGCAGGCTAAGCAAATCATACAAATTGTGTTCACAAATGCTATAGTTAAATCATAACGCTGTAGTTTGTTACTGATCTCAGGGATATCCCCTAAATAGTTCAAATTGCAGCTAGGCGCCAAGAGATGGCAGCCTTAGGAGCATACACAAGTATGTGACTAAGGTGACAGAACGTAAGCAACAACGCTGCGGTTTGAAATATGACGGGGATGGCGATGAAGATACTCATAACAGGCGGCACCGGGCTAATCGGAACACCACTAATCCAAAAACTGATTTCTCTTGAGCATCAGGTTACTGTATTAAGCCGCTCTCCACAAAAAGTTTATAGCCAGTTTTGCAAGGCTGTTGAGTGCTGGACGTCTCTCAATGGTAAAACCCACTTAAATGACTTCGATGCTGTTATTAACCTAGCAGGCGAACCTATTGCTGATAAGCGCTGGACAGAGGAACAAAAAAAGTTACTGTGTGATAGCCGTTGGAAGTTAACTCAGCAGCTTAGTGAGTTAATCACAGCCAGTGAAACCCCTCCCCGGGTATTTTTATCGGGCTCTGCTGTCGGCTATTATGGCAATCAGGGCCAATCGGTCGTTACCGAAGACGAACAGCCCCATGATGAATTTACTCACCAGCTCACACAGCATTGGGAAGCTTTAGCCGCTAATGCACAGTCAGAAAAAACTCGCGTTTGTTTATTACGCACTGGCCTTGTGTTATCAGCGAATGGCGGTTTACTTGCCAAAATTCTCCCTATTTTTAAAATGGGTGCAGGTGGGCCAATTGGTGACGGGAAACAATACATGCCGTGGATACATATCAACGATATGGTTCGTGCAATTTGTTTTTTATTAGATAACCCAACGCTTTCTGGCCCCTTTAATATGACCTCACCTTATCCAGTCCATAATGACCTATTTTCCGCCACGTTAGGTGAAGTTATTAATCGCCCTTCATTTGTACGAACGCCCGCTTTTGTGATTAAGGCCATCATGGGGGAATCCGCAGCGCTGGTATTGGGTGGCCAACAGGCGATCCCCAAACGGTTAGAAGAGGCAGGCTTTCAATTTGAACATATCGAGTTAAAAGAAGCGCTAACTGACTTACTTATTCCACATACTGATGAGTAAGGGTTATTTCCCCCCCTGCCAACGATGAAATAGGTCTTGTTCCAGTTCGATATCAAACTGATCAAGGATACGATTAACTGTTTGGTCAATAATATCTTGAATAGTTTCAGGCTGGTGATAAAACGCAGGCATGGGAGGCATAATCACGGCTCCCATCTCCGCCGCTTGCACCATCAAACGTAAATGGCCGACGTGCAATGGCGTTTCGCGTACACCTAACACCAATTTTTTACCTTCTTTAAGCACTACGTCCGCCGCCCTAGTGACCAACGTATCAGTATAACTGTGAACAATACCTGATAACGTTTTCATGGTGCAGGGCATGATCACCATCCCAGCAGTACGGAACGAACCGGAAGAAATCGCTGCAGCAATATCACGACTGTCATAGTTATGGTCGGCTAACTGTTGAACGTCTTTCACCGTGTAAGTTGTTTCAAGTGCTAATGTTTGACGGGCGGCCGCACTCATCACCAAATGGGTTTCTACACCTTTGAGCGGTTTCAACACTTCAAGCAAGCGGACACCATAAATAGCCCCACTCGCGCCAGTTAACCCAATGATAAGTTTCTTCATTTCCCTACCTAACCACCCTAGCAAACGATAATTGAGCATTATATACGAAATACGCCACGGTTGCAGATGCAAAGAAAGCATTAAAATTAATTAAATAGGCGACTAATAACTCACTCATTATTTTAGCCTGTAGCCAACAACGCTACAGGTTAAAAGGCAAAAAGGATTTCTGGGTCAGCCGCAATCCCAATTATACACCACACGACTAAAATCACGTTTTTTCAGGTCATCTGGGTGAATAAAGAAATTACCGACTCCCATATCTCCCCACATGATCCCTATTTCATAATCGGTATTTATTTGTAGAAGCAATTCATATTGTTGAATATTTTCTTCGTATTCTCTTGGGTCGGTTTGAGTGAAAAACGGATAGCCGCCGATGCAGTGTGCCCCTGATTCAAACGTATCACTGTAGGGCTCAACCCATTCATCGTAAAAATCTTCCCCTTCAAATTGCTCTTCATAATCATAGAGGTTGTCGACCCCTAATATTTTCTGGCCAAATTGGAAATCATCGATGCTGATGTACTGCTCCGCAGGCGTATATTCAATACTGTATTGATGGTCTATGGGGGTATAGTAGTCATCAGAATGGGCAGCAATCACCGCAGAAAAATCTTGGGTTAATTGCTGAGTATCTTCAATAACCTCTTCCCAATAAATAATACGGAAATCTTCTTGTTTTTGTCGCTGCTCAAAATCAGCCCCATATAAATCATCACCACCAATAAAAAACTGTAAAATCCCCTTTTCAGGGTAATTTTCTAATTTAGGCATTTGTGCAAAATTAATTTGGGCAAGTAACTTGAGTGGCGTTCCTTCGCTATTCGTCGGGTATTTTTCATTTAGTGGCAAATACGGCATTCCCCCAACACGACTATCCCATAAAACATAGTCTTCAATAGGGGTTAACGTCATTTCAACAAGCGGTTTTTTAGTGGCTTTGATTTTATCTGCGAAAGGTTTAATCACATCAGGGAGGGAGTTGAAATCAGCCATATATCGCTCCAAATAGGCAGTTAATGTCCCTCTAGCTTACTCGATTTTTACGTATTTTAAATCAGATATAACTGTAACTTAGACCTTCATTTGACGTCATAGTTTTCTTGATATTTTAGGCTACAGATTAAAGATGGGAAAAATCAGAATCACTGTGGATTTTCTATATAGTTAGGGTTACAGCTAGGCGGCTAGCAAAGAGACCCTAGGAGCGTAGAAAACTACGTGACTAGGGCGAATTTGTGAAGCCAACAACGCTGTAGCCCAAACTATGACGAAAATTGACGAAAATTTAGCCTTCGTTATAAATCTCTAGGTCTTCAACCTCACTCTGATCCTTCAACTTTAACTCATCGTCTTTTCGTAAGTTTTCTAGGTAGTCTAAATAACTTTGGTCGATATCTTTGGTCACATAAATGCCATCAAACACGGAACACTCAAATTCTGTAATTTCAGGGTTTTCTTCACGCACCGCGTCGACTAAATCCGTTAAATCTTGGAAAATTAGCCCATCTGCGCCGATAAGTTTGCGAATTTCATCCACTTCGCGCCCGTGTGCAATCAATTCATTTGCATTTGGCATATCAATGCCATATACGTTTGGGAAACGCACTTCGGGTGCCGCTGAGGCAAAGTAAACATTTTTTGCTCCGGCTTCACGCGCAAGCTCAACAATTTGCTCCGATGTTGTTCCGCGTACAATGGAGTCGTCAATAAGTAAGACGTTTTTATCACGAAACTCCGCACGGTTCGCATTAAGCTTACGGCGCACCGATTTACGACGTTCTTGCTGACCAGGCATGATAAATGTACGGCCAACATAACGGTTTTTAACAAAACCTTGGCGGTATGGTTTATCAAGAATATGCGCGATTTCTAAAGCAATATCACACGATGTTTCTGGAATAGGAATTACCACATCGATGTTTAAGTCTTCCCATTCGCGAGCAATTTTAGCTCCCAGTTTTTGCCCCATACGTAACCTTGCGTTATACACAGACACTTTATCAATAAAAGAGTCTTGGCGAGCAAAATAGACATACTCAAAAATACATGGGGTTAATTGTGGGTTATCAGAACATTGGCGTGTAAATAATTGGCCTTTTTCTGTCACATATACCGCTTCGCCAGGCGCCACATCGCGTAAAAACTCGAAACCTAAAGTATCAAGCGCAACACTTTCAGAAGCGACCATATATTCATGTTCACCACTTTCAGTAATGCGGCGCCCTAATACTAACGGACGAATACCGTGAGGATCACGGAAGGCTAACATGCCATGGCCAATAATTAATGCCACACAAGCATACGCACCGCGTAATTTTTTGTGCATCGCGGACACAGCACTGAAAACATTGTCTGGCTCGAGAGGGAAATGATCAAACCTGTCCAGCTCATGGGCTAATACGTTCAGTAATATTTCAGAATCAGAAGTGGTGTTAACATGGCGGCGCGCTGTTTCAAATAAACTCCGAGTGAGTTCATGAGCGTTTGTCAGATTACCATTATGCGCAAGTGTAATACCAAAAGGTGAGTTTACGTAGAAAGGTTGCGCCTCGGAAGCACTTGAGCTACCTGCCGTTGGGTAACGGACGTGCCCTAACCCCATGCAGCCCTGTAATCTCAGCATATGACGTGTTTCAAACACATCTTTAACAAGGCCATTTGCTTTGCGTAAACGAATGTTGTTTTTGCCATCAATAGTGGCAATACCTGCTGCATCTTGCCCACGATGTTGAAGCACCGTGAGAGCATCATAAATTGATTGGTTTACCGGTGTAACACCGGCGATACCGACAATACCGCACATTTAGTCTTTCCTCATCAGCCAGACGGAGAAATGTTCTCCGGTAGGAAACTTGACGCATTTTGCAGGTAGTCAAAAAACCACCTGATTATATGACTGAACTGCGGAATAAGTTCCGAACGCTGCCAGTCCTCACTTTGAGGTAATGGTGTAAAGGTATCGAGAAAAAACAGCAATGCCGAAACAATCAATACACCACGCAACGCACCGAAGCAGATCCCCAGAACACGATCTGTGCCTGACAACCCCGTTTTTTGTACTAATGAGCTAATCACATAGTTTACGACTGCGCCAACAATCAAAGTGGCAATAAACAGTGCGGCGATAGCAATGCCATTTCTAACCAGCACATCCTCAAAGCGAGTAAAATAGTCAGCTAAATAAGGATAAAACGTACTTGCAACAAAAAAAGCACAGCCCCATGTAACCAGTGAGAGCGCCTCTCGTACAAACCCACGGATCAAGCTAACTAATGCCGAGAAGCCAATAATGGCGATAATTGTGTAATCTATCCAGACCATATTCCATTCCAAAATTCGCACTCGCGACATCAGCGAAGTGCATTCTAACAGAAAACGAAAACGTTTGCGTAACCATTTTTCTATCAAATTAAAAAAAATAGCGGCGAAAAGAAAAAATCATAATCGCCGCAGTAAGTTACTAAATCCCCTTACCTTTTAGGGATTATTTAAATTCTATTTTAAGGTTTATAGCTTTGAATTATCCCTTTTGTTCCCGTAATCCTATTCAGTTCTGGTAAAGCCGCTTCTAGCCTTTGCCTTGAGGCCTCAGGCCCTACGTAAATCCGCGTGAGTTTATTATTCACTGGTTTTGCAGGAACAGTATAAACTTGGTAACCAGACAACCTGAGCTGTGCGACTATCTCCTCAACTTTACTCGCATTGTTCAATGCGATGACTTGCACCACAAATGCTTTGCCTTGTGGCTGAGATTTCGGCTCGGGCTTAGGTTCAGGTTTCGGTTGTGGCTTCGGCTCAACTTTAGGCTCAGGCTTCGGTTCTGGCTTTGTGGGTTCAACTACGCTTGGTGCGGGAGTTGTCGTCGATGGCCGTGTTTCAACCTGTTCGTTTTGCTGCTGCGTAATCGCTTCTGATAACATGGCTTCAGAAGCCCCTTCTGAAGAAGCTGTTGTTGTCGTACTTACAATAGGCGCTATTGCCTCAATGTCTTCTTCATCACCTGGTTTAGGGATAATAGGAATGGCCGCAAATTCATTTTCATTGTATTTCTTATCGCCATCAAGCAGAGCAGGAAGCACAATGACCCCCACTGCAACAAGCACAATGGCGCCAGCAAGTCGATTCTGAAATTTACTAGCCACCGGCACTATCCTTCTTGATTTTCCAATAACATCATAACGTGAGCGACGGTATGAAATGACCCGCACACCACAATCACATCTTGCTCATTAGCATCGACGCAAGCTTGCTGCCACGCTTTTTCTACGCTTTCAAACTGGTTAGCTGTGGGTAAATATTGACTAAGTTGGGCCACATCTGCTCCCCTAAACTCAGTTAATGGCGCAAGGTACCAGTCGGTGACTTGTTGTGATAAACACTCAAGCGTCCCTTTGATATCTTTATCGCCTAGCATCCCTACCACCGCGAGAATGCGACGGTTTTTAGTTTCCGGTAAGGCCACTAATTTACTGACTAAGTACCCTGCGGCATGGGGGTTATGCGCTACATCCAATATCATTAACGGTTTTTCACCAATAATTTGGAAGCGCCCCGGTAATTGAGCAGATTTCAAACCTTGATGAATAGCGGACTCAGTCACTTTTTGGGCAATATCAGCATCAATTTCCAATAAGCAACTCACCACACCCAGCGCTGTTGCTGCATTCGCTAAAGGTACATTGGGTAACGGTAAATCATGCCATTCACGCTGTGAACTTTTCCATGACCAGCTATTTGCTTGCTCACTGTATTGCCAATCCGTACCACGGCGAAATAGCTGTGTACCTAGCTGCTCAGCCACTTGGGCAATTGAAGCTGGCATGTCCGGTTCACCGACCACTCCATAGTGATTTTTGCGGAAAATACCGGCTTTTTCATAACCAATATGTTCACGGTCTGCACCTAACCAATCTGTATGGTCTAAGGCAATACTGGTGATCGCCGCAATATCCGCATCAACGACATTGGTCGCATCTAACCGACCGCCTAAACCGACTTCTAAAATCACAATATCGAGTTTAGCTTGCTTAAATAATTGTAACGCCGCCAAGGTGCCGTATTCAAAATAGGTGAGAGAAATATCTGCACGTTGTGCTTCAATTGTGGCAAATGCTTCACAGAAATCAGACTCAGGGAGCTCTTGGCCTTGAATACGAACGCGTTCGGTATAACGAATAAGGTGCGGTGAACTGTAAACCCCAACTTTTAACCCAGATGCCATAAAAATAGACTCTAGCGTATGGCAAGTTGTCCCTTTTCCGTTGGTCCCAGTGACAGTGATAACTTTAGGTGCAGGTTGCGTTAGGTTCATTTTCCTAGCAACTTGACCGACTCGCTCCAACCCCATATCAATATTTTGACTATGTAAGTCGGTGAGATAAGAAAGCCAAGCCTCCAATGGAGACTTGGCATTAGGAATGATTAGATTACTCATCATCTTTTTTATGCTTTTCAGAATCCTTTTTTGGCTCTTGGGCATCAAGTTCATCAACGGCGTTAATGTCGATTTCAACCGTTTCCGCTACGATGATAGGCGTGTCATTAAAGCTTGGTTTATTGGTTAACATCGCTAACACTTCAGCTAAGCGATCACGCATCTCAGGGCGGCGAACTATCATATCAATCGCGCCTTTCTCAAGTAAGAATTCACTGCGTTGGAAACCTTGCGGTAACTTTTCGCGAACAGTTTGTTCGATAACACGTGGCCCTGCGAAACCAATTAATGCTTTCGGCTCTGCCACATTAATATCCCCTAACATCGCTAAACTTGCAGACACCCCACCCATGGTTGGGTCGGTCAATACAGAGATGTAAGGTAAACCACGTTCTTGCAATTTTGCCAAAGCTGCACTGGTTTTTGCCATCTGCATCAATGATAACAGCGCTTCTTGCATACGCGCACCGCCACTTGAAGAGAAACAAACCAACGGGCAGTTATCTTCCAGAGCTTGCTCCACTGCACGCACGAAACGCGCGCCAACAACAGAGGCCATTGAACCGCCCATAAAAGCGAACTCAAACGCCGCAGCCACCACAGGCATACCTTTCAACGTGCCTTTCATCACGATGATCGCGTCTTTTTCACCTGTTTCTTTTTGCGCAGCAGCAATACGGTCTTTATATTTTTTTGAATCTTTGAACTTAAGAATATCTTTTGGCTCAAGTTCACTGCCCAATTCCGTTGTTGAGTTTTCATCAAGGAAGGTTTCTAAGCGCTGACGTGCGTGAATTCGCATATGGTGGTCACATTTTGGACACACGGATAAATTACGCTCTAATTCAGCACCATATAATACTTGCCCGCAGCTATCGCATTTGGTCCAAACCCCTTCAGGGATATTGGCTTTGTGTGATTGGGTCAAGTTACCTTTCTTTAAAATTTTTTCAATCCAGCTCATTAATGGACCTTTTTGTCTGATTCACTCTGGTTATCACCAGTATGTAATTTTTTGCCATTAAACCACAATGATATCTCACTGTAGATAAAAACTTGTTAAACCACCTTACTAAACCGCTTAGTGGTTATCGATTTTTTGCGCTGCCGCACGCTTTTCTTTCGCAGCTATTCGACGATGACGAATAATTTCAACAACACCCGGAAGAATTGAAACAAAGATAATCGCGACTATCAGTAATTTCAAATTCTTTTGTACGAACGGTAATTCACCAAAGAAATAACCCGCATAAGTGAATAATAATACCCAAATAAACGCGCCCGTCACATTATAAAAAGCAAAGTGACGATAAGACATTTTCCCCATTCCTGCAACGAATGGTGCAAAAGTTCTGACTATCGGCACAAAGCGTGCCAGTATAATCGCTTTACCGCCATGTTTTTCATAAAAAGCATGAGTTTTATCTAAATAAACACGACGAAAAATCTTCGAGTCTGGATTTCTGAATAATTTCTCACCAAAAATACGCCCAATTGCGTAGTTTACAGCATCACCAATAATCGCTGCCGTAATCATTAAAGCGACCATTAAATGGACATTCAGGTCATTACTGTCTAATGACGAAATCGCACCCGCAACGAATAATAACGAATCTCCAGGTAAAAATGGTGTGACCACTAACCCTGTTTCACAAAATAGGATCAGAAATAGGATACCATAGACCCATGTACCATAATCTCTGACCAGTTCAGCAAGATGGACATCGATGTGTAAAATAAAGTCGATAATAAAAGTGATAAATTCCATAAAATCCTCATTGATAATAGCATCCATGCTATTTACAAAAATTATGAGATAAATAAAAATTCGCTTTACATCAGTTCATCTGCCAGAAAAAGCGGCCCCATCACATTCTGAGGTAACTCAAATTTATCTGGGTAATCGACACTCACTAAATACAACCCTTCCGCTTTTGCGGTTGCAGCTGCCTTGGTACGGTCTTTTAACTCAAGAAGATGCGCCATCCAATCAATGTTTTGATTGCCACAACCAATCTCCAACAGACTTCCGACAATATTTCTCACCATATGGTGAACAAACGCATTGGCTTTGATATCTACCACCACATAATGACCGTGGCGACTGACATTCACATGCATCACATTACGCCATGGCGACTTCGACTGACACTGGACTGCTCTGAATGAGGTAAAATCACGCTCACCCAATAGCGCCTGTGCCGCTTCATGCATTCTTTTTTCATCGAGTGGATAATGAAAGTGCGTTACGCCACTCGATAAAATTGCTGGCCGATAACGGTGATTAAAAATCACGTAGCGATATCGACGCGCTGTTGCACTAAAGCGTGCATGAAACTCCTCGGCCACCGGTTTACACCAGCGGACAGCAATATCAGAGGGCAAATGCGTATTCGCCCCCATAGTCCAAGCCGCTTCTTTGCGGATGGCAGAGGTTTCGAAATGCACCACTTGCCCTGTAGCATGAACGCCTGCATCTGTGCGCCCTGCGCAAAACACGCTAATTGGCTCCGCTGCAATTTTTGACAAGGCTTCTTCTAAACAACCTTGAACACTTTTCACTTCTTGCTGACGCTGCCAACCAAAATAACGACTGCCGTTGTATTCAATACCTAATGCGATTCGATACAACTGTGTAGGCTCAGACATTAGTAAAACAGCTCCTGAGCCAGTTTTTCTGCTGTTTCTACCGCCATCAGTGCCCCACCGAAACGCACGTTATCAGCCACTGACCAAAATTGTAAAATTTCAGGTATACCATAGTCATTACGTACACAACCAATGCTTAATTGGTCATTACCTGACGCTTCAGTCACCTGTGTAGGATAATCACCCTCTTCTGAGACCTGAATATCTTCAAAACGTTCAAGTTCTTCGTTCGCTTCTTCTGCACTCATTGGGCGCAAAGTTTCTAAATGAACGACTTGCGCATTCCCATAAAAAACAGGAGATTGAATAAAACTCACCGCCACTGGTAAGCCATCATCTTGCAGCACCTTACGCACTTGCTCAACCAAACGACGTTCGTGAACGACACTGCCTTCCATATCCGCCAGTAATGGCAACATATTGAACGCTAATTGCTTACTAAAACGGCCTTCTTCCGCAGGGATACCATTTAATAAACGCGCACTTTGCCCTGCCAGCTCGTCTACGGCGGCTTTACCATAACTAGAAACCGACAACATATTTGTTAAAGTAATACGCCCCACCCCTGCCGCATCCACCAGCGGTTTAATTGCCGTTAATAATTGACTCACAGAGCTGTCCGCCAATGAAATAATATTACGGTTGCGGTAATCGGCTAAGACTTGCGGATTCACATTCGGAACAACCAGTGGCACATCCGGTTCTTGAGCAAATACGCCACTCGTATCGATGACAATGCACCCTTCTTGTGCCGCTAATTCGGCATATTGTAGGCTGACACCTTCATTGGCTGCAAAAAAGGCAATTTGTGCCTGTGACCAATCAAAGTCGGTCACATTTTCAACTTGAATACTTTTACCATTAAAGCGTACGCTCTCCCCTGCACTACGCTCACTGGCAAGTAAATATAATTCGCCGACTGGGAATTCTCTTTCTTGTAACAGTGAAATAATAGCTTCACCTACAGCACCGGTTGCGCCTAATACTGCAATATTCCAACCTTCAGTCATGGCTATTCCTCTAAAAAATAAAAAATTAAATAACACCAATTGGTGTTATTTAATCAGGTGTTCATTTTAACTAATCTATTTTGTGCAAACTAAACTTGCTGTAAAACCAAGCTCATTGAGTTTTGATGCCGTTTGTTCATCATCACAAATAATTTCAAGGGATGACCATTCACGACGCTCTTGATAATTTTTGCGCAGCTTATCAAATTCACCTTTTACCCCTGCAACGGCTCTTAACACTGCATCATCTCGGCGCACATCATACACGAGATGTACTAACCTTTTGAGCTGGTTTTGCGTTAATTTACCATTGAAAGTCAATTGATTGATATCTGGCTTAGGCAGTAATGATGAAAGAGAAACTTGTGACGATTTGCCGAGAAACTGGCAGTAAGCTTCATAAACTTGCGTCGTTCCTCGGGCTTTACCTTCTAGCGTATAGCCTGCAATATGCGGCGTGCCAATATCCACTAATGCTAAAAGTGCCGTATCTAAATCAGGCTCTGGCTCCCACACATCTAAGATAACGCTCAGTTTTTTTCCGCGGTTAAGCACGGATAATAGGGCTTTATTATCAACTACCTCACCCCGACTTGCGTTAATTAAAATGGTACCATCGCGCAATTTTTCTAAATGCGTTTCATCCATTAAATGGAAAGTTTTATATTCCCCTGACATATTCAGCGGAGTATGAAAGGTAATGACATCAGCGTGCTCAAGGATATCATCAAAAGAAACGAATGACTCGTCATCCCCCTTGGCTGCACGTGGCGGATCGCAGAGTAATGTTTTGACTCCCCAAGCCGATAACCTTGCAGCTAAACGCCCTCCGACATTACCGACACCTATGATCCCTACTGTTTTATCACGCAAATCGAAGTTATCACGTTCCGCTAGTAATAATAGTGAAGAAATAACATATTCAACAACCGCTATCGCATTACAACCCGGCGCTGATGAAAAACCAATATTTGCCGCCGATAACCACTCGGTATCAATATGGTCAAAACCGGCTGTCGCGGTTCCAACGAATTTAACTGGCGTATTACCAAGCAGTGATTCATTAACCTTAGTGATAGAACGCACCATTAATGCATCTGCATCAATTAATTCTTGTTCTGGTATAGGACGTCCCGGTACTGCTTTCACTTCACCAAGCTCGCTAAATAAAGTTTGAGCATATGGCATATTCTCATCGACTAAAATTTTCACGCTGTTGTCCCAATCAATAACTTTTTTGTATTGTGTCGTTATATAGATAAGTGGAACAATATTTTGCCACGGTTTAAGCCAGATGCCTATGAGAGGTTGCCTTCTACGTCAAATTCTTTCGCTCGAAAACGGTCTGGTGTGACACCTGATATCTGCTGGAACATCGCAATAAAGGCGGATGCCGAGCTATACCCAACATCCAATGCGACTTCATGGACACTTTTCCCCTTTTCTAACCCGGCAACAGCATGTAAGTATCGCAAGCGTTGACGCCATTCACTAAACGACATACCTAATTCTTGCTGGCAGCGTCTTGATAACGTGCGTTCCGATGTATAATAGCGTTTTGCCCATTGTGCTAACGTCGTGTTATCGGCTGGGTCGCTTTGTAACTCTAATAAGATTGGGGCAAGAAATTTGTCTTTTGAAATAGGCAAATAAGTATCTTGGCAAGGGGACAATGGAAATTGGTCAATCAGCACATGAGCCAAACGTAAGTCTTGCTCTGTTTCAGGCTGAACAATACCGCGTTGGTACATATCCGTCATAATTGATTGAAATATAGGGCTAAGCTTAATCACACAAGGCCGCTGGGCAAGCACTTGGTTATATTCATGAGAAAAATCGATGATCCGAAATTTGACACTTTCTTTATTAAAGCTAGCATGGGGAATGTTCGCTGGGATCCAAATGCAAAACTCTGGCGGCGCTAGATAATGTTGACCAGCCACCTCCATTTCCATAATGCCACAGACCACATACAGCATTTGCCCAAAAGGGTGTGAATGGGATTTATACTCAGTGAGGGCCGCGGTTTGCTCGTGCCGAAAAGCCACCAATTCAGGCTCTACGATATTACATTCACTGATTTGCCAAATGTCTGATTTTAAGTTTTCCATGGTTCCTGTCTGAAAAGCGTTATCGGTTGTCTGGTTATCAGTATATATAAAAAATCGGACAGATGTATACTAGCGCCCATTCAATATGGGAGAATGTTTTAATGAAGAATCTTCTTTTTCCGCTGATTGCGGTTTTATTATGGTCAATTAATGCCATTGTTAACAAAGCGGCATCCACTGCCATTGACCCTGCGGCAATCTCATTTTACCGTTGGGCGTTGGCATTTCTAGTCATGACCCCTTTCGTATTACGTTCGGTGCTCCGAAACTTTAAAACGGTTATGAAACATTGGTGGCAACTCGCCATTTTAGGCGCGTTAGGGATGATGCTATACCAAAGTTTAGCTTATTATGCGGCTCACAGTGTAAGTGCGACCTTTATGGGAATCATGAATTCAATGATCCCATTACTAACAGTAATTATTAGTATCTTTGTGCTGCGCGTTATTCCTACTGTGGGGATTGTATTAGGCTCAATTCTTTCATTATGTGGATTAGTCTGGTTAGTGAGCCAAGGAAGCCCAAGTGCGTTATTTTCTCAAGGCTTAGGCCAAGGGGAAGCCATGATGTTGGTTGCGTCCGCTGCATACGCCCTGTACGGTGTACTGACTAAGCGTTGGTCAATCCAATTATCTAGCTGGGACTCGCTATACGTTCAGGTTTTCTTTGGCGTTATCATGCTACTCCCTAATTTCTTGCTAGCTGAAGATGTCTCTCTGAACAGCCAAAATATCGGTTTAGTGGTATTTGCGGGGATTGCCGCCTCCATTGTTGCTCCGGCATTGTGGATCCAAGGTGTTATGCGCCTTGGTGCGAATACAACCTCTATTTTTATGAACCTAGCTCCCGTTTTCACTGCCATTATCGCTATTTTCGCCTTGGGTGAAGAACTTAAAAGCTACCATTTAATCGGTGGTGGTGTGGTATTACTCGGGGTAATGTTAGCGCAACAATTACGTACACCACTGACAGAATTATTCCGCCGTGAAAAAAAGGTGGTTCAAGAAGATTCTTGCCAGTAGAATAGAATTACAAAAGCAATAAATGCAATGTCGTCACTCATATGCCCCACTTTGTGGGGCTATGTTTGAAATCCTCGCCGTCCCTTCGTTTATTTCCCTTCATATTCCTTACCATTAATACTTTGTGACATTTTAAATCCCTCTCAAATCACCTTTAATTCGCCCACCATTGATATGATTTATCGAATTACCGTTTTTCAGATAGAGGATAATCCGATTGAATCTTCTGGAATTCCAATTAGACTTAAGCAAAATCAAATACCCCTTTAGGAGTATTAACTCCACTCAATAAGCCGTGATAATGCGATAAACCTAAATGGATCGTGGCAAGTAACCACCATAATAAGGAATGACAATGACTAAGCCGTTCAAAGTTGGGTTGTTCATATTGATAATAATTGCTGTAGCCATTGGCATTTATTTCGTCAATACCACCAACTCATCCTCTCCCTCACAATTAGGCTACGACTTATATCAACAAGGTGAATCTCAAGCTGCATTTGAACAATTCCAAAAAAACGCAGATAAAGACTCACAATCCGCTTTTGCCTTAGCCATGATGTATAAAGAGGGTATTGGCACAAAAACCGATGATGTGGCAGCCCAAAACTGGCTAATTAAAGCGGCGGAAGCTAACAATAAAAATGCGTTATATAACCTTGGCTTTTTCCGTTATAAACACCTAATAGAAGACACTTCTACTGATGAAAACGGTTTAACTTCTTTAACTAAAGCGGCTGACCTCGGTGTTAAAGAAGCACAAGAAATGGTTGGGGGTATTTATTTAGCTGATAAATACGAACAAGTTCCACAAAATATCGAACTTTCTCGCCAATATTTTACGTTGGCTTCTGAACAAGGTTCAAAACTGGCAAAATTTGCTTTGGGCTATATCGCTCATGACTTTGAAAATGACAGTAAGAAAGCCGTTGAAATATTAACACCGCTTGTCAGCAACGACTTTCCCTTACCCGCGATGTTACTCGCGTCGATATATGAAGAAGGTGGTAACGGCGTACCACCAAATCCGCTGTTAGCCAAAAAATATGAACGCCTCTCTTTTTCCTCTGCATTAGAATACATTTCTGACGCAAGTGAATTAGAGCCAGGGGCTTTATCATTGTATGGTTCACAAACAGAAGAAGAAAAACAAAAAGTCATCACTGATTTAGAAGAACGGGCGAGCCGTGGTGATGAGAACGCCATCTATGCTTTGTACCAAAAATATATGACTGGCGATGGCGTGCGGAGAAATAAAAACCGTGCGATGGTTTACCTGCGACCGCTTGTGGAAGCTAAACACCCTAAGGCATTATATTTAAATTACAAAGCTGACACCGACCGTATTCAGGATTTAACTGATGCCGCTGATGGCCAATACCCTCCCGCGATGTATCAAGCCTATAACGTGTATTCTGGCCGTACATTTAGCGATGTTAAGCGAAATGACGCTTTAGCTGAAAAATATCTCACCGCTGCCGCAGATCTTGGCGACTTAAACGCACTTGTTACCATCAACGAGAGAGCAATCTCCAGTTACGATTTTCCAAACAAAAAACTGAGTGGTATTGTCGCCAAATACACTCCTATTTTAATGGAAAAATACCCGAACTCCGCAGATGCTTTAGTGGTAGCAAGTGAAGTTTATAGTGCTAAAGGTAGCCCATTATTTTCGCCAGAAAAAGCCTTCGCTGCTTTAGAAAAAGCAAATCGCATAGACCCCACTTATGATGCTCAGATGCAATTAGCGCGTTATTATATTAATGCTTTTGGTACTAAGCAGGATGTGCAGAAAGCCGCTAAATTACTCATCGACAACCTTAATGAAAACGATTACCCATCAACAGCCGATCGCTTATTAGTTCAAGTATATTATCGCTATGATATTAAAGCACTTATCGATGAAAAAACGATTGTCGATATCCTCAAAAACGATGTCATTAAACGCGAAAATTACGCCTTAGCTTATTTGTATGCTGACTATTTACTAAAAGAAGATGCAGAGAAAAATAGTGATCAGGCCTTTGATTTATATGAAAAATCAATCAAACAAAATTATAATAGCCAGGTTTATTATGCTGCTGCATTATTAAAATACCGGCCAACAGAAACCAATAAAATAGCTAACCTGATAGTCAATGTGCTCCATTCACCTCAAGCACAAGCCGAATTACTTCCAAGTCAGTTACAAATCGCTAAAGATATTTTATTAAAAACAGGTTTAAATCGCGCTGACACAAAAGCGTTATTAGTCAAAATGGCTTTATATGAAAACCATACTGAGGCTCAGAAATTAATTGAACCACTGATTAATAAAGATGCTGATATCACCTATTTATATGGGATAAACAAGCTCACTCAATTAACTAATGTTGATACCTTAAGTGATGCTGAAATAAAACCATTGTACGATTATATTTTAAAAGCTGCAGAATTGGGTAGTGCATCTGCTTATTTATATATTGCGCAAAACCTTGATGGCGTTACTTATCACAATGATAAGGCGTATTACAAATCTCGCTTCCAGCAAATTACTGGGCTTACCGCAAAAGATTTAGTTCCTCAATATAAAAAATGTGCGGCACTCAAAAATAACCGCTGCTTATATGAATTAGGGGAAATATATCAAGAAGGTAACTACGGCGAAGATGCCAATTATGATACCGCCCTTTTCTATTACAATCAGATTTCTGACCCTGATTTTAGCTTTTTAAAATCACGTAAAAGAGAAATTGAAAAAGCCAAAGCTTCATTTGCCAATATTCAACTAAAAGCGAAACAGAATGACCCTGATGCGTTACGTACGCTCGCCAATGCTTACAAATATGGTAATTATGGGCAAAAAGTCGACCAGAAAAAGTGGCTTGAATATTTAGAGAAAAGTGCAAAATTCAATCAAGAAAGTGCACTTGAAGAACTCATTGATTATTACCAACAGGATCAATATCTCAATGCAAATAAAGCAAAAATCCTAGGTTATTACGACCAATTAGCAGCGATTGGCAGTAAAGACTATACCCGTAAACTGGCACATCAGTATTTAAATGGCAGCCAGCTTGTTGAGCCTAATCGACAAAAAGCACGTGAGTATTACCTTAAAGCAGGAAGCTGGGGCAATGAATTCATCAAATATATGGATGATTATGACATTGGCATGAAAATGCTCAATGAAAGTCCTTCAGCAAAATACAAAGTGGGTCGAGCTTATTTCTATGGCCAAGGTGTCAAAGAAGATCGCCTTGAAGCGGCTAAATACCTGAAACAAGCTAGTGATGAAGGTAATGACCACGCAATCGCTCTCTATAGTGAGATGCGATATATGGGCGTGCTAAATGAAGAAAAAAACGCTTGGGTAATGGAACCTGACTGGGATGAGGCCATCGTTTATTTACGTAAACATTCGAATCCAAAACGGGTTGATGATTATATTGAAGTCTATGAAACTCTCGTTGTTCCTGCCAAAAAAGGCGATACCTCTGCTTATATTAAACTCGGGGATTGGTATAGTTCACGCGGTAGAGATCTCGCGGCGCAAGATTGGTATAAGAAAAGTATTGAAGCGGGCAACTTAGCCGCATATCAGCCGCTTGATTCGGTTACTAAGGATAACCAAGAAAAACGCCAGAATTACGTTGAAGGTGCAGCAAAAGGTGATTTGTTCTCTAAAGTTCAACTAGCCAGAACGTATTTATATGATAACAAAATTCTCTCTGGCTCTCCTGAATATGATTTAGCCATTCAATATCTACAAGAGGGTATGAAATCAGCTGATGATAAGGTTTCTAATAATGCCTTCGATGCATTGGTGGATTTGTATCGAGATGGAATTAAAGATAAAAAAAGAGAGCTTAATCGCCCTAAAGACGAACAAAAATATTTAGCGCTGCTGCTAAGTGAAGAAAACACTCGTACCAAAGCTTTAATTAATCTGTATTACTATTACGTAAATAGTGATAACGCTAAAGCCTTAACTTATTTACAACAAGCTTACGATAAAGGTGATTTAGCCGCAACGGAGAAACTCTATCAAATCTACTATCCTGGCCAATATTGTGGAAACAGCGATAATGTGGATATGGATAAAGCAAGCCGGTATTTGAAGGAATGGATTGAAAAAAGCAATTTCCAGAAAAATACCGACAAACACTATATTCATTATCCAGAAAGTCTTTCCAAAGAGATGGGAACCCTCTATTTAAAAGGCGATTGTGATATTGATAAAAATATTAACAAAGCCATCGAATGGTATCAAATTTCGTTAAATTACCACCCAACTCACGCACTTGATGCAATTTATCAGGCTTATGTAGAAAAAGGCGATGCCAAGCAAGCCTATTACTATGCATTACAACTTGATAAAAAACCAAGTTCTATTGAGCTAATGGATACACTTTCAGCCCAAGATAAACAAGCAATTGAAAAACAAGTTGCCGATGAAAAAGCCTATGAGAAATATGGTCGTTTCGCCGAGCAAATTGAAAAGCAGCGCATCGAAGCTGAGGCAGGCGACAAAATGTCAGCCTTCTCATTAGGTATCGCTTATGCACGTGGTGAACGAGTGCCTGAAGATACCCAAAAGATGATCTATTATTATGAATTAGCAGGGAAAAATGGCTATCCTCGCGCTTATAATATTTTAGGTAATCTTTATCGTAAAGATAATGAGCGCGGCATAGAAAAAGACTTCCCGAAAGCGCTTTATTATTTTAATTTAGGCGCACAACAAAATGACAGTAACACCGCTCATTTAGCCGGGGATATGCTCTATTTTGGCCAAGGTGTGCCAAAAGATTATGTCCGCGCAGCAAAATATTACGATATGACAGACCTCGAACAAGGTACTCACCATGCGATGGCAAAATACAAACTTGCTTATATGTATTATAACGGCTGGGTCGGTACCAAAAGTAAAGACGATATCCAAAAAGCCCATGATTACCTTGAACTTGGCGCAAAATACCAAGACAAAGACTCAATTAACGCACTAAAAGAGTGGGATTTTAGTCTAATTAACCAATAATTGAATTATAAAGGCGCTAACTTCCTTTAGCGCCTTAACCTATCTACAATTATCATTTTTATATCTAAATAAAACAATATCATTCCCTCCACTTATGAGATTGCTAAAAATTTCATTGCTAATAATTTAAATTATACTAATCGCATTTTTATATAAAATAAAAATTAGTCTACTTCTTATTGTTAGATTATATTTTATTGGCATCTGTATATATGCAAATTTCAATAACCATTAACACGGAGTGTTTACTATGAGTTCTACATTTAATAAAAATCAGATATCGCTGGCAAATATAGATAGTAAAAATATATTTAAGGAAATAGACTATTCAACAATCTTATCAGTTAGTAAAAAACCACCGACAAATACCATTTACTTAGAAAAGACATATCAAAGTGTTAGCGATAATCTAGACAAAAATAGTACAGCCATTTGTCATTTACTTGCTAAAATTGATAAATTAAAACATAAATTTAAGATAGAAGGATCTGATGAATTGTCTGATTTAAATCAGATTGAATCTATGCTTCACGAACAAGACAAAAATCAAGAAAAAAATTTCGAAAAATTACAAGAATTACATAGTAAACATACAAATAAGCAAGGCTATTATACGATCCCTGAAAATTCAGAATCTATTCTTTTCAATAAATCCAATTTAGTTAATGAATATAACGCTGATTTATTCAGTTTTATGCTTGGTTTACGACATAATAAGAAAGGCCATTTTGTTTCACCTAGTGTAATTTCATATCAAAAAAACCCTATTATTCTAAACACGATAAGAGTCGATCTTAATAAAATTAACGAATGCCTTAAGAATAGTTATGATTTATCCCAAGAATACCTATATAAAACAGTCGAGAATATGGAGATTAGAGTTAATCATATGCAAAGAACATTAGGATTAGATTCAAATATAACCAATTTATACATAAATGCTAAGAAAAGTCAAAATAATATAGAACAGCTACTAAGAGAACTTAACAGCAATAGCTTAATGCATTTCAACAGCAATAATACCGTCGATGACTTAATGAAACACACGACAGAGTTAAATACTCAATATACAAAAATTAAAGATTTGCATAACGTTTTTGACCAAATCAAAAGTTCTGAATACTTAGATGGCATTCATATCCTATTTAAACAATATAAAGACACTCAAATTAACTATCAGGAGAGCGACTACCAAAACAATAAAGAATTTAAATTATTAACTGAATTAAACCAGTCAATTAGTAACTTACAAAAAATAAAAATTAATGCTCAAAAAACATTGGATAATAACATACTCCCGATTGATAAATTATTAGAACTTACTCCTGATAGACAACATAAATACCAAAAAGGCATTGATAATAAATTAGAAAAATTATTCAATAAACTTGAAGCGCGTATCAATGTAGAAATAAAAAAAGAAGCGGGTTTATATTACGACCAGTCTACATATTTAATTAATCGTTCCCAGTTAGAAAAAGACATATTGAGTGTAAAAGAAGATTTAGCCAATTATATTATTGAAAATAGGACATTAGCTCAAGAGAAAAAAACTCATGATAACATTGAAGAATTAACAACTCAGTTTCATGATGAATTCCTTAGAGCAAAAACACTCCAAAAGTTTGTTAATTTAGAATTAAACAATCACCTTCACCAATTTAATCCTCCAAGTAAAATAGTCTCTTATACTAATAACTTTGGTGATAAAAAAAATAACATATATATGCTAGCAGTAGAAAAAAAACTATTAAAAAATGAATTAAATAATTTAATTTCTAACATTCATATAAAGATCCCTTTAAAATCAACTTCGTCTGCTGTTGGTGAAGATGCATATTATCAAACAGTTAAAGGAAAAATGTATACATTATTAGACTTAACTGAACAGTTAGGGAGTTTAACTAAAATGTACAGTTCAAAAGAACACTCAGAGATACTAGAATATATCAATGATATTCATTCTTTAGAAAAACAAATTGTCCAGACAGAAAAAGAGATTTCTCAATATATTTATACTCATTCAGAAAATAAAGACAAAAAATCAATTTCTTCAGAAATAACACCATTAATTATTGAAATCATGAATAAAAAATCAAAAATAATGTCAATTGAAACTCGCATTAACGAGGGAGCTGATGAAGTCAATTTCACTGATGGTAATGGAAATAATAAAGACTTTGAATCCTTATTATCATCTATCATGGCTGAATTTCCACAAGACACAATAATTAGCGATGTATACGACCAACCATTGCATAACAAATCAATGCCTGTATTTATCCCATTACGGGATTAACACGTATTTTTATTTTCACTAGATTTGTATTTTACTATTATTGAAACCACCTACTGAATTAGGTGGTTTCTGTTATCATGGCGCTTGGCTGGCTTTAAATGCGATTCTAACCAATAATCCATTAAGTAATTTACTTTTTAATAATTGAGGTTCAGAACCATGATAGCTAGCAATATTTCAAATGATATCAACAATACTTCCATACCAAATAAAAATTAGTCACCTCATTTTAAGTAGGTTATATTAATTAACTACGACCACAGTAATGAAACATTTAAAAATTATTAACATGGAGTGTTTACTATGATTTCAAATTTAACCCTAAATACGAACCAAGAGTTACAACAAAGTGAAAACAATATCAATATATCTGAGGTTTTACGTGAGAAAGAATATCTAACCGCAGTAAGAGATGACTTTATTTCTAACGTATATAATTATGTCCCATTAAAATCTGTCACATCTAATGTCAGCGAGGAAACCTATTGTCAAACGATTAAAGATGCATTGCTAGATATCACTAATCAACGCTTACAATTAAACAAAATACAAAAATTGAAATCAGAATCTGTTGATACTACATATTTACAAGAAGAAAAACTTGCTAGTGCAAAAAATGATCTAGTGACATACATTCAAGAGCACTCAGAAAATAAAGATTCAAATTTGATTTCCCAAGACATATCGGCTTTGCTTGATGAAATATACAACACAAATTTAAAAATAGAATCAATCGAGACATTTATTAATGAAGTAAAAAATGACACAGCGCTAGCTATAGCTAATATATTTCTTAATGAAGACAATAAGTTAGATTCAGAATCATTATTATCATCCTCAATAGCAAGCCTCGAACAAAACACAATAACCTGTGATTTTAAACACGAACCTTCAAATAACACGCTATCACAGATATTAATATCAATGTGAAACTAAACGTATCTAGCTTTTACTGCGTTTAGACTTTGTTACCAGAGAAACGCCTTAGTAAGGGCGTTTTTCTTACCACGGCGCTTGGCTGGCTTTAAATGCGATTCTAACCAATAATCCATTAAGTAATTTACTTTTTAATAATTGAGGTTCAGAACCATGATAGCTAGCAATATCTTTCACAAGCGCCAGCCCAAGGCCAGCGCCTTCCTTACCTAACGCATTATTTAAACGAGTAAAGGCTTCCATAGAACGGTTAATTTTCGCATCTGGGATCCCAGGACCAGAGTCTTCAACCTCTAAGACCCAATGAAGATGGTCATCACTGCTGACCACTCGAACGGTGACCACCCCATTTGCAGGCGTGTATTTAATCGCATTATCAATTAAATTTGCACACATCTCAGCTAATAAGATAGGCTCGCCTTTAATCCATGCCGTTTCCGCACCTTCATAACCTAAGTCAATATTTTGGCTTTCAGCTTGAGATAGCCGAGTAAAACACGCTTGGTGAACAATTTCCACTAGATTTATGGCTCGATACTGCGTAATCGATTCTTTTTCATGGGCTTTTAACCGCGATAGCTGCAAAAGCCTATCCGTCAAAATGATCGTATCATCGAGGGTTTTATCAATAGCTTGTAAACTTTGTTGCCGTTGACTTTCGTCTGCACTATTAATGGCAACCGAAACTTGGGTTTTTAGTACGGTTAGAGGTGTTTTTAATTGATGAGATGCATCTGCACTAAAGCGTTCTTGTCGTCTAACCATCCGCTTTAGGCGAGAAATATAACGGTTTAATGCATCAATTAATGGCGATAAATCCGACCACGGCAGTAAATCTGGCAAGGGTGTTAAATCATTGGCAGAACGGCCTAACATTAAGTGAGATAATCTTTTCAACGGTGCCAGCAGCTTACTAAGTAGAATATAGGCAAGCACCATGGTTAAAAGTACCACGGTACCTTGACTCATCAAGGCAGAAATTAATAATTGATTAGCGAAATCTTGCCGCGAATAGACCGTTTCCGCAACACGAATTTCAACCATCCCAGTGATGCCACCTTCATTAATCGGTTGATAAAACGCAGCAATACGAATAGGTAAACCTTTATACTGTGCATCATAAAAATAAACTAGCGCAGTATAGTGCTGTGAACGCATCCAATAAGGGGGAATTGGCGGTAAGTCGTCATAACCAGAGATAGTTTCACCGTCAGGAGAGATAACTTGATAAAAAATTCGGTCATTATTATTTAGTTCGAAACTATCGAGCACCACATAAGGCACATTCACCGAGAGATGCCCATCTACCACTTGTAAGCGTTCTGCAACTGTTCGAGCTGAAGCTAGTAACGTTCGATCATAGGCTAAATTTGCAGCATTTTTTGCACTGTAATAGTGGGTATAAACCGAAAAACTCCCCAACAAAATGAGGGGGATACCGAAAAAGAGCAGTAACTGATGAAAGAGAGAGCGTGGATGAGCGACTAATTTCATACACTACACTGCTCTAATCGGTATCCCAATCCGCGTAAGGTATTGATGTTAACATCCGAACCGGCAAGTTTTTTTCTTACACGGTGAACATATAACTCAATACTTTGTAAATTGGCTTCATCTGACAGCGAAAATACCTGTTCAAATAATTGCATTTTAGAAACAGGTCGACCTCGTCGATGAAATAGGGTGTTTAACACCGCATATTCCCTTGGTGTTAAGCCTAACGGCTCTTCGCCTAATAAAAAATAACCGTCCTCATGGTAACTAAGTAAACCAAACTGTTGTGACTCATTAACTTGCCCTTGGCTACGCCGTAATAAAGCACGAAGACGCGCTTCTAATTCCGCAATATCGAAAGGTTTCGTCAGGTAGTCATCAGCCCCTGCATTTAGCCCTTGTACACGGTCGGCTACATCTGAATTCGCCGTTAGTAACAAGACGGGGGTTTCTTGATGCCGTTTGCGCATTTGCGCCAATACCTCAAGCCCACTCATTCTCGGAAGTGATACATCTAACACGACTAATTCATAGCGTTCAGTTTGTAATAGCTGGTCTGCTATCGCACCATCACTAGCAAGGTCAACCGCAAACCCAGATGACGATAAGGCCTTCTGTAACCATAATGACAACTCGTCATGATCTTCAACCAATAAAATTCTCATTCCGCATACTCATTATAATTATTTATCAGTATACGTTGGCATTCCATTGAATGAATGGAAAGCAAATGTGCACATTTTTACTGTGTCCATCACAACTATTGCTAACAAACACTATTAACGTGATTAATTTAACATTAAATTAACATAACAAAAAAGTAAAAATACAAAACAATCTGATATATATCACATAAAAATAATAATATTTGTTAATGAAAGGTAAATGAAAGCTTCATCGGGCGATGATGCCATACCAGCACAACAAGCAGTAATAATATATACCTCTAATTATTGTCTTAGTAAGGAAAAATAATGAAAAAATTCACCCAGACGGCCTTAGCAACAGCAATATTTTTAGTTGGCATCAATCAAGCAAACGCCCTACCCGAACGTACAGAATGTATTGCCCCCGCCAAACCTGGAGGCGGTTTTGATTTAACCTGTAAATTAGTACAAGTGTCTCTTCTTGAAACTAAAGAAATTGAAAAACCAATGCGAGTGACCTATATGCCAGGCGGTATTGGTGCCGTTGCTTATAACGCTATTGTCGCACAACGCCCTGCGGAACCCGGCACCATTGTTGCTTTCTCAGGAGGTTCCTTACTCAATCTCGCGCAAGGTAAATTTGGCCGCTATAACGAAAATGACGTGCGCTGGCTCGCCAGTGTGGGGAGTGACTACGGTATGATAGCCGTACGTGCAGACTCACCTTATAAAACACTTAAAGATTTAATGGATACCTTCAAAAAAGATCCTAACAGCATCGTATTTGGTGCGGGAGGGTCTATTGGCAGCCAAGATTGGATGAAAACGGCCTTATTAGCCAAAGCCATTGATATCGACCCACGAAAAATGCGTTATGTGGCCTTTGAAGGCGGCGGTGAAACCTTAACTGCATTACTGGGCAACCATATTCAAGTCCTTTCAGGGGATATCAGTGAAATGACGCCATATATCAATGAAGGTAAAATTCGTATCCTTGCTGTTTACTCAGACAAGCGCCTTGGTGATGGTTTATCAGATATTCCAACAGCAAAAGAACAAGGGTATGACATTGTATGGCCAATCATTCGTGGTTTCTATATGGGGCCGAAAGTCTCCGATGCTGACTATAACCAATGGGTCGAAGCCTTCCAAAAACTGCAACAAACCGACGAATTCAAAAAACAACGTGAACTGCGTGGTTTATTTGAATACAACTTAACCGGGCAAGAACTCGATAGCTATGTCAAAAAAGAAATCGAGCAATATCGTGAACAAGCCCGTGCCTTCGGTTTAGCTAAATAACGGAGTGAACGATGAGCCAACGCATATTTGCCATAGTTTGGCTAATACTGTGTGCTATCGGAATTTATATTGGTTGGGGGATCCAAAGTGAATTTAGTTATGAACCACTGGGCCCCCGCCCTTTTCCGGTTGTCATACTCTCCTTAATGGCGCTTTGTGCCCTTGCCTTATTATTTGGCAAGCAAGAAGCCGTTGAGTGGCCAAAACCCTATGTATTACGTCGTTTAGTTTTATTAGTTGTTGCACTTGTTATTTATGCATGGGCTTTTGAATGGTTAGGGTTCCCGATTGCAACCAGCTTACTCACCATCAGTATCGCCCTGCTATTTGGTGCGACACCTATCGCCGCGATTATTTCGGGCCCGGTCTTAGGTATCTTTTTGTTCTATGCCTTTGATAAATGGCTAGATGTAACCTTGCCTATTGGCAGCCTGCTAAGTTAAGGAGCGAAATCATGGAAACTTGGATGTATCTATCGCAAGGTTTTGAGGTCGCACTGGTTCCTCAAAATATCTTGATCGCCTTAATTGGCTGTTTTATCGGTACAATCGTGGGTATGCTTCCCGGCCTTGGTCCAATTAATGGTGTCGCTATTTTGCTACCATTGGCCTTTGCCCTGAAATTACCCGCCGAGTCCGCATTAATCTTACTCGCCACGGTTTATTTAGGTTGTGAATATGGCGGACGCATATCATCAATCTTACTCAATGTCCCTGGTGATGCCGCTGCCATCATGACCACCCTAGATGGTTACCCTATGGCAAAACAAGGGAAAGGCGGGGTTGCTCTCTCAATTTCCGCGGTCAGTTCATTTATTGGTTCAACGATTGCAATTGTAGGGATAATTTTATTCGCTCCCTTGCTTGCTGAATGGTCACTCGCCTTTGGGCCTGCCGAATATTTCGCCTTAATGGTTTTTGCTATCGCCTGTTTAGGTAGCATGATGAGCCAAAACCCAATCAAATCACTATTGGCTGCATTAATTGGTTTATCACTCGCCACTGTGGGAGTGGATGCCAACTCTGGGGAATATCGTTTTACGTTTGATAGCGTACATTTATCGGATGGCGTGCAGTTTATCGTCGTGGTTATTGGTTTATTTTCTGTTAGTGAAATTTTATTGATGCTCGAAGGCACTGCCACAGGCCAAGGGCTGATCCGTAAAACGGGCAGAATGCTATTCAATCGCAAAGAAGCCAAAGCATGTGCTGGCCCTGCTTTACGCTCTTCATTCATCGGTTTCTTTGTTGGCGTTTTGCCGGGAGCGGGAGCCACCATCGCCAGTGCTATCACCTACATGACTGAAAAGAAAATCAGTGGTGAAAAAGGCGACTTTGGTAATGGTGATGTGCGTGGTGTTGCCGCACCAGAAGCGGCCAATAATGCCTCTGCGTGTGGCTCATTTATCCCTATGTTAACCCTTGGCGTTCCAGGTTCGGGGACAACAGCAGTAATGATGGGCGCACTAACGCTCTATAATATCACCCCAGGCCCAGGTATGTTTACAGAGCAGCCGGATATTGTTTGGGGATTAATTGCCGCTCTGTTGATTGCTAACGTGGTTTTGCTCATCATGAATATTCCATTAATTGGCTTATTCACTCGCATGTTAACGGTTCCGTTATGGTTTTTAGTCCCTGCTATTGCTTGCATTTCTGCTGTCGGGGTATATGCCGTTCATAGTACGACATTTGATTTATTACTCATGATGGGGTTAGGCGTATTTGGGTTTATATTACGTAAAATGAACTTCCCACTTTCACCATTAATTTTAGGGTTTGTACTGGGTGAAATGTTAGAGCAAAACTTACGCCGTTCATTATCTATCAGTAACGGTAGTTTCGATATTCTTTGGAGCAGTACGATTTCTCAAAGCTTATTAGTTCTAGCGGTATTAGTGCTAATTTTGCCACCGATTATAAAGCGTATTCGTAAACGTAAACAATCCACTGTCTCATCGTAATTACGTGTTCATACAATCTCTGTAGAACTTTGCCTCAGTGTATTTGGGGCATTTTTTTATTAGTCAGTAGAAAATTTGAAATAACCAAGTAAAACCACACTGTTATCATGAGTTCCTTCGCCATAATAGACATTCTTTGATGGTGAACTAGTGGTAGTACTTGGCCGCTTTGGGGCATTTCTATGTAGTGGAAATGGATTTTCAATATTATGTATTTTACTAATCATTTTACTAAATTTACTGCGGATACAACGAGATAATGCCGCACCTAAAATTTTGAAGTCCTGTTTCCAAATAGCCGCATGAAACCTTGTTACACTCATATGATTTCCTCTAATCAGCTAAACATTGAGTCAATAGCATGTCACTATTTTGGGCAGAAAAATTTAATAAAATGACTAATACTCATTCAATCATTAATAAACCACGGATTCAGATAATGACGATGTATTGAATAACCTCAATCAATTATCTTAGCCATCTCATTTATTAAAACATAAAACACAATGTTCGATAGATTACTTTTTGTCCTTTTTAATATCCAGCCAAAACCGTTAGCATATACTCGCACTATTGATGTCCATAGTGACTGTTACACAATCCATAGTCAGAAACCTGTCACTATCACGGAAAAAGACAGTGGTTATATCCAAATAAAAGCATTGGGTAAAATGCATATTTTTTGTGGGGAAATGTTGCTTATCAGCGTAAAGAAAAATACCACACTGGTGACTATTGGCTGGTCGAAAGATAAAAGCCAAATATTTGAAGTGCGTAAAAATGTGAAAGAAACTGCATATCGAGTGAATTCAAATAATTCGAGTTCAAGCTACACGCCCCCTTATTATGACAGCTCATCCAGTGATAATAATCACCGCTCAAGCAACCATTATTGTTCTAATGATAATTCAAGTTCAGATTGCTCATCGTCCGATTCAGGAGGCGGGGACGGCGGAAGTAGTGATTAAAAAAAACGAGAACCGAAGTTCTCGCTTATTTAATACGTTAGCCTAATACAAATTATGCTTTGTATTTGCTCATCACTAATGTGGCGTTAGTTCCACCGAAACCGAAACTGTTAGACATGACTGTTTCCAGCGCTTGTTCGGTTGGCTTAGTCACGATATTCAAGCCCGCAGCTTTCTCATCTAGGTTTTCGACGTTAATACTTGGCGCAATAAAGCCGTGTTCTAACATCAGTAAGCTATAAATTGCTTCGTGAACACCCGCAGCACCTAATGAGTGACCACTCATTGCTTTCGTTGCTGAAATTGCTGGAGAGTTGCTACCAAACACTTCTTGAATCGCTTCTAACTCTTTCGTGTCACCCACTGGCGTTGAGGTACCATGTGTATTGATGTAATCAATTTTATCAACACCTTGCATCGCCATTTGCATACAGCGAACCGCACCTTCACCTGATGGAGCAACCATGTCTGCACCGTCAGAGGTCGCACCATAGCCGACAATTTCAGCGTAGATATGTGCACCACGCGCTAACGCATGTTCTAATTCCTCGACAACAACGATACCACCACCACCTGCGATAACGAAACCATCACGGTCTTTATCGTAAGTTCTTGATGCTTTGTCTGGCGTCTCATTATATTTAGTCGACAATGCGCCCATCGCGTCAAACTCACAGGTCATTTCCCAGCTCAGTTCTTCACCGCCACCAGCAAAAACAACATCTTGCTTGCCTAATTGAATTAACTCAACCGCATGGCCAATACAGTGCGCTGATGTTGAACAAGCAGAACTGATGGAGTAGTTCACACCTTTGATTTTAAATGGCGTTGCTAAACAAGCAGAAATACCTGATGCCATTGCACGAGTCACCATGTATGGGCCCACACCACGTAAACCTTTAGCACGCATACCGTCAGAACCAGCAACTTGGTTACGTGGAGAACCACCACCAGAGCCAACAACGATACCTGTACGTAAATTTGAAACTTGTTCTTCTGTTAAACCTGAATCCGCAATCGCTTGTTCCATCGATAAATAAGCATAGGCGGAGCAATCACTCATAAAACGGAAAATTTTACGGTCGATTAAATCTTTTGGGTCTAAATTTTTAACATTACCCCAGACATGGCTACGCAGCCCTGCCTCTTTGAATTCTTCTGAGAAAGTGATCCCGGAACGACCTTCCTTCAGAGAAGCCAGTACTTCTTCCTGGTTATTACCAAGGCTGGAAACAATACCTAGACCAGTGATGACTGCACGCTTCATTCGTTACCTCATGTCTATAATTATATGATTGCGGGATTACAGGTTGTCACTTTAGCTTACACTTGTACGCTGAACAAGTCCGATCAGGGTAAATATTTGTATTTTTTTCTTTATGACGCCAATAAGACTTTTTTATGACGGTAGCCTTACACCCATATCAGCGGTAAAATTTAGGAATTAAATAAAGAATGTAGGCTTATCGTGAAAAAGAACGCTGTACAAACCGCACGCCTGAGCTGGAATGACGAAGGCACCCCCATGTCTGAACAGTTTGCAGATATCTATTTTTCTAACCAAGATGGCTTAGAAGAAGCTCGCCATGTGTTTTTGCAAGGAAATCATTTTCCTGATCGCTTCGCGACGCACCCTTTCACAACCTGTGTGATTGCCGAAACTGGCTTTGGTACTGGGTTGAATTTTTTAGCATTATGGCAATCTTTTAAACAATTTAAAGCCAGAAATCCAAACGCAAAATTGCAACAATTACATTTTATTAGTTTTGAAAAATACCCATTAACACAATCTGACTTAATGACAGCCCACCAATGTTGGCCTGAACTGAGCAGCTTCTCACAATCCCTTTGTGAAAATTGGCCACAAGCCTTACCGGGTAACCAGCGGATCATGTTAGAAAATGGTAGCGTGATATTAGATTTATGGTTTGGTGATGTAAATGAGCAAATATCTTTACTAAAAAACAATTTAAACAATAAGATAGATGCTTGGTTTTTAGATGGTTTCGCTCCCTCAAAAAATCCCGAAATGTGGAGTGAACAACTGTTCACTAATATGGCAAAATTCGCCCGCCTCAATGGAACTTTTGCAACATTTACCGTGGCAGGTTCCGTTAAACGAGGCCTTCAACAAGCTGGCTTTACCCTTAAAAAAGCCAAAGGCTTTGGTAACAAACGAGAAATGTTAACTGGGGTCTTAGCTGAAAAAGAAATTGATATCCCAACGCCTTGGTTTGCCAGAAAAAGCGCAGATAACCCAACTGATGTCGCTATCATTGGTGGTGGGCTTGCCAGTTTAACAGCGGCCTACGCCCTTCATAACCGCGGTGCTAAAGTCACCTTATACTGCCAAGATGCACAAGTTGCACAGAATGCTTCGGGCAATCGTCAAGGGGCTATTTACCCCTTACTCACCGGCAATAGCGACCCACTCGAACGCTTTTTTGTCAGCGCTTTCCCTTTTGCTTCTCGTTTTTACCATCAATTAGCGAAGCAAGGACTCTCGTTTGAAGGGCAATGGTGTGGCGTGAGCCAATTAGCCTATAACGACAAAGTGGCTCGCAAGATAGCAGGAATGCTAGGAACCGAATGGCCAGCTGATTTTGCTATTGGTAAAAGTCGTCAGCAACTGAGTGGTATTTGCGGCGTTGATGTCAACCATGATGGCATTCATTATGCGTCTGGAGGATGGCTGTGCCCTGCCCAGCTTTGTGAGAGTTTACAACAATATTTACAACAGCAGGGTATTACCTTCTGTTTTGAACATAATGTCGTTGAATTAAAACAAACAGAACAAGATTGGCAGTTATTAATTGAAACCGCACAACACAAACAGCTAACACGTGTTCACTCAACTGTCATTATTGCTAATGGGCACAAGCTGCGCCAATTTGCTCAAACCGTTAATTTACCTATTTCGCCTGTGCGAGGGCAAGTCAGCCATATTCCAACCAATCACACCCTACAACAACTGAAAAATGTTCTGTGCTTTGAAGGCTATTTAACCCCTGCCGATGCCACGGGTACACAACATTGCTTAGGTGCTAGCTACCAACGTGAACGACTTGATTTCGATTATAGTGAAGAGGAACAGCAAGGGAACCGCCAAAAGCTGGTTGATAACCTACCCGATGTAACTTGGCCTAAGGATATCGATATTTCTCAACAACGTTCACGCCAAGGTATTCGTTGTGTTATTCGCGACCATTTTCCGTTATTAGGCAATGTGCCTGATTTCGAACAACATGTGGCACTCTATCACAATTTGCCCACTCAAATTGCCAAAGAACAGCCTATTGCACTCGCTCCAGTGCACCCAAATTTATTTATTTTTGGTGCATTAGGGTCAAGAGGGTTATCAACCGCACCACTTTGCGCAGAATTGCTTGCGGCGCAAATTTTTGGGGAAGTACTCCCCCTAGACGATGAAACTCTTGCAGAACTCAACCCAAACCGTTTTTGGGTAAGGAAATTATTATTAGGTCGCCCTATTAAACTCCCTTATTAATGCATTAAGTTAATGAGATAGCCATTGCACAACGGTCTTCAGCAGCAAACCCTGCATCGACCTCAGACTGTAAAATAGCCTGTAGTTCGGTGGTTAGCTCATTATCTTCAAGAATTTTAAAACCCAAGCGTTGGTAATAAGGTGCATTCCAAGGCACATCGCGGCAAGTGGTCAATGTCACTACCGTGATATTCCGTGCCAAAGCAGCACCAAGTACCTGCTTAATCAGCTTTTTACCCAGCCCGCGTCCTTGCCATTGCTGGCAAACAGAAACCTCACAAATATGCAGGCTAGTATGATGATCTTCAGCATTGATAAAACCAATTGGTTCATCACAATCATTCACTGCTACCCACTCTAATTGCTCAGAAATAAAATCGAGGTGGTCTTGCTCCGTTTGCCCATCACCTTCAGCAAGCCATTTATATTTTTCGATACTCGTAAATGCCTGGCCTGCGGAGACTTCCACCGGAGGAAGATATTTGGCATCAAGGGGGGTTGCTAAACGAATATTCGCCATAATTTTTACTCGCAACAAAATTTAGCTAACAAAAAAGCGGGTTTCCCCGCTTTTCATGCAGAACTCAACAAATTAAATGGCGTTATTTAATAAGTTTTTCCACATATCTAAAACCAGTACTTGGTCTGGTGGTGTCAATTCGCCAGCTTTGATGGCATTTTGAATACTGACTTCGACACGTTGATATAATGCTTCAGAACTGGTTTCGTTTTCTTCTTCCAGTTCAGCCACAGCAAGGGTTAAGTGACCACGCAAATAGCCGCCAGCGAAGAGTTCATCATCGCTCGCGTGTTCAACCATATCATCAATTTTCGTTAGTATGCGTGTTTCTAAATCCGCAAGCATGCTTAATCCTTACTTAAATGTGTGTTCATTAGGCAAAAATATCTTCCGGATAAGGAAAAGCTTCTGCACAAAGAGGTGGCGTATTGTAAAACAATTGTAACGCATTAATAAAGCGTAATGGCCGTTCAGGGATGCCATTTTCTAAATAAAGCATGACTTGTGCATGAACTTTGCGCATAAACGCAATACGATCAGGCTCAAAATCCCCCTCTAAGTTGTCACAACTGACATTAAATGGAATGCCAACGGCAACACAAAACAGCCAGTCCAACGCTTGGGGCTTGATTTCCACCACTTCAAACTCACACTGTGTTTTTTCATCTCGCCCATCTGGGCAATACCAATAGCCGTAATCGACTTGCTGACGTCTTGCTTCCCCAGCAATACACCAATGTGAGATTTCATGCAGCGCACTGGTGAAAAAGCCGTGTGCAAAGACGATCCGGTGATAAGGTACTGCCTCATCTGCGGGTAAATAAATGGGTTCATCATCCCCTTTTACCAGCTTGGTGTTATATGTCACACCAAAACATTCATCAAAGATATTGATTAGATCCTGATAATTATGTGTACTCATGAATAATTTAAATCATCTTAAAATAATGAGAGAAACCAAGCTTTAATCACGTCACCATGGCTATCATGGAGTAATTTAATACTCATCAGTAACGAAATCACCACGATCATCGGCCTGATCAGTTTTTGTCCTTTGGTTAAGACCAAACGCGCACCTAAACGAGCGCCAACCATTTGGCCGATTAGCATAACAAAACCTAAGGCCCAAAGAACATGACCCCCGATAATAAAGAACACTAAAGAGCCAAAATTAGAGGCAAAATTAAGTAACTTCGCATGCGCGGTGGCTTTGGCAAGATTATAACCAAGCAACAAAACATAACCCAATGCCAAAAATGAACCGGTTCCGGGACCAAAGGCACCATCATAAAAACCCAGCGTCATCCCAATTGCCACCCCGAAGAAAGGCATACTGATACGCTGTTGGCGGTCTTGTACACCAATTGATGGCGTCAATAAAAAGTATAAGCCGACACAAATCACCAAGATGGGTAATAGCTGTTTTAAGAACGCGGTATCAATCATTTGAATGACAATCGCACCCAGCATGGCACCAATCATGGTCATAATGAACGGAAACAGTTGTGCTCGTAAATCTATGGCTTTGCGCCTAACAAAATAGAGCGTTGAAGAAAACGAACCGCCAACCGCTTGCAACTTATTGGTTGCTAAAGCTTCAACAGGTGTTATCCCCACTGATAACAGGGCTGGGATCGTTAATAACCCACCACCACCCGCGATGGAGTCAATAAACCCTGCAAACAGCGCAACAAAGAAGAGTAAAGCATAAACTTCAGGTGCAACGGCAGTTAGCCAATCCATTTTACTATCCAAAGAGAAGAAATATCATGATGTTGATGTGAATATATCGCCAGTCAGGTTTGGTGATATCACAACCTAGATGAGGTATTTTTAGGAGGCTTCATCCGAACCTTCATCATCAACAAAGCGACCTTATAGGCCGCTCTGTTGTCACTACATAAAACACAGTAAAACCGATTACTCAAAAGGTTCCATTGCTGGCGTTACATCCGCACACTGGCCACGATGACGTAAATAGTGGTCCATTAGAACAATCGCCATCATTGCTTCCGCAATCGGTACCGCGCGAATGCCTACACAAGGGTCATGACGCCCTTTGGTGATCATTTCCACTTCCTCGCCATCACGGTTTAATGTTTTACCTGAAACGGTAATACTGGATGTCGGCTTTAACGCAATATGTGCAATGATAGGCTGACTACTGCTAATACCGCCTAAAATACCGCCTGCATGGTTTGATGTGAAACCATTTCGTGTAATTTCATCACGGTTTTCGCTGCCTTTAAGCGCAATAACACCGAAGCCATCACCAATTTCCACCCCTTTCACTGCATTAATACTCATTAATGCATGAGCGAGATCGGCATCTAATCGGTCAAATACGGGCTCACCTAAGCCTGCAGGCACATGCTCTGCAATGACAGTAATTTTAGCGCCAATCGAATCACCCTCTTTCTTTAAACCGCGCAATAATTCGTCAAGAGCCTCTAATTTGCTTGGATCTGGACAGAAAAATGGGTTTTCTTCGACAATTGACCAGTCTTTAATTTCACAAGCGACGGAGCCCATTTGCGTTAAGCAGCCATGGATTTGCACACCGAGCTTTTCTTGTAAATATTTTTTCGCAATCGCGCCTGCCGCAACACGCATTGCCGTTTCACGTGCTGATGAGCGGCCACCACCACGGTAATCACGCTGGCCGTATTTTTGTTCGTAAGTGTAATCCGCATGGCCTGGCCTAAACACGTCTTTGATTGCACCATAATCTTGCGAACGCTGGTCAGTATTTTCAATCAATAAACCGATGCTGGTTCCGGTTGTTACCCCATTAAATACACCCGATAAAATCTTTACTTGGTCGGGTTCACGACGCGCAGTCGTATAACGTGATGTTCCTGGACGGCGACGGTCTAAATCTTTTTGTAAATCTGCTTCTGTTAGTGCTAAGCCTGGGGGAACCCCATCGACGATGCAACCTAATGCAACCCCGTGTGATTCCCCAAATGTGGTCACACGAAACAGCTGCCCAATTGAATTTCCTGCCATCGGAGTTTCCTATTCTAAGCCATTCTTGTTTTACCAAGAATTTTGGTTGTTAGTTATTATATCGTTGTGTCGTTATTATTGATTACATGATCTTGGAACATCACGCAACTGTTGATTAATCGATATAAAGCTCAAAATGTGCGTGGTGCTCAACAAGTTGTTCACGTGTTAACATAAACACACCATCACCGCCGTATTCGAAGTCCAGCCAAATAAATGGAATTTCAGGGTATTGTTCAATTAAATGAACCATACTGTTACCCACTTCGCACACTAACACCCCTTCTTCCGTCAGAAAACGCGGGGCATTCGCTAAAATACGGCGTACCAGTTTCAAACCATCACTTCCAGCAGCCAGTGCTAATTCAGGCTCGACACGAAACTCTTCTGGTAAATCGTCCATATCTTCCGCATCAACATACGGTGGATTCGTCACGATCAGGTCATATTTAACCTCTGGCATATCACGGAATAAGTCAGAACGAATCGGTATCACACGGTGTTCTAAACCATGATTGGCAATATTTTGTTCAGCTACCGCCAGCACATCACTTGAAATATCAACCGCATCGACTTCTGCATCAGGGAACTCATAAGCACAAGCAATCGCAATACAACCACTTCCGGTACATAAATCAAGAATGGTTTGTGGTTCATCTGCCACTAAGCCAACAAAGTGGTTATTGATTAACTCACCAATTGGCGAGCGAGGGATAAGCACACGTTCATCAACATAAAATTCATGACCACAGAACCATGAACGATTTGTCAGGTATGCAACTGGAATACGCTCATTGATACGGCGTAAAACACGCTCAATAATACGGTGACGCTCTGTTGGCGTTAAGCGGGATGTTAACAGCTCATCGGGCAGGTCTAGAGGCAAGTAAAGTGTTGGTAACACCAGTTGTAGCGCCTCATCCCATGGGTTATCTGTACCGTGGCCATAGTACACATTAGCCGCATTAAAGCGGCTCATCGTCCAACGCAAAATATCTTGAATGGTATGAAGTTCTGCAACGGCTTCATCAACGAAAATCTTTTCCAAGAAGGGGTTCTCCAGCCTGTATTTTGAAAGGGAATATATGAATAGTTAAAGTTTGCCACGAAGTGAAAGACAAATCAGCAGATTAATATAATAAAATTTGCCCAAAAAGTCTGGTTATCGCGCTTATTAATGAATGCGGTGATGTAAAAACGCCCTTTATTTTAGCTAAAGGGCGTGAGAAAAATAACAAGCTCAGTAAGAAAGTAACAATATTAGCTTTCGTTTTGCAGCACGACTTCCGCCTCTTTCGTAGGTTTTTTGACCCAAAGTGCATAGGCGATAGCCAGTAATACTAACCAAACAATTCCGACATAGAGTGCAATTCGTGTTGATTCAAAATACCCCAGTACACCAAAAACAAATACCATAAATGCGATGGCTAGAATAGGTGCGACAGGCCACATAGGCACAGGGAATTTTAGTTGGCTAATTTCTTCTGGTGACATTTTTTTACGCATTGCAAACTGTGACAATAAAATCATCAACCATACCCAAATGGTGGCAAATGTTGCAATTGACGCAATCACTACAAACACATCATCAGGAATGACATAATTCAATACCACTCCGACTAACAGCACCGCAACCATGACTAATACCGTCATCCAAGGCACACCATTTTTTGTCAGCTTGGTAAAGGCTTTTGGCGCTTGTCCTTCATGTGCCATGCCATACATCATACGCCCAGCACCAAATATATCACTGTTAATCGCCGAAATTGCCGCCGTGATCACCACAATATTTAAGATATTCGCTGCAGATTGAATACCTAAGCTATCGAAAATTTGCACAAATGGGCTACCTTGCTGCCCAATTTGGTTCCACGGGTAAATGCACATTAAGACAAATAAGGTCAGGACATAAAACAGTAAGATGCGAATTGGCACGGCATTAATCGCTCTTGGGATAGTGGTTTCCGGGTTTTTCGCTTCACTCGCGGTAATACCAATAACTTCAATTCCCCCAAACGCAAACATCACCACGGCAAAGGAAGCAATCACCCCACCAATACCATTTGGCATAAACCCATCGTGAATAAATAAGTTTGATACCCCAACCGCATGGTCTGCCGCTTGGCCAAAGCCAAACATCATAATGGCTGCACCACCAACAATCATTGCAATAATCGCAATAACTTTAATGATTGAAAGCCAAAACTCCATTTCGCCGAAAGTTTTCACGTGGCATAGGTTTATTGCACCAATAAAGAAAATAATGCTCAACACCCAGATCCACTGCGCAACCTCCGGAAACCACAGTTTCATATAAACACCAAATGCTGTCACGTCCGCCAAGCAAACAATAAGCATTTCAAAAACATAGGTCCAACCCGCAAAAAAACCGGCTCTCGGCCCTAAATAATGGCTGGCGTACTGTGAGAACGATCCCGCAAGTGGCCGATGGACCGCCATTTCACCCAACGCTCTCATAACCATAAACACTGCGGCACCGCCGATAATATAGGCGAGTAATACCGCGGGACCAGCGGTTTCTATTGCTTTCGCTGAACCATAAAACAAACCTGTACCAATCGCAGAACCTAAAGCCATAAATCGAATGTGGCGCGCAGAAAGCCCTCGCGCAAGTTGTGATGTGCTTTGCATGATTTATCCTTCGTATTATTTTATTGTCGTGCAGATAAATACTTCAGGCGGCCAGTACATTGCCGGCCACCTTTTATTTGCTTGATAGACTAGTTAGGGAAAACAGTGCCGTCCTTAAAAAGCGCGGACAGTTTATATTGGTTAATTAAATTAATTGCCGCTTCAATATCAGGGGCAAAATAACGGTCTTTATCATAGTAAGCCACTTGGTCACGTAATGTTTTACGTGCTTTCTCCAAGGTTTCACTCGATTTCAAACCTTCGCGGAAATCCATTCCCTGACACGCTGAAAGCCATTCAATGGCTAAAATACCCGTGACATTCTTTGCCATTTCCCATAAACGACGACCCGCGGCAGGCGCCATCGAGACATGGTCTTCTTGGTTGGCTGATGTCGGCAGGCTATCAACACTCGAAGGATGGGCTAATGCTTTGTTTTCACTGGCTAATGCAGCCGCGGTGACTTGAGCTATCATAAAACCTGAGTTAACCCCCCCATTATTCACTAAGAAAGGAGGCAACTGTGACATGTGGGTATCCATCAATAATGCAATACGGCGTTCAGATAACGCACCGATTTCCGCTAACGCAAGCGCAATATTATCGGCTGCCATAGCAACAGGCTCTGCATGGAAGTTACCACCTGAAATAATATCGCCATTATCGGTAAAGACTAGCGGGTTATCCGACACGGCATTTGATTCAATTAAAATCACTTCAGCGGCTTGGCGAATTTGGGTTAAACAAGCCCCCATCACTTGTGGCTGACAACGTAGTGAATAAGGGTCTTGCACTTTCACGCAGTTCTCATGGGACTTCGCCAACTCACTGGTCGGTGATAAAACATCACGGAACATCGCCGCAACATCAATTTGCCCTTTTTGCCCTCGAACCTCTTGCACGCGTGCATCGAACGGTTTACGAGAGCCCAGTGTAGCTTCAACACTAAGCGCACCACAAACAATGCCAGATAACAGCAATTTTTCTGCTTCAAATAACCCTTTCAACGCAAAAGCCGTGGAGGTTTGCGTGCCGTTTAATAGGGCTAAACCTTCTTTAGCTTCCAATTTTAGTGGCGCTAACCCTGCTTTTTCTAACGCTTTTTTCGCTGAAATCCATTTGCCTTCATAGCGTGCTTTCCCTTCCCCTAACAGAATTAGACTCATATGTGCTAATGGCGCTAAGTCGCCAGAAGCCCCCACAGAGCCCTTCGCAGGAATAAATGGATAAACTTGCGCATTCACTAATGCAATCAAGGCATTAATGACTTCAAGACGAATACCCGAGAAACCACGAGCTAAACTATTAATTTTAAGCACCATGATTAAACGTACGAGGTCGTCATCTAACGGCTCGCCAACACCCGCAGCGTGAGACATCACGATAGAGCGTTGTAATGATTGCAAATCTTTAGTCGCAATGCGGGTATTGGCAAGCAAACCAAAACCTGTATTGATACCATAAGCGGTTCTATCTTCTTCAATAATTTTATTGACCGTTGCAACGCTTTTTTCAATAGCCGCGTGAGCGCGTTTATCCAGTACCACTGTTACTGCTTGTTGGAAAACAATGCGGAGGTCTTCGAGTGTCATTTTTCCTGGGTGAATGGTTAACTTAGTCATCATGGCACTCCTTAACGTGTTTTAATCATTGGTAAATTAAGATTTTTTTCCTGCGCACATGCGATAGCAATGTCATAACCAGCATCAGCATGGCGCATGACACCAGTTGCCGGGTCATTGTGCAACACTCGGGCAATGCGTTCTGCTGCTTCATCCGTTCCATCACACACGATCACTACCCCCGAGTGCTGAGAAAAGCCCATGCCTACGCCACCACCGTGATGTAAAGACACCCACGTCGCACCGCTGGCTGTATTTAATAACGCATTGAGTAATGGCCAGTCTGAAACGGCATCAGAGCCATCTTTCATGGATTCTGTTTCACGGTTTGGGCTGGCCACTGAACCTGAATCTAGGTGGTCACGACCAATAACAATCGGGGCCGAAACCTCACCGCTTCTTACCATCTCATTGAATGCTAAACCTAATTTAGCGCGATCCCCAAGCCCTACCCAACAAATACGTGCTGGCAAGCCTTGGAAGCTAATACGTTCACGAGCCATATCCAACCAGCGATGTAAATGCTTATCATCCGGTAGCAGCTCTTTCACTTTCGCATCGGTTTTATAGATATCTTCAGGATCCCCTGATAACGCGACCCAGCGGAATGGGCCAACACCGCGGCAAAATAGCGGGCGAATATAAGCAGGCACAAAACCTGGGAAATCAAACGCATTCTCTACGCCCATTTCCAACGCCATTTGGCGAATATTGTTCCCATAATCAAACGTAGGAATGCCTTGTTGTTTGAACGCTAACATGGCTTTAACATGTTCAGCCATGGATTTTTTCGCTGCCAACGCGGTGGCTTGGGGCTCTTGGACACTGCGCTCACGGTACTCTTCCCAGCTCATCCCAATTGGCAAATAACCATTTAGCGGGTCATGAGCACTTGTCTGATCGGTCACCATATCCGGTTTTACACCACGTTTGACAAGCTCAGGAAGAATTTCAGCGGCATTGGCACACAGTGCAATAGAAATGGCTTTTCCTTCCGATGTATATTTTTTAAGACGCGCTAATGCATCATCAAGGTCGACCGCTTGTTCATCCACATAGTGAGTTCTTAAACGGAAATCAATACGGCTTTGCTGGCACTCAATATTCAATGAGCATGCACCAGCCAATGTTGCAGCAAGAGGTTGCGCTCCCCCCATTCCACCCAAACCTGCAGTCAATACCCAACGCCCGGTTAAATCACCATTAAAGTGCTGACGAGCGGCTTCCACAAAGGTTTCATACGTTCCTTGAACAATGCCTTGGCTACCGATATAAATCCAGCTACCTGCCGTCATTTGCCCGTACATGGCGAGGCCTTTCGCATCCAACTCATTGAAATGCTCCCAGTTTGCCCAATGTGGCACTATATTTGAGTTAGCAATTAAAACACGTGGAGCATTTGCATGGGTTTTGAAAACACCGACGGGCTTACCTGACTGAACCAGCAGTGTTTCATCACTCTCGAGTTGTTTTAAGGACTCAACAATTTGGTCATAGCATTGCCAATTACGTGCTGCACGCCCGATACCGCCATAGACCACTAATTCATGAGGATTTTCTGCAACATCAGGATCAAGGTTATTCATTAACATGCGTAATGGGGCTTCTGTCAGCCAACTTTTGGCATTTAATGTGTTTCCCCGCGGCGCCCTAATTTCGATATTTCGATATTTATTATTCAGTGCTGTCACTTATATACCCTCTTTTATCTGTCCATTAGCTACCTTTTATTGTTCTTATAGATATAGTTGTATATACATGTACGATCAATCAATCTTTTAACATAAAGATTAAAAAAATATGATATAAAAATATTTTTATTCAAATAAAACAATTGGATATAAAATGAACCTGATATTTTTGTGTGTGTTTTTTATTCTAAATATGCTTGTTGGATCACATTTAATTCACAATAAATTCACACGAAATGGGTATGAAAGGAAATCACTCGATACGATAAGCGGAAAATATATTGTATATCATTCCGCCCATACTTTTACGTGGAGAAATAACTTATGACGTGAAACTACCTTTAAGCTTATAGCGGTGACCAGGAAACAATAGTTTGGTACTTGTCACCGTGAAAGACTGGGACCAAGTACGCCTTGTAATTAACAAACAAGATGCGCCTGTGGTAATTTGCAATAACCTCGCTGAGCGCTCATCTGCCTCTACGGCCTCAACAATATGCTCCCCTTGTGTTAAAGGAGCGACTTGAGACAAATAATCATGCGGTGTAATCGATGAAAAATTTTGCTTTAAATAGTCAGGTGCTGCTAAGGCATTGACATATCTGTCTTCAATTTGTACAGGGACATCATTTTCTAAATGTACAATAATAGAATGAAACACGGCGCTATCTGGGCTGATATTTAATTCATTTGCGAGCGCTGGAGACGCTTGTATTTCTTCGAGCTTAATGATCCTGCAACTGTATTTATGGTTTCTTGCCAGTATTTCGGCTTCAATACTGTGTATTTCAAATAGTGCGGATTGCCCCTTTGGCTCAGCCACAAACGTTCCCACACCTTGCAAGCGAACCAATAACCCTTCAGCCGTTAATTCACGTAGTGCTCGGTTAGCGGTCATCCGGCTACATTGAAACTGTGTCACGAGCTCAGACTCAGATGGAATACGGTCATTTGCCTTCCACTCTGCCGTATGGATCTTTTCAATTATCGATTGTTTTACTTGCAAATAGAGTGGGAGCGGTGCCCCCTGTTTATCCTTTTTATCGGCTGTCACAGTCATTTCCAATTTAATGATTAAAATCTTAAGTATTAATATGCTATTCATTGGATAGCATACAACACGACCTTAGTGCTATCGGACATTTTTTATCCTGACAGTCGCGAATAAAAACATCATGCTTAATTATTAAGCATTCACATAATTAAACGATGTAATTTTAATAAAAACAAACAAAAAACAGAAAATATTTAGGGTAAATTGCGGCAAACAACATCATTTACCACTATTAATTATTGTTATTTTCGTAGCTAGAACTGCGGGTCACATATATCACCCGTTTCGATGGGTAATTTTGCCTTCATGCACTCTAATGAACAATGGGTTACTCCCTTGTTCATAAATCATTTCGACAGGCTCTTGCGCATTCCACACAACAAAATCAGCAACAAAGCCCGTTTTCAATTGCCCATGGCTATTTTCACGGCCTAACGCCTTTGCAGCGTTACGTGTCACGCCTGCCCATATCTCCTCCGGTGTCAGCTTAAATAGGACGGCCGCCATATTCATAATAATACGTAATGAGGCAAAAGGACTGGTGCCTGGGTTAAAATCCGTTGAAACTGCCATAGGAACATTGTGTTCCCGCAACAGCTCAATTGGCGGTAACTTGGTTTCCCGTAAAAAATAAAATGCCCCCGGTAATAAAACTGCAACCGTTCCACTCGCTTTAAGTGCTTTAATCCCTTCTAGGTCTAGATATTCAATATGGTCAACTGACAAACCTTTGTAACGAGCAACCAACTCGCTCCCACCTAAGTTTGATAACTGCTCCACATGCCCTTTCACTGGGATCCCTAATTTCTGAGCCGCTGAAAATAATTTTTCACTTTGAGAAAGGGAAAACCCTACACTTTCACAGAAAACATCTACCGCCTCAAACAGGCCTTTTTCCCATAATTCAGGCATGATTTTTTGGCAAATCAAATCAATGTATTCATCAGGTCTATCTTTATATTCAACGGGGACAGTGTGAGCGGAAAGCAGGGTTGAACTGACTGAAATAGGATATTGTGCAGATAACTGTTTCGCGACTTGTAATTGTTTTTCTTCATTTTCATAGTCAAGCCCATAACCTGATTTCATTTCAATACTTGTCACGCCTTCTCGAATTAATGCTTCGAGCCTTGGTTTAGCTCGTTCAAACAATTCGTTCTCGCTCATCTTACGAGTTTCACGCACAGTAGAATTAATTCCACCACCTTGAGAACTAATGGTTTCATAAGAAACCCCATTCATTCTCTGTTCCCATTCAGACGCTCGGTCACCGCCAAAAACTAAATGAGTATGGCAATCGATTAATCCGGGCGTTATTAATTTACCTTTGACATCAATAACCTGGCAGTCATTTAGTTCGACTTCCTGAGTAGGAACTATTGCAACTATTTTATTATCACGGACAACTAAATCATGGTGTTCAACAAGTCCATAAGGGACCGATAGTTCTGGGTCCATAGTGGCAATACGGCCATTACGCCAAACGATATCTTGTGAGTGTGTTTTGAATACCATCGTTTTTCCTATTGTTATTGAATTCAGTTTTAATCATTGTATTAATAAATAGTATAGATATGTATATACAATTAGACTAGCAAGTCCCCTTTTGTCAATGCTTACCTGCAAAAAGGTTATAAATATGTTACTTCACGCGAACAATCTACGATTATCACCATTCATTAAAAATGAGTTACACTAGCAACCAGAAAAATTAATCACAAAAATACATTACTAAAATTATGAAAAAAAAATTTGGTCTAGAAGATGAAGATATTCGTCTTTTCAAAGAAGCCATTAATGGAGCAAAAAAAATCCGTCAGGACCAAGTCCTGCACGCACCTGTACGTGCCAAAGTGACACAAGCATCAAATAAAAAAGTCATGCAAGAACAGGTTGACGCCTCTTTTTATTTTTCAGATGAATTCCAGCCTCAACTTGAAAATGAAGGGCCTACACGTTATTTAAGGCCAGAAGCCAACCCTTATGAATTAAAGAAACTTCGTCGGGGTGACTACGTTCCCGAGCTATTTTTAGATTTACATGGCTTAACACAAATGGAAGCAAAACAAGAAATTGGCGCGCTTATTGCGGCCTGTAAGCGTGAAAATGTCTATTGTGCCTGCATTATGCACGGCCATGGCAAGCATGTTTTAAAGCAGCAAACACCACTATGGCTTGCCCAACATCCTGATATTATTGCTTTTCACCAAGCACCTAAAGAATGGGGTGGTAATGCTGCCTTATTACTACTTATTGAAACTGCAGAGAGCGCTCGCCGTTAAGCGCTCATACTGTTCTGTATTATTTAGCAAACAGCAATTGTGATGGGCTCAACATCCATTCGAAATGACTTTTCTGATGAGCCACATCAATATCTACGCATGCAACTGTTGATGTGGTGAACATAGGTGGTTCTTTATGTGGGCACAGCTCCGATACTAAATAACCAACCAGCGGTAAATGAGATACAACTAATATCGCATTTGCACCTAGCACAGCAAGGTCTCGAATATGATCAGCCACAAATTCAGCATTCCCTCCAGGTGTTAATTGCCCTAAAATTTCCGACTTTGCTGGCAAATCAAGGTATTGACTCACAATCTGCCTAGTTTGTTCGGCTCTTAAATAAGGGCTTACTAACACCGAATCAATCTTAATACCTTGGTTCTGTAACCATTGAGCCATTAATACTGAGTCGTCTTTTCCCTTTTGAGTCAATGGGCGCTCAGCATCGCTAGGCGCTTGTATCGCTGCATCACCGTGACGCATAATGTAAACTTGCATAATCCACCATCTGAGTAACCTACCTTATTAAGGTGGTTATTCTTTTGTTGTTAAGATAATTGTTGTAAAAGTAACCATCAGTTGGGGTGAAATGTGATTCTGCATGAAATGACCAACAAAGAAAATGATTTGGGTAGATTTTTATGTATGTTTCTTTAGCTGGCTATGTTGTGGGCTAAAGTTTGCTATTTATTATCAATCAGTTAAAGATAATATAATTATTTATTCTAATCATGCGAACTTTACTTAAAAAAGCCTGATAACCAAGAATATATTTGGCATCAGGCCTTGACTAGTTTTATTGAATCAAACAACCATCGGCTAATAGTCTACCCTGCTATGCCATTATTGTTCGTTACTTAGTTTTGTTGCGTTAACCTCATCTTCTGCATTTGCAGAAAAAAAGGTTTGATTATTTTCTGCCATGTTACATAGCAATTCACAAGGCTCGAATTTATCACCATATTTCACAGCGAGGTTATTCAGGGTTTCCACGGTTTTTGCAATCCCCAAGCTATCCATATACCTGAATGGGCCACCAAAGAAAGGCGGGAAACCGATACCAAATACCGCCCCCACATCCCCATCACGCGCACTTTTAATGATATTTTCATCAAGACAACGGGCAGCTTCGTTAAGCATCATCATAACGCACCGCTGTGCAATATCCGCTTTAGTTAGTGTATTGTTGGGAACTACGCCAATCAGTGAATAAATGGTTTTATCAACTTGACGTTTATTGGCTTTTTTCCAAAACCACAACTTATTTGTGTGATGACCATATTCATAAAAACCTTTGCCGTTTTTCTTCCCTTTTCGGTCATCTTTAACGACTTTATCGAGTAAATCAGGGGCTTTAAAACGCTCACCAAAACGCTCAACTAAAATCGGTAAAATTTTAGTCCCTACATCAATACCGACTTCGTCTAATAGATTAAAAGGCCCGACAGGGAAGCCAAATTCAACTAAAGCACGGTCAATATGCTCTATTGATTCACCTTCAACAAGGCATTGGGCGGCTTCACATAAGAATGGCGCTAAAATACGATTTACATAGAAACCTGCATCATCCCCTACAACAATCGCTGTTTTGCCTTGGCGTTTTGCCAAAGCAACAACAGTTGCAATCGTTGTTTCATCGGTGTGTTGATGAGGGATGACTTCAACCAACGGCATTTTATCCACTGGACTAAAATAGTGTAAGCCTATAACTTTTTCAGGATGGGTCGCATTCTGTGCAATTTGGTGAATAGGTAAAGATGATGTATTAGAGGCAAAAATGGCTTGTTGTTTCGACATCTTTTCAACTTCAGCAACCATTTTTTGTTTTAGTGCTAAATCTTCAAATACCGCCTCAATAATAACATTAGCGTTTTCAAGACCTTGATAACTTAATGTGCCTGATACTCTAGCCATAACGGCTGCACGCTCTCGAGCTAATAACCGCCGCTTGATAACTCGCTGAGTCAGCAGATCCCAGCTATAGCGCAAGGCTTGGGTAACACCTTTGTCTGAAATATCTTTAATACGAACGGGTAATTTACCTTGAAAAGCCGTGACATAAGCAATTCCGCCCCCCATCAACCCGCCACCAAGCACACCAACTTGATTAATCTTCAAGGGTGTTGCTTGTGCACCCGTTTCATTTTTTAACGCAGTAACCGCAAAAAATAAATTACGTAATGCAGCAGACTCTGGTGTCATCACAAGCTCACCAAAGGCTTTCGCTTCTTCTGCATAACCGGCTTGCAACCCTTTATTCATTCCTGTTTTCACAACATGAATAATTTTTTCAGGGGCTGGGTAATGGCCTTTGGTTTTGCTGAGTGCTTTTTGTTTGGCGCTATCGAACACTTTATTGCGAAGTAATTTGCTGCTTAATAAGCGCTGTTGCCAATGAATAGCAGGACGCTGAACGCCCCCTTTTTTCACCATTTTAACTGCAACGTCGAGTAAAATAGACTCAGGAACCACATCATCAACCAACCCTAATTTCAGCGCCTGTTTGGCTTTTAACTGACGACCTGTCAGCATTAAATCCAATGCATGTGGAATGCCGATCAACCTAGGTAAACGCTGCGTTCCTCCGGAACCGGGTAACAACCCCAATTGTACTTCGGGTAAGCCTAATTTCGTTTTATTATCATTTGAACAAACTCGTGCATGACATGCTAAAGCAAGCTCTAGCCCGCCCCCTAAACACGCACCATGTATCGCAGCAATAATAGGCAAGGGGTAATTATAGATTTTATCAAATAATACATGGCCTGCTTTTGACAACTCACTGGCTTGGGCTTTATTTTCACAGCCAGCGATCATGCTAATGTCCGCACCAGCAATAAAATTATCTTTTTTCCCTGAGGTAATAACTAACCCTTTCAGGCCAGAGGTAGACTGCGCTTGCTGTAAAATCGCAAGGAATTGCTCCGCAAACTCAGCTTTTAATGTATTGACTTTTTCATTGGGAACATCAATGAAGATCACCCCCACGTTTTCACCATAAATTTCTAAGCTAAAAGCTTGTTGTGTTGTTTCTCTCGCAACTTCTGTAGCAGAATTTTGAGCCATTATTCCACCTCTAAGATCATTGCTGCACCTAAACCACCCGCAGCACAAGCTGTTGTTAAACAAAAACCACCACCCCGTCTGCGCAATTCATTTAGGGTTTGAGTCACCATACGTGCGCCTGTAGCCGCAAACGGGTGCCCATACGCGATAGAACCACCTAAGACGTTAAATTTAGCCATATCCACTTCGCCAATTGCGTTATCCATTCCCAGTTTCTCCTGAGCGAATTTACGGCTACCAAACATGTGTAAATTAGCGAGCGTTTGCGCAGCAAAGGCCTCATGCATATCAATCAAGGATAAGTCTTGCAACGATAACCCTGCACGTTTTAATGCGAGTGGTGTGGCATAAGAAGGCCCTAATAGCATATCTTCCCATACGTCTATCGCTGAAAACGCATAACTTCGAATATAGCCTAGCGGCGTATAACCCAGCGATTTTGCTCGGGACTCGGTCATCATCAATACTGCAGCAGCACCATCGGTCAACGGCGTGCTGTTCGCAGCGGTAACACTACCGTGCTTACGGTCAAAGGCGGGTTTTAATTTCGCATAGGATGATAATACTGAGTTTGTACGCACATTGTTATCTTGGGAAAAAGCTTGCTTAAAGGGCGGCATATATGCGGTCATAACTTCATCATTTAAAGCGCCATTTTCCCACGCTTTTGTCGCTAATATATGCGAACGATGGGCGAGTTCATCTTGCTGGGCTCGGCTAATTTGATAACTTTTCGCCATTTGCTCTGCGGTATCGCCCATACGCAGCCCTGTAGAATATTCCGCAACGCCTGGTGCGACTGGCGCTAAATCCTTCAGGCGTAATTTCGTTAACAGGGATAATTTTTGCCCAACAGACTTCGCTTTACTTAATGCTAATAATGTCTCGGCCAATTTTTTTGATACGCCAATAGGAAGCACAGAAGATGAATCGGCCCCGCCAGCAATACCGATAGAAATATCACCTACCATCATACTTTGAGCAACGTTAACAATTGCTTGAAAACTTGTCGCACAGGCTCTTGATACACTATAGGCATCTGTTGAGACACTCATACCTGTTCCAAGAACAATTTCCCGCGCAATATTCGGCGCTTCAGGCATTTGTACTACTTGCCCAAATACCAGTTGCTCAATAAGGTTTTTGTCTAAATCACTGCGGGCTAATAATTCAGCAACGACTGCTTTACCTAAATCGACGGCTGGAATTCCTGCATATGCCGTAGATTGTTTTGCAAAAGGCAAGCGTAGACCACTGACAATGGCGATCCTTTCTTTTGTTTTATCTGTATTTTCACCATGGTGGAGATATTGATTCATGGTCGCTCCTGCTAAAAGCAAAAATGAAAATTATAGTTAACTAACTCACTAAGCGGACAAAGAGGTCTGACCTGTAATGATTGTTAACATAAAATTCACAATTATCAATGGGTATTAATAAAAAATGCGAGCAGGTACGCAACTTAGAGTAAAAACACAGCGATTTGCAATAGAAGAAAGTGAAAAGATAAAGGAAGCCTTTTACCACTGAACGTTAATCACACCATCGTTTTAGTGATAAAAGGCAAATTAGAGTAAATTCAATCGTTTGATTAACGAAGGCCTAATTGAAAAATCAGGCTTTCAGCTTCACAGCTAAAACTAAACTCAGCCGTCAGCTCAACTCCACCCTCTACAGACTTGATAGAATGGGTTATTACACAAGGGTCTGACTCAACAGATTTTGCTTTCTCTGTGAGTGTTTTCAACATGTTTTCTGCTTCACCTTGTGTAGCAAAAACATGCTGATACGAAGCAGTACAGTCTTTATTATCCAATACTGTTCCCACATCTACACAGCAGCAGGCTGCGGTTTCATCCGCGCTACAACGGTTAATCGCATCAGTCATCTTACTCTCCAAATAAACAAACTGTTAAGCTGCTATCATAACGCTGAAAAAGTGCTAAAAACTAGTGTGTATCAAAATATATCGCTAATAATTAAACATAAGTTTGATCTTACCCCGTATTCGTATACTTATTGCTCCCAATCCGTCAGTTTATGTTGCCATTTTGTTAAATATGTCGCATTTTTGAAAACAAAGTCACAATAACTGCAAAACAAGCTTGCAACATATCAGGTGGTCAGACCTATACTCTAGTAACTGGTCTGATTTGTCATAGCGGCAAGGGACCCTACAATTCTGCGCTTCTTGCGATAGAAGTCGCTTTATTCAAAATAAAACATAAGAGGGTTTTGGTCATGAACCAGAAAAACCTGTTCTCTAGATCAGCTTTAGCAATAGCAGTGGCAATTGTATCATCCAACGCAGGCGCGGCTGGTTTTTTGCTTAATGAATATTCTACATCCGCACTGGGACGCGCGTTTTCAGGGGCTGGTGCGATGGGCGACAACGCAAGTGAGGGAAGCCGAAACCCTGCTGCCATGATGTTGTTTGATCGCCCTTCTCTTTCTATTGGGGCTGTTTATATTGACCCAAGTGTTGATATTAAAGGGCGTGATAACGATATGTTTACTTCGAACAATATCGCACCAAATGCTCTTGTTCCTAACGCTCACTTTATCTTTCCTGTCAATGATAAATGGGCGGTTGGTACATCAATGACTACCAACTTTGGTTTAGCTACCGATTTCCCTAAAGATTATGCCGCAGGTTCAGTTGGTGGTAAAACCGACTTAAAAACCGTTAACCTAAATTTAAGTGGTGCCTATCGTTTAAATAACCATTTTAGTTTTGGTGTAGGTGCTAACGCAGTTTATGCGGATGCTGAAATAACTCGTCATGCGGGAGTGCTATCTCTACAACCACCTGTCTCAAGCCTACCCGGTATTGGCCCAAGCTCAACCATGGCAAAGCTAAAAGGTGATGACTGGGGCTATGGTTGGAATGCGGGTCTGTTGTATGAGATCAATGAAGACAACCGTTTAAGCTTAACTTACCGTTCTAAAGTTAAAGTTAAATTTGAAAATGGTAAATACTCAAATGACCTACCAAATATGCCCCTTCCAAATGGTCTTGTAGGGACTGGTGGCGAAAAAATCAAGGGAACTTTAGACCTTAACTTACCTGATATCTGGGAATTCTCTGGTTACCATAAAGTCGCACCTAAGTGGGCACTGCATTATAGCGTTGCTTACACGGGCTGGAGTGAGTTTAAAGAATTAACCGCTTATCGTAAGAGCGATGGCCAAGAACTATTCCATAAACCAGAAAACTTTGATGATGCATGGCGTCTCGCTATCGGTACCACTTATTTCTATGATGATAATTGGACTTTCCGTACAGGTATTGCCTATGATGAAAGCCCTGTACCAGCTAAATATCGTTCAATTTCTATTCCTGACCAAGACCGTTACTGGTTAAGCGCAGGAACCACTTATGCATTTAATGAAAACGCTTCTGTTGATGTGGGTATTTCTTATATGCATGGCAAAAAAGTCAATATAAATGAAAGGCTTGTAGAAAAAGACCCTAGAACTATGACGAGTTTCAAATCTGAAGGTTCTGCTTGGTTATACGGCGTAAACTTCAACTATACATTCTAATTAATTGAATTTTTAAGTATCAGGGAGTTCACTCCCTGATACTATTTTCAACTTCAACTATCTCATCTCACTAATTTTCAAAACTTAACATAAATTTTCTTGACCCTAATCCGCATCATATGTAAATTAAATGTTAAGCACATGAGTTCACCTCATCATTTCTTTATAAAATACACACTATCGCATTTTTAAGATAAATCGCTTTATATTTCATTAGATTACCATTCATTCTCTGAATGTTCTTATTTGCAAGTACAACTTAATAGCATATTTTATACTGATGATATCCACTAATATGTATGGCTTTTTCATCAAACTGTATTAATCACGCTATATTCTATTATTGGCTAAAGCCGAAAGGCATGTAAAAGAGGCTACAATGACTAAAACTTAGGAGGCTTTATGGGAACACTGTTTACTGTCGGTTTTATTGGTGTATTAGGGGTAATAGCCTTAATTGACACCGTCTCTCAACGAGGAAAGCGAGACAATGATTAGCTTTTTATTTATCACTCTCTAGTATCATTCGTATACAAGAGAGTGATAAACCTTCCAAAACAATTCAATATACTAATCTATCGAATCAAGTTGGTCTTCAATCGCTGCTGCATTTGGGTTTTCTGTTGCTTTTAACGCACCACCACTTGATAAAAAGTCATTACGTTGGAAATAGGCTTCTCGCATCATTAAGTACGGGTCTGAAGAGTTTTTCAGTAATCCATCTGAATCTAATAACCTTGCTCGAGTTTCAATTCCTTCCAGTGCCCATTTACCCGCTGACATCCAGAATGTGAGATAGCTTAGCATTGGATATAAATCATCAACTAAGTCCCCCCCTTGTTCCCTCGGTGTTGCGCTACCATATCCTGGCAGTACCACATAGGGGCCATAGCCCACATCGTAATAACCCAATGTATTACCAAAGCGTTTAGGTTCTTCTTTAACTAGCTGAGGATTAGCCATTGATGCAACATCAATGAGTCCCCCCATACCAAAGACGGTATTAAGGAAAAAGCGGTTAAAATGTTTGAAACCTTGAGTGACTTCACCCCGCAAAAAGCTATTCAACATACTTGCAGGTTCTTCAAGGTTAACAAAAAAATTGGTTAATCCATTACGGGCAGGCATCGGGACATAATCATTCCAAGCAACAGCGACTGGCCTTAACACATAAGGGTCGAGGACGTTATAGTTGAAATTAAACATTGCTCGGTTGAACCCTTCTAAGGGGTCTGAACGCTCATGTGTTTCTGGATCAATGCTACTTGCACAACCTGCAATTAGCACCCCTGCCAGAAAAACGCCCGTCATGCGAAACTTCATAACATTTCTCCATTCCCTGCACCGTTCCACTACGGTACTTTCCACTGTAATAACTGTTTTGCTTATAGTAAGGCTAAAAAAAGAATTATGTTAATCCTTTTGAGTTATTTAATTACCTTAAGGATTAATTATACGCCATTTAATCATATTCTTATTATAAGAAAATTGAACAATTAGTACAAAGCAGAAATGCTCGCTTCCCTTAATTATGGAAATGATAATCACCCTATTTTAGAGTAAAAAATAGTCAAAAAAACATTTATGGAAGATAAATTAGATTATTTGCCCGTAACAACTTGATTCAATTAGACCTGAACAGTAAAATGCCTTCGCTGTCATAATTATGACTCCAAAAGTCCCCTTAGTTAAATGGATATAACGAGCCCCTCCTAAGGGCTAGTTGCAGGTTCGATTCCTGCAGGGGACACCACAGCAAGCTAAACCCAGCTATTCCCACCTAAACAAAAACCTCATCAAGCTAGTCATGTCTACTACTCATACTCAATCCCCCCTATAAAGCGAAATACAAGCCAAATCGAAACAGCAAGACACAAAAAAAGCATACGAATTAACCGATACCTAAGGTTTGTATCTTCATATGTCAACAACGGCCCTATGTCTTGGCTTTTAAAATACTAAATCGCCAAAAAGAAAAATTTATAACGATGAAATGCCCCCCAGTAATTAGTTGCCCAACGATTAGTAGAAGGCACTTCATAGGCAGACTTCTTAGTTTATTATTAATTATTCTATTGCTAGATTAATATCCTCGTCGCATTTTCCGCTCTATTTGAATATTCTGACCAGCTTTAATACTGTTTAATGTGCTATCAACGTAAGGGTCATCTTTAGGATTTTCTTTACTTAACTCACGCCCAGAAGATGCACAAGCGGAAAGCATTACTGCAAAAACTATTATAAACAGCCTCATGTCATACCTCATATTTACACTTATATTAAGTTTTAGACCTATATAAGTTTGTAAGTTCAGATCAGCAATCAAACAATATCTAAACATTAAGAAAATAAGAAGTACCATAGACACAAACGCTGTGTTCGCATAAGCCTCGGTTGGTAGTAACCCAAACTTAATCATCTTAAATAAAATTATCGCAAAGATTAGTTATAAAGGCAGGTGCTTGGTAGTAAACCAACTCTATTTATTTTATTTGCTCTAAATGTTTTTTTATCGTATCAATACATTGTTCGGAGTTATCTATGATGATGACTTTAGATGCAAATAAAGGATTTTTAGCAAAGAAATCATCAAGTCTCTTATCAAATTGCTTTGCAAAGCGTAGCAGTTCAATCATATTAAAAAGCGTTTCTTTAGGCCCCATTGTTGTAAATTTCGATGAAAGGTATCGTTTTACAATTCTAAAGACACAAATACGATAAGGTATAATTAAGCGAATAATCAGCGTACAATCGTTAAAAAATGGTATTAAACGCCTATCGTAAGCACCTTCAACTATCCATTCCGTTTTAGACGTTATCACTGAAACTAAGGCGTTAATAATAGGTTGAGGATTTTTGATATATTCCTGCTGAGTTTTATCCCAATAAATCTCATCATAACCATACACGGGCGTGTTAAATTCATCAGATAACTTGGCAGATAACGTCGTCTTCCCTGCTCCAGATGTTCCTATAATACAAACTTTCATATCTTCTCTTCGTGTATCAAATGCTAGCCGCACAAAATAAATTTAAATGATAACAACAATGTCAACTTACAGCAGATTAAATGCAGTAAATATGATTATGATAATTCAGTTTTAGTGAGATAATGCCTTTCCATGCCTGTCTCTGGGAAATCAGGCAAGGACATTTGTTTTACATATCCTAATTTTTCATAAAAGGGTAAGGCTTGAAAACTGAATGTATCTACTAAACTATGAATACACCCTAATTTTATTGCTTCTCGTTCAGCGGTATACATCAATTTACTGCCTAATCCCGTTTTTCTGGCGTCCTCACTTACCCATAAAAAATCGATACAAAGCCAATTTGCCTTTACAGAAGCCAGTAATCCACCAAGCATAACACCAGAGTCATTTTTAAAATAAACGCCTAACTCACTAAAACGTTCTGCATTCAAATATTGGATATTAAAACTACGTAACCCTGCAAGTAGTTCTTCTTTATCTTCAGTGGTGATTTCATGTGCAACAATAATATTCATTCTATATTCTATTGATAGTCGGATAATAAAGCATTATTTCATACATATTTACTTTGATAAGTAAACAATAAAATATCAGAGAATTGAGTTTACAATTTTAAAATACATCGGTTTCTATAATTTGGGTAATTAAAGCAGTTACAGATAATACTAACGATGATTTTATCATTTGTTGAAAACGGTGTTTTTGCAATTCAATTAATTGGTTATCGACAAGATCCTCTGGTTGATTGAATCTCATCATTTCTGGTAAAGGTTCCATACAATGAAGCATTTTAATACTGCCTAAAATTTCATCATCTGTAAAATTTATATTTAAATTTTCTGCTGATAACGATTCATTCAAAGCAAGAAATAATTCTATATCTTCATAGGTTTCACGAGAAATCGCCCCTAATGCAAATAGAAGTTTCAAACGAACCGATAACTCTCCTAATGGCCCATTTCCAGTTAAAAGTGGTTCAACTGCATATTTTACCGCATAATCATCCTTTCTAAAAACTTTTAACATTAATTTATCAATAGCTTGTGAAATTAAAAGAACGACCTCTTGAACAAATAAATTTACTTCCGGCCGTTGATTTAACCGCTCAAGAATCTGATTTTCAATGTTTTGTTTATTTTCCATATTAGCTTCTTTTATCACTTTATAGCTATACTACTTACTATCATACTGTAGATAGCCATAAAGTGACTGAACCTCAATTAATCAATCTATTATCCGTAATATCACTTGTTACTCAATATCAATAACTGGTATTGGGAACAGATTCTATCAACAACCTCGGGATATTGCTCTAACCCACAAAGCTCAACAACCGCTTGATATATACCTTTGTCAGCAATTAACTTTGCCATTTCATTTGCTTGAGGATCAGCTTCACATCTGAAATGCAATGCGGCAGCAATTCCTATGATCAGATTTTCATTTGGTAATTGGTATTCAAATGTGCCTAACAACGGCTTAATTAAGCGATCATTAGAACTTAACTTTCTCATAGGCTGTCGCCCTACTCGACTAACATCATCTTTTAAATATGGGTTTGCAAAGCGACTTAGTATTTTATCTATGTATTGATTATGTATTTGTGAATCAAAGCCATAACGTTGAATTAAAACTTGTCCACTTTCTTGCATAGCCGATTTAACAACAGTATGGATCCTCAAATCCCCAATTGACTCACTAATTGTTTGGTATCCATATAATTGTCCCAAATACGCTGTCATCGCATGGCCTGTATTTAACGTAAATAGTTTGCGTTCAACAAATGCCATTAGGTTATCCGTTAATTCCATTCCATTGATAATAGGAATATCACCAACAAATTGTGTCTGGTCAACAATCCACTCACTAAAGGATTCGACAGTAACGTCAAGCGGGTCATCATTCGCTGCATCCATCGGAGGAACAATACGGTCAACTGCGGAGTCTACAAAGCCAATATGCTGCTCAACCCATTGATGCAACTCTTCAGGCAATTGAGCCAATACATGTTGCTTTAGTTGGCTAGTTCCTCTTACCATATTTTCACATGCAATAATATTGAGCGGCTGGTTATTTCCCAACGATTTTCTATGAATAATGCCTTTAGCTATCGTTGAGGCAATTTTTTCCAGCACCTGTGGCCCGACTGCTGTTGTAAGCATATCTGCTGTTGCAATAAACTCTATCGTTTTAGGGTCATTACTATTAACAGCGTGAATGTGTTGGACTTTCTCAATACGATTTTCCTGACCAACAACATGAACATTATAAGATTGTTGATGTGCTAATTGGTCAATTAATGGCTGATTGACATCAGTAAAAGTTACTTGTGAATTTGCGTCTGCTAATAATTTACCAATAAAACCGCGGCCTATATTTCCTGCACCAAAATGAATGACTTTCATTATTATTCTCCTCATGCTGCACTTTGAGACGCTAAAATTTCGAGTACTTCCTGAACATCTTGGGTTTCACATAAACGCTCAATAACCCCATCTTCATCTAAAGCGGAAGTAATTCGTGTGATAACTTCAATGTGCTCATTATTTTGTGCTGCAATACCAATAACTAGGCGGGCAATTTCATCAGGTTCTTCACCAAATTGTACGCCTTCAGGGTATTGGCAAATAACAATGCCAGTTTTTAATACTCGATCTTTTGCTTCTATGGTGCCATGAGGAACAGCAATAGATTCACCTAGATAGGTTGAAGTCAGTTTTTCGCGAGCTAACATCGCCTCAATATAGTCAGGCTCAACATAGCCACCCTCAACTAATTTTTGCCCCGCAAATTGAATGGCTTGCATTTTATTCTGTGCAGATAGGTTTAAATGAATATGCTTTGCACTCAATGTAAATATCGCATCATCATGATCTTCCATTTCATAGGATTCATCATTTGCTGCAATAATCGTTTGTTTAATCAGTCGTCCATCATTTGCTGCTTTAGGATTTTTTTTAGCTATTAAGTTTGTTACAAGATCATTATACGTTTGGCTATCTAGGAAATTAGTCAACGATATATGCATTGCATTTGGTGCAAATGTTTTCGCTCTTTGTGTTAAATCTTTATGCGTTATCACAATATCAACGTTATCCGGCAGGTCGTTAATTGCCATGTTCGTAACAGAAATTCCTAATAAGCCCGCATCACGCACCTTTTTAGCTAATACCCCTGCTCCCATGGCACTAGAACCCATTCCTGCATCACAAGCTACAATAATGTTGCGTACTTCTGCTAAATTAACAGAGGTATTTTGATTGATTTCTACTGCTGCCGATGATTTTGATTGCGATTTCATATTACGCATTTTTTTCGTAGCATTTTCGAGCTCATCATCATCACCTATGCGAGTTTTCTTTAATAAAATCGCGGAAACAATAAAGGAAACTAACGTCGCACTGGTGACTGATAAAATCACACCGACCAATGATGACTTAGGCGTCATCAACAGAACTGCAAATATTGAACCCGGTGATGCAGGAGAGACTAACCCTGCATGAAAAAGGTTCATAACAAACACTCCTGTCATCCCACCCAGAATAACTGCAAGAATTAACCGAGGGTTCATTAAGACATAGGGGAAATAAATCTCATGTATCCCACCAAAAAAGTGAATAATTGCGGCTCCTGGTGCAGATTGCTTCGCATTTCCTTTACCAAAAAACATGTAAGCAAGTAAAACACCTAAACCCGGTCCAGGGTTGGCTTCAATAAGAAAGAAAATAGATGCGCCAGTTTCAGTCGCTTGTTGAATACCTAAGGGTGAGAAAATACCGTGGTTAATCGCGTTATTTAGAAATAATATCTTGGCGGGCTCAACAAAAATAGACGTGAGTGGAAGTAAATTATTCTCCACCATCACATTCACGCCTGCTGCCAATATTTTGGATAGCCCTGCAACAAGAGGCCCAATAGCTAAATAAGCCAAAATGGCTAATAACATGCCGATAATGCCGGAGGAAAAATTATTCACCAACATTTCAAAACCTGTTTTAACTTTGCCTTCTATCCACAAATCAAAACGTTTTATTGCATATCCGCCTAATGGGCCAGCAATCATTGCCCCCATAAACATTGGCATGTCAGCACCAACAATTACCCCCATTGTTGTTATTGCGCCGACTATTCCGCCCCGCTCTCCACCAACTAAACGGCCACCAGTATAACCGATTAATAGTGGTAATAAATAAGTGATCATAGGGCCAACAAGTTGAGCTAATGTCTCATTAGGCCACCAGCCAGTTGGGATGAATAACGCCGTTATTAATCCCCAAGCGATAAAGGCACCGATATTAGGCATAACCATATTACTGAGGAAACGCCCAAAATTCTGTACCTTTAATTTGATATTTGATGTTACCATGACAGAACCCCGTGGTACGAAAATGATAAAGTTGTAACGTTATCGCCAAATAACGTCTGTGATTTTTTCAACACTTTCACTCTAGCATGAGCTTGATCAGATTCGCACCACGCGGGCCTTTTTGTGACCATCATCACCATCCACCCCCTACTTACCCCATCTTTATATTGACAAAGATCACAAAAAAATCGTGTTACTAAATTACATTGCTCTTTTTTTGCACTAAAAAAACATTTTTCGTGATTTTAATCACAAAGAAAAAATCACAATTTATCTTCAATTGGTGACAATCATCACAATTTATTTTCTATTTATCTTTTTCTACCCAGTGAACTGCCAACATTTTCTCACCCGCACAGATCATTTCTCAATTTTGTAATAAAATTACTAAACGTATTATCTATTTCATTATAGCCACCGTCTTTTTGAGATAGTCTTAAATAGAACCAACAGCAACGCATTATTATCAATACATTATTTAGCCTTGCTTCATCAGGTGTTCACCGATAAATTACCTCTAATTTTCTTAATTAAAATGTGAATATCATGACGTTAACCGTTATTGTTTTTCTTTTGGTTTATATTGCGATGGGCTTTGGTAAGCTACCTGGCTTCAAAGTTGATAGAACTGGCGCTGCGGTTATTGGTGCCTTAGCTATGATGGCTATCGATAGTATTACCCCTCCCCATGCATGGAATGCTATTGATTACCGAACTATTGGTATGTTATTTGGGCTTATGGTCGTTTCTGCTTCTTTTGTTGTTTCTGGTTTTTATAGCTGGACCGCAAACCGGGTGGCGATGCTAAAAGTTTCACCACCAATATTACTGGCTGTTTTAATTCTTGTCGGCGGCTTTCTTTCTGCATTGCTCACGAATGATGTTGTTGTTGTCGCTATGACACCATTATTAGTATCAATTAGTTTATCTCGCGGTTTAAACCCAATTCCTTTTTTACTTGGCTTTTGTTTCGCGGCTAATAACGGAGCGGCGGGCTCATTAATTGGTAGCCCACAGAATATGATCGCAGCGCAAGGACTCGATATCTCGTTTGTTGGCTTATTACAGGCGTCTGCAATACCAGCCCTGCTTTCCTTACCATTAACATGGTTGGTACTTGTTTGGTTATATCGTAATCGTTGGTATTTGACTAAAGAAAATGCGCTATCAACTCCCCCTCAAACCACCCAAGAAACATTAAATGTATGGGAAACAGCAAAAGCTGGCGTTATTACTTTCGCAGTTATCATTACCTTTATTGTGACTGATATTCCTAAAGAACTTATAGCATTAACGGCTGCTGGATTTTTATTATTAAATAGATCCATTGCCTCGAGTGATATGCTTAAACTCGTCGATGGCAATCTTTTATTACTCATCATGGGATTATTTGTCGTCAATGCCGCTTTTGCCGCCACAGGTCTTCCTCAGCAATTATTAACTGATTTGCGAAGCTATGGTGTGGATCTCAACAATCCATTAGCTCTATTTTTAGTTACTGGTGTTCTAAGTACTATCGTTGGAAACAACCCCTCAGTCATGTTACTCGTTCCCTTCTTAACACCTGAAGGTAATGCCGATTCGTTAGGCGCAGCTCTCGTTTTGGGTTCTGGTTTTTCAAGCAACTTACTGGTTTTCGGTAGTCTTGCTGGCATTATCGTGGTCGAACAATCAGCGGCATATGGCGTAAAAATTTCTTTTGGTGAGTTTTCTAAATCAGGGGGAGTTGTAGCACTCTTGTGTATGTTATTAGCTGCTGCATGGATTTTATTTGCTTTATAGTCGTTTTAGCCAATCTGCTATTACATTAGCAGATTGGTTATAATTATAAATTCTATGGCAGTATTGCAAAAGAACGAACAGGAAAACCACTAGCATTGTTTGGTTTAGCAACAATATTAAAAATTACAGCACCACGAGTGGGGACTTGGTCCAAATTAGCCAGTAATTCAACTTGGTATGTATCCTGTTCTAATACATAATACTCACCAAGTAACGCATTATTTTTTCGAAAATCTTTTGCTGCATCAGTATCAAATGTTTCATGGCCAATCGCTTTTATTCCGCGTTCTTCAAATAAAAATTTAAGTGCATCCATTCCCCAACCCGGTATTTGGTTATTGCCCTCGTCATCTTTATTATCCATCAGCTCTTGTGATGGCCAACGTTTACTCCAGTCAGTACGTAATGCAACAAAACTCCCTGATTCAATTCGGCCATATTTCGCTTCAAAATTAAGGACATCATCAAGAGAAAATGCAAAATTAGGATCTTCTTTTGCCCTTTCAGACTGGTCAATAACAATCAATGGCAGAACAAGTTCTTTTAATTCAAGCTCATGTAAATAACGTTTCCCTTCAACGAAATGACAGGGAGCATCAATATGGGTGCCATATTGTCCTGGAAATGTAAATTGCTGTGCAAAGAAACCTTCTGGATAGCCAAATAATGTTTTAAACTCAGCAGAGTCAAACATAAAAAAATGCGGTGAGTCTTTATCGAAGCTATGTGTCAAATCAACCCATTTTTTAGATTTTATTACATTAAATGCATCAATTAATTCATTGCTCATATTTTCCCCTGTCAGTTCTATTTTCTAAATAAAATTATCTACAGACTATTTTTATAATGCCTTTCCTAACCTATTAAATAACGAAAAAACATCCTGTTGTCTACAAATTCAACACGAATCTTTTTCATATTAAATCAGTAAGATATTTATCTTTTATAGCAAAAAACCACTAATTAATAAAAATTAGTGGTTAACATAATATTAATAATAAAAAAATAGACTAGGATTTTATTTAGGGTATTTGTTCCAGCTGTCAGGTTCAATAAAACCATCATAAATACGCTGAGAACGAATATAATCTGCATACTCTTTAGATTCAAAAGCTTCTTTCAAATCTTTTGCCCACTGAGCATCTAGGTCTTTTTGCATGACAGTCACAATAACGCGATGCTCTAGCGGTGAGTTTTCTACAACTAAACCATCAGCAATACGTTGGCCAGCACTTGCCACATAGTTACCATTCACAACAACAAAATCAACATCATCTAATAATCGCAACCCTTGAGCCGCATCGGTTTCTCGAATATCTAAGTTATATTCATTTGGGGAGATATCATTAACACTAAAACTTAATGTACTCACATCAGGCTTAATTGTAATCCAACCTAACTTTTCCAGGATCCTAGCGCCACGCTCTGCATTAACGGGGTCATTAGATAACGCAACAATCATACCATCTTTCACATCATCCAGCGTTTTATGTTTATTTGACCGCAGGCTTTGAGGCGCACTCGGTGAGTCTGTCAATGCCACCATGTTAATATTATTTTTTTTGTTATAAGCCTCCATATAGGCACGGCTTTGATTTACAGAAGCATCAATAGAGCCTTCTTCAAAAGCAGGGTTTATTTGCCTATTCTGTGAAAATTGGCGTAAATTAACGGTATAACCTTTTTTTTCTAAAATCGGTACAATACCTTTATCCACTTGGTCAATATAATTGCCAACACCAAAGCCTATTGTAATTTGTTTTTTATTAGGATTATCTTTTTCACTATTATCGCCACACCCAGCCAACACAACTAAAGCAGTAGTAATTAAAGATAAACCTATTATTTTTTGTTTTAACATATGTAACAACCCTGTAAAGATATTTTGGGCAGTATAATCATAATTAAAGAGCACAACTTAGACTATATCGTTATAACTTAATACAAAAGTAATATAAGAGTCACTTGTAATTCTTTTTGGTTATAAATATATAACAAATAGATCGTTCGATTAGTGATGTGATTGATATGTAATGAAGGAGATAAAAACGTTTAAAAAAAGTGAGTTGCTTTATGACTATTTCCTATAATGATGTAATTAATTATTTAACTAATTTAACACCAGATTCCAATCTAGCTAAAATTCGCCATGAACGCTCAGTCGCGACTGAAAATACTCAAGCCGTATTTGAAGCTATTTTTTCTACGCCATCGACACTTCTCACAAATGATGTGAAATATTATTTTGCTCATGAAGTCGCGAAAATAACGGGAAGTCCCCGTCTCGCTGAATTTTATTTGCAATTAATAGACTCAATTCCTGATGAACCTCTTACCCAACCACTTTCCACAGCAAAAGAATATCTGCAAATTTTAACGCAATCACCTAAAAACTCCCATTACCAATTAATTGCTGCATTAACTGAACAAGGTTGGCAAGAGAGTGACATCATTTTACTTGCCCAATTAATAACTTATGTCACCTATCAAGCTCGGCTAATCGAAGGGATCCTTTTACTGACAGATAATAGCAGCCTTACAAGTAATTCGTCCAAAGTTGTGGCTGGTAAATGGAACCATCAACTATTAACCCGAAAAGGGAACTCTTCTCCAACCGCTTTTACACAAGATAACTTAGGATGGGAAGCTTGGATTTCAGCAAGGGATGCGAAGACATTGTCTGTTGAAGAAGCTCAGGTTATGAAAAAATTTGGCCAATTAAACTCTGAATATTTTTTACTACTCGCACATCAAAGCAAAATTTTAGAATTACGAACCTTAGTTGACCGTGGGGTATTTTACACCACTGAAGGGCTACCTCGTTGGGAGCGGGAATTCGCTGCGGCGGTAACGAGTAAAGTTAATGGCTGCATTTATTGCGCTTCTGTTCATGCAAGAAAAGCCAGTCAGTATGCAAAAGAACGACGCACTGATGTCGATAAGCTATTAGCCACTGCGACCGGTTCAATTCTTGCTGAAGGCTTTGATGACAGATTGTTAGCCATCACAGACTTAGTCGCATCCTTGTCTGCAACCCCTATCCAAGCCACAGCACCACAAATAAAAACACTACAAGCTTTGGGTTTATCTGAACTTGAATTACTCGATTTAGTTCAATCGACGGCCTTCTTCTCATGGGCAAACCGCTTGATGTTATCTCTGGGTGAACCCTTTGAAATAGTAGAAGGTAAGGAGTAATTCAATGGAACTGATTATGGGTTTAGAGGCATTAGAAGCGCAAATAAAACAAGATTTGCAGTATCTAAATTTACCAATAACGTCTTGGTCATTATCAAAAAATAACCCTGAAAACCAAGTTGTTGATGTCGCTATCATTGGTGCGGGTATGTCAGGTATTACAGCAGCATTCGCCCTGAAATTACGCGGTATCAACGCGATTGTTTTCGATCAAGCCTCTGCTGGCAAAGAAGGCCCATGGCAAGCCCCTGCACTAATGGAAACACTACGTTCCCCAAAACATGTGGTTGGCCCTGCGCTTGCATCCCCCTCTTTAACTTTTCAGGCTTGGTTTAAAGCTCAGTTTGGCATTCAAAAATGGGATGAACTCGATAAAATCCCACGTGTGCAGTGGGGAGAATACTTGCAATGGTATAAAACCATGACAGAACCCTATGTGCTTAATCAATATCGGTTAGTGGATGTGCAATTAAACGATAACTACCGTGAATTAATTTTTGATACCCCAGAAGGAACGGTCAGTTATCAAGCGCAACATGTAATTTTAGCGACTGGAATGGAGTCTTTTAGTGAAGCTAATATCCCTAGCTTTATGAATGACATCCCAACGACCTATTGGGAACATTCATATGCAGGTACTGACTATCGTCGCTTTAAGGGTTTAGACATTGGTGTTGTTGGCTATAGTGCAGGTGCTATGGATAGTTCAGCAACGGCATTAGAAAATGGTGCTAATTCGGTTGAAATTTTAATTCGTGCTAGCGATATGCCTCGTGTAAACCGAGGGAAAGTTGCTGGAAGCGCAGGTTTTACCAATGCATATACCTATTTTACCGATGCTCAAAAATGGCATTACACGGACTATGTTGCCAAAGCCAAAACACCAGCGCCGCACGGAAGCACATTAAGAGTATCTCGTCATGAGAATGCTTATTTCAATTTCAATACTCAAGTTAAATTTATTGAATTAAAAAACAAAAAGTTACATGTCACGACAACGACAGGTAAATTTATATTAGATTATTTGATCTTGGCAACTGGTTATCGGATTAATTGGGCCAAGCACAGCGCCTTTCATCGGTTATCACCGCTAGTTAAAACGTGGGGAGATGCATACACGCCATCCATTCATGAAGAAAATACAGAGTTAGCTTCACATCCTTATTTAGGTAATCACTTTGAATTTCAAGCGAAACACAAGCAAGACACACTAAAAATCAATCAGTTATATTGTTTTAACTTAAGTGCATCGCTCAGTATGGGGCCTGTTATAGGGTTAATCCCCGGAACTAATGTTGGGGCAGAACGATTGGCTGACCATATTGCAGCTCAATTGTACTTGAGTCATCAAGAACAACACCTTGAGCAAGTCAAGAATAGCCAAGAAGCTGAATTATTAGGTGATGAGTGGCAACCCGCTGCACCACCTTCAGAACGCGTGCAATTAACTGATAATGTAGAGTAAATCATGATTACCTTTCAAAATATTCAAAAAGTCTATGAAAAAGATGGGCAGTCTTTAGTTGCATTGCAAGACATTAATTTGCATATCAATAAAGGTGATATCTTTGGATTTATTGGTTATAGCGGAGCGGGTAAAAGTTCACTTATCCGCTTGGTGAATCAATTAGAAAAACCAACCAGTGGGGCAGTTATTATTAATGGCCAGAATATTGCTGAACATACCCCTGCAGAAACTCGTTCACATAAAAAAAGCATTGGTATGATTTTCCAGCATTTCAATTTGCTAGAAACTAAAACTGTTGCTCAAAATATTGCGATGCCCTTATTACTTTCAGGTGTCGATAAACAAGAAATCACTCGGCGAGTTGATAGCATTCTTGAATATGTCGAACTTAGCGATAAAAAACACCAATACCCTGGGCAGCTATCCGGTGGGCAAAAGCAGCGTGTTGGTATTGCTCGTGCTTTGATCAATAACCCACAAATTTTGTTATGTGATGAAGCCACTTCAGCCCTTGACCCGCAAACAACTCGCTCAATTTTGCAATTATTAAAAAAAATCAATCAAGAGCAAAATATTACTATCTTGCTCGTAACTCATGAAATGGAAGTCATTGAAGAAATCTGTAACCGTGTAGCCGTTATGGAATCAGGAAAAATTGTCGAAGAAGGAACTGTACTTGATATTTTTGCAAATCCTCATCAAGACACAACCAGAAAATTTGTAGGGACAGTGTTAAATGAAGAAATTCCAGAACGCGTTCTACATAACTTAGAACACCAACAAGATGTTTATCGTCTTGAATTTTTAGGGTCCTCTGCGCAACAACCTGTTGTTAATGAGTTAATACTGAAAGAAATTGTCAAAATAAATATTTTGTTTGCCAATATGAAAGAGATCAGTGGTGTCGTGCTAGGCAGCATGTTTGTCCAATTTATTGGTGATAAAGAAAAAATTGAAGATGCAGTTTCTTTTCTTCGCCAACGTGGAGTTGCAGTTAATAAGGGGGCACTATGACACAATTATTCGAAACCGCTTTAACAACTAAACAGTTTTTATTAGCGATGTCAGAAACTTTTACGATGGTTAGCGTTGCGCTCGTATTAGGTTCTATATTTGGGATCTTATTAGGTATCGTACTTGTTGTAACGAGACCAGACGGTATTTGGGAAAATAAATGTATTTATCGTATAGTGAACCCGATTATTAATATTATTCGCTCACTGCCTTTTATCATCTTATTAGTTGCGATGATCCCTCTCACACGCTTTATGGTGGGAACTTCAATAGGAACAACTGCAGCAATAGTGCCATTAGTCATTTTTATTGCGCCCTATACCGCACGCTTAGTTGAAAATTCATTACTCAGTGTACATTCGGGTATTATTGAAGCGGCTGATTCTATGGGAGCGACTAATTGGCAAATTGTTTGGCATTTTATTTTACCAGAAGCAAAGTCATCATTAATTTTAAGTTTAACCGCTGCAAGTATTACTTTAGTCGGTGCAACCGCGATGGCAGGAGCCGTTGGTGGTGGTGGCGTTGGTGACTTAGCTCTAAACTACGGCTACCAACGTTTTGATAATGTCGCAATGGCTATTACCGTTGTTACATTGGTAATTATAGTACAAGGCATGCAATTTATTGGTGACTATTTAGCTAAAAAAGCGCGCTACCATTAATTAGATGGTGAAGGTCGAAAGAATATTCGGCCTTCTCTCTTTTACCTTACTTTATAAGTGCCTATTTTTCCCCTCAATGCTTATGTCCCCCATTTCAAAATTACCTTTAATTAAAAAATTAAAAATAAAGTGGACTACGGTGCCTACTTATTCAAATTTATCGTTTTTTTACGTGATTTAACTCACTTTAATAATAAAAAATGCGATAAATAATCAAATTATTTAAATTTATTTATATTATAATCATGTAGATATACTTTTTAATGGATATTATCAGCTTTTCGCTAAAATAATCTATTCTCTATGTATATTTAGTCGTCTTGCTGTTTTTTCATTTTTTGCTTTCTACGCGCGCTTTACGATGCATCGTCAGCGTTTTATTCACTTACAGATTAAACTGATTATGCCAACTATTGAACAACTCATTTTATTGATTTCTATACTCATTCTTTTGGGAATTTTCTCTAGCAAATTGTCTGCTAGGCTCGGTTTACCTATGCTAGTCATGTTTTTGTTTATTGGCATGTTAGCAGGCGAAGACGGGATAGGTAAGATTACATTTGATAACGTGAATGTTTCCTATGCCGTTGGTTCTCTCGCCCTTGCTTTAATTTTATTTGATGGGGGTCTACAAACATCAGTAAAATCAATTCGTCTAGTTTGGAAACCATCTTTTACACTAGCAACATTAGGCGTTCTTATCACCGCAGGTGTGACAGGTCTTGCTGCTGCCTATATTCTCGGCGTTCCTCTGCTTGAAGGGCTATTACTAGGCGCTATCGTAGGTTCTACCGATGCCGCAGCCGTTTTTTCCTTACTACGCAACGCGGGGATCTATTTAAATGAACGATTGCAATCCACTTTAGAAATAGAAAGTGCAACAAATGACCCTACGGCCATATTTTTAACTGTTGGTTTATTACAACTTTTAATGAACCCACAAGCTTCAGGTAGTGAATTAATTCTGCTGTTTTTTAGCCAAATGGGAATAGGTACTGTTGTTGGCTTGAGCGTTGGCTGGGTTTCAGTCAAAATTATCAATAAGATTAAGCTATTAGCTACTGGTTTGTATCCTGTGCTTGTCGCTGCATGTGGACTACTATCTTTCGGTCTCGCCAGTAATTTAGAAGGCAGTGGGTTTTTATCTATTTTTGTCACTGGTGTTGTGATTGGTAATCATCGGCTTGTTTTTCAACGCAATACATTTTTGTTCCATGATGGATTAGCATGGCTAAGCCAAATTATCATGTTCGTTATGCTAGGGTTACTTGTCAACCCAAGTTCTCTTATTGAAGTCTGGCTTGAAGGCTTAATTATTGCTCTGGTCTTAACGTTTATCGCGAGGCCATTGGCTGTAATACCTGTTCTAAAATTATTTGGTTTCCCTAAACCTGAAATAACATTAATTTCTTGGGTAGGGTTACGTGGCTCTGTTCCTATTATTCTTGCTATTTTCCCGTTTATCTACGGGCTACCTAATGCCCATTTAATTTTTGACGTGGTTTTCTTTGTGGTATTAATTTCAGCAACCTTACAAGGCTCAACCTTGCCTTACGTTGCTCGTAAATTAAATTTAATGCAGCCACCTCCATTGATCCCTGCGGCCACTTTAGATATTACCGCAGTAGAACAAATAGACGCAGATTTAGTGGAATATACATTAGGAGAGGATTGCTCTGCAGTGGGTCGCCGATTATCGCAACTTGCATTACCTGACCAAACTGTCATTGCAATGATCACGCGTGAAAAAAGTGTTTTACCTCCAAGGGGTTCAACTACCTTTCATGCTGAAGACCATTTATTCGTTGTTCTTAAACCTGAAAATCGTATTTTTCTTGAACGCCTTTTTTCAGAAAAAAACATCTCTGAACACACTCCTATTGAACTTCCCGATACAGGGCTAAGTCTAAAAGGAACGACTCGATTAAATGAGATCTACTCATCTTATGGTATCCAAATTGATAATAGTGATGAAAGGACTCTTAACCAATTTATTCACGCTTCTATATCGGAACCTTTGCAAGATACCATCATAAAATTAGATCAACTGCAATTAAGAATTGGAGAGATGATAGGCACACGTATCGTAACCGTAATATTAGAGCCAATCAAAGAGCAGGAAGGTTAACGGAGCATAAATATCTTACCCAATATTTTTCTTAGATATTGAGTAAAATCTTAAGTAATAATTATTTTAAGATACAAAAATAAAAGCCCTTTCGGGCTTTTATTTGTTCTTTAATGAAACATAAGATAAAAACAGCTATTGTCATTTTAAGCTATAAATAGCAGGTATATTTAATTTATGTTCCTAATTGAAACAATTAAGAATTAAAGCGAATTACGTTTCATTCTAAAACAATATAGATATTTAGTTACACCAGAGTATATGCAGAGCTTTCAAACCCCTTATTACCCGTGCTCTCATCTACTTGAGTATCCTCTTGCAGGACTTCACTAAAAAACTCACCCATGTTAACGTCTAAAACTTTTAATACTCGAACTAGACAATCTATATCGATACGATTCACACCACGCTCGTAACGAAATAGTTGTTGTTCACTTATATCTATCTCTTTAGCTAACTGAAAAACAGTAAAGCCTTGAGCTCTTCTAAGGGCTTTTATTTTTTGTCCAACTGCACAAGCGACAGGATATTTCGTGTTCATAAACATTCTCGCTTCAATTTATATTTAAGGAAATAAAAATTAGCAGATAATTATCTACATATTTTATTTTTTATATTTATGTGTATAACATTGATAATGCTACAGACGATTCAGCATATATCTAACAGAATGATATACTACCCTTATAATTAGTTTCAACTAGTCCTAAATTGACATTGCAACTATGTAACAAAGTATTTCACGCTATACATTTCCGTATTAAAATCAAAATAATACTTTAATATCACAAAGTTACACGCAACGTGTGTATCACTGCATAGTAATATTCCAGAGGATATGCCTAAACCCTTGGAATATTCATCTAAAAAAGACGCATACAGCAGATGTATAACCTAAAAATAAAGGAAATAAATAGAATTATTTAACACTGTAACAATATTAATGTTATTGATACAATTAAACTCGATGAAAAGTGATAAACCCAGTATAAATGATACTTTTATGTAAAAAATGGTAAAAACAGTCAATTTTATCTCTAAAACTCTCTAATTCGACAAAATATCAGTACGTTAAAAAGCCAGTTAAACTGTTACAATTAGTAAATTACTAAATTTTTAAAGTAGCAAGAAATGGATTTATTATCTACAAGTACCAAACATAACAAAACCATAACGTTAAGAAAGCTTATTATTCATTTTACTAGATGAATATCACAAAATTATGAAAAATAACTTTCATCGACAGTCTGTTTTTGATTCCACTTGTTTCTGTTTTTTTAGGATGAAGGATAATACAAAATTTTAAAAATAAACACAATTTAAGCATTTATAGCTAAATTACAGATTTTTATATTTACGATATAATGAAAGCTATTTATAAAAAATGATAATTACTCGTCCATTCTATGGAAGAGTAATTAGCCATTCATTTATGCTTAAATGACGTCATTATATTTTAAAATATATCCTGCTAATGCCATATTGGAATATAGACATAAAAACTAAGTGGCTTTCAAAGTACATCTTGAATTATTTTACATATTAGGCGGGCTGTGTAGCCGATAATTCTCTAAGTTCTTATCATATTACTTAGAAAATGCAACTTACAAAATAGGTGTATTATTTAGTGAGTAAGTGTTTACTGAGCTAAGTATTAGTTTGGATTATTTGCTTGATAATGGCTTGAGCT